>NZ_QFFJ01000001.1:1545126-1854152 GCF_003308995.1 Chitinophaga flava | reverse complement strand
GCTACCAAGGCTGTTAACGATTCAACTAAAGTGCAAGTATCCGGAACCGACCCCAAAGAAGGCGAAGCTGCCGTTGCCAGTGCCTGGAGATATTCTGAAGACGAAGATAAAATGACCTCTGACAAGGTTTACCATGCAGAGGTGGATGCCAATGAACTGTTGCAGTTTGAGTTCCCTTACCAGGGCGGTTCTACGGCAACATTGTATCTCAGAAATAAAAACAAAAAGAATAATTTGTTATTAATGGTGTCAAAAGGACAGTTTAATTCCAGCTTTCAAGGCCAGAATATTAAAGTGAGATTTGATGACGATAAACCCATGACTTTTGGCACATCTAATGCAAATGATGGAGATACAAAAGTGTTGTTTATTGATAATGTTTCAAAGTTCATTGCACGAATGAAGACAGCTAAAAAAGTGTTGATAGAAGCCGAATTCTATCGTTCAGGCGTACGGCAGATGGAGTTTAATGTAAGTGGTTTTAATTGGGCTCATTAATTTATATTACATACACAAAATTCAAAACCTGGCGAGAAGCCAGGTTTTTTTATGCCCTGATATGCTGTATTTATTGAGAAAATTTATAAATTGTATGAAGACGATGTAAATGCACTATAAAAAAGGCCATTAACGGGAAGGAATATATTAAAAGACAGGACCAATCGGCATAAACTTAATATCCACGTAATATTGAACGATTACTTTTGTTGTGACAGTTATATTTCCTTTTTATGACCGTGCATAAACCAATTACTTCCTGTAAAGCAGGTACTGTGGCAGATCGGCTGGCTTTTGAGCAATCTGTGGCTGCTTACTGGAACAAGCTCCTGGCCATTGCGGTGGCCAAAACCAATGCACACGATGCGTTTGATATTGTGCAGGATATTTTTCTTTCTTTATGGGAGAAATGGGATACAGCTCCGAAAGATGAAGGTCTTGAGTTTTATCTGTTACATGCGCTGAAACTCCGCATATTTAAATACTACCGTACCAATGGCCGTTACCAGGCCCACCTGAAACAGCTGGAAACATTATTGCAGGATACGCTGGATACGCCCGGCGCCTTTGCCCAGGAAGAGTTATATGGGCTGCAGGAAGCTGTATTAAACGAAGCGCTGGATACTTTGTCACCCAGTCAGCAGCAGCTGATGACGTTAAGAGTCCGTCATCATTATTCATATCAACAGATTGCCGGGATGCTGGACATAGACCCGGCTTCCGCCCGTGTATTATACAGCCGGGCCCTGAAACAGGTGAAAACACATATCAAAGCCAATCCTTCCCTGGCACTCAGCCTGGTGGCCTCCTGGGTGTTGTTTACAATTCCTTAACGTTGGCGTAGTTAACATTTTTTTGCTCCCGGGTATTCTTCAGTAGATGACACCACAAAAATATCCAGGGGCTCAGGCCCTGTTAGAAAAATTTCATGCAGGGAAATGCAGCCCTGAAGAACTGGAGATCCTCGACCGGTGGTATAATGGTTTGGGAGAAGGGACACCTGACTTGTCTGCCCTGGAAGCAGACCTGTTGCGGGAACAGTTCCTGGCCAGTTTCAGAAATGCATTGCCTCCGGCTATTATGCCATGGTGGCGCCGCCCGGGTATCAGGTGGTCTGCTGCTGCCAGTATACTGCTGCTGGCAGGCACTGCATGGCTGTGGAAAGGCAGTCCGGCCCGTATATCCGGCAGCCTGGCCCAAAACGGTATGGTGACCATCACTAATAATACCACCGGTATCAAACAGGTAACACTGCCCGATAGCTCTCATATCTGGCTCAATGCTTATGCTACCGTATCCTGGAAAAAAGATTTTAACCAGCATGAACGCAGTATAACGCTCACGGGTGAAGGTTTTTTTGATGTACATGCCAGCGACAAACACCCTTTCATCATCCATACCAGGGATATGGCCATCCGCGTACTGGGCACACAGTTCAACGTAGAAGCCTATGCAGCGGAAAAAACTACCAGGGTATCACTCCTGCAGGGTAAAGTACAGGTGGAAGCCCGTAAAAACAAATCCGTGGCTACTGTATTAAAACCCGGCTATGCCGCCGCTTACAACAGTGGAGAAACGTTGATGCATGTGAGTGAAACCGATGCCGCCAAGGTAGCTGCCTGGAAAGACGGCGCTTTCACCGCCACCGACATCCCGCTGAAAGACGCAGTCACCAGGCTCTGCGACCGTCATGGTTATTCTGTAAAATGGAAAAATACAACAGACATACAAAAGAATATTACAGTCATATTTAAAACAGACAGCTTCACCAGAATGCTGGACAATTTATGTTACATCAGTCGTAAACAGTATAAAATTTCCGATAGAGAAGTGACCATTTTTTAAAAAAGCTACAACACTCCGAAAAACAACTTATATGAAAAGGAAATTTACAGTCTCGGACCAACAGGTCCGCAGCGGCGGGCCTGCCATGTCTGGCATCAAACGCGCCCTGTTGCTGGGTTGCTGCCTGCTTCCTGCCACCCTTGGCTTTGGACAAAACAACCTGAACGAAAAGGTTAAACTGGACGTTTCCAGCGCTTCCCTTTCGCAGGTGCTAAAAGCATTAAGCAACCAGAGCAGCTTCACTTTCAACTATGTCAAACAAGATTTTGATGGTATCACTATCAAAAATCTCAAAACAGACAATATCACCCTCAACGAAGCACTGCATCTGCTCAGCAACCAGTCTGATATAGAATACAGCGTTAGCGACAAAGCAATCCTGCTCCGCAAAAGACAACAACAACAGGAAACAACGACCTCCGGTAAACAGATCACAGCACATAAAATCACCGGTCGTGTAACCACCGAAAATAAAGAACCTATCCCCGGCGTAACCGTTTGGGTGAAAGGCACAAAAAACAGAGCCATCACCGATGTCGAAGGACGCTACGAAATAACCGTGGATACCGAAAATCCTGTACTGAGCTTCAGTTATGTAGGTTATCAGACAACAGAACTCACTCCCGGTAATAACAATCACATCGACCTGGTACTCAAAACCAGCAACAGCTCCCTGAATGAAGTAGTAGTGGTAGGTTATGGCACCGCCAAAAAAGGAGACCTCTCCGCTGCCGTTGCCGTAGTACCCGATATGAAACAAATCAAGGAACGCCCGGTACTCGATGTGGCCAACATGATCCAGGGTAAAGTGCCTGGTATCACCGTAGTAAGCAACGGTGGCCATACCAGCGAATCCAACAACGTGGTGATCCGCGGTGTGGGCTCCCGTGGTAAGGAAAGTGTACTGTACGTAGTAGACGGTGTGCCCAACGCACCCTATAACCCGGCCGATGTGGAATCCATTACTGTATTAAAAGATGCGGCTTCCGCAGCTATCTACGGTGCTTTCTCCGGTGCTTCCGGTGTTATCCTCGTGACTACACGCCAGGCTACCAAAGGACAACCCAACGTACAATATACCAGCTTTGTAGGCGCCAAACAGGCATGGCGTACCCTGCAATCCCTCAAGGCTGAAGACGAAGCAAATGTGTCTAACCTGGCCTATATCAATGCAGGCCAGCCACCACTGCCCGGATGGGATTCTACCCTGAACCCTTATGCACAGGTGACCCGTACCAACTGGATGAAGGAAATATTCCGTACCGGTATGATACAACGTCATAACATCAGCGTAAATGCAGGTACAGAAAAATTCTCCACCCTCCTGCAGGCCCGCTATGAAAACGAAGAAGGAACCCTCCTCAATACTTATAATAAGAATATCTCCCTGCGCTTTAATGCTAACTATGAATTCTCCAAAAAAGTAAAACTGCGGCAGGATATCTTCTGGAACAACAACGATAACAGAGATGCTGAAACCGCCAGCGGTTACACCGGCGTTATCCTCTCCGCCATCTACATGCCACGTGCTGCCACCCCTTATTATGCAGACGGCTCTTTCGGCGGCGTTGGACCCATCGATTCCAAATACCTTGGTATCCATGGAGACGTTGTAAACCCGGTAGCTACACTGCTCCGCAACCAGCCTTACAATAAAAAAAGCGACCTGCAGTCTGTAACAGAACTGAACGTATCTGATATCATCCCGGGTCTGAGCTATTTATCCCGCTTTGCCTACCGCCAGAACAACGGCCTTTGGAAAAACTTTGAGCCTAAAAGACTGGAGCCAGGAAAAACAAATGCCCAAAACAGACTGTCCTATGCTTCTGATAAAGGATATTCCTGGATATGGGAAAATACCCTGAACTACAACAAAATCATCAAAAAACACAACATCGGTGCGATGGTGTCTATGACAGCACAAGAAGCTGGCAACCGCAACTTCACCACTGCCGCCAGAGGCTTCGAAAATGAAGCTGACTGGGCACGGTTTTTTGTGAACGCCGGTATATTCGATCAGGACCGTCCAACAGATGATGAATGGAAAGACAGAAACGCCTCTTATGTAGGAAGAATCTCCTATAGCTGGGCCGACCGCTATTTCGTGACCGGTAGTTACCGTTATGATATCGCCGGCAGACTGGCCGACGGTAACCGTGCCAAAGGTTTTCCCGGTGTGACAGCCGCCTGGAAAATCAGCTCTGAGCCATTCTTTCATGTCGCTGCAGTAGACCTGGTAAAAATCAGAGCCAGCTGGGGCCGCATCGGTAACATCGGCTCCGTTGACCGCTACTACGGTTATCCTAAACTGAAAGATAATTATACCTATCAGATCGGAAATGGTGCTCCCCGTGTAAACGCACTGTACACCGAAGTGCAGAACAATCCTAACCTCTCCTGGGAAACATCCCAGCAAACAGATATCGGTATCGATGTCAGCCTGCTCAAACAACGCCTCAACATCACCGCTGATTATTTCGACAAACGTACCTACGATCTCATCAAACAGCAGGATACTTACTGGCCTAATACCTTCGGCCTCAAAGCCCCGCTGATCAACCAGGGTGAAATAGGTAACAAAGGCATCGAGGTGGCTGTGAACTGGCACGACAAAATAGGTGCTGTAGGCTACGACCTGAGTGCTAATATGGCTACCCTGCAAAACCGGGTGTTATATATCGATGAAAACCCTAACTCATTCTGGGTACACTCCGACAGCTGGAGAAATGTATTGTCTCCTTACCGCTCCAAAGTAGGACAACCTTATTACTCCTATTGGCTGATACAGTCTGCCGGCATTTTCCAGTCAGATGCTGAAGCCAACGCCTACACGAAAAACGGACAGAAAATACAGCCTAATGCCAAAGCCGGTGACCTGAAATTCGTGGATCAGAATGGCGACGGAAAAATTGATGATGCTGACAGAGTGTATATGGGCAATGCCTTCCCTAAACTGACTTATGGCTTTACTGCCAGCTTTACCTGGAAAAACTTCGATCTGAGCCTCTTCCTGCAGGGTGTTGGTGGTGTAAAACTGTTCAATGCCTTCAAACAGAGCACGCTCAACGGAGCTGAACAGGGTTACAATCGCTGGGACAAAATACTGGATGCCTGGTCTCCTGATAATACCGGCTCCAATATTCCACGTATCTCTGCCAAAGATCCCAACAAAAACTTCCAGACAGCTTCTGACTGGTATCTGGAAAATGGTAACTACCTGCGCCTGAAAAACCTGCTGATAGGCTACACCTTCAACAAGATGCGCTGGAACCAGGGTCTTCGTGTATACTTCAGCGGTGACAACCTGCTCACCTTTACCAAATATTCCGGAATGGACCCTGAAGTGGGCGGTGTAGGCCTCGATGGTGGACAGTTCCCTGTATCCCGTGTGTATTCGCTGGGTCTTAATGTTAAATTCTGATCAACTCAACAATCATGAAAAAGAGAAATATTTATATACCCGTTCTGATAGCGCTGATGGCCGGCGGAAGTGGCTGTACCAATAAATGGGTAGATACCAAACCTAATGGCGCTCCTTCTTCAGCATTCTTCTGGCAAAGCGATAATGATCTCCGTAAAGCCACTGCTGCGCTGTATATCGAAATGAAAAGTGAACAAACCTGGGGAAGGGATCTCTTCTGGGTACAGGATGCCAGCGATGACGTGATCATAGGCAGGGTAAAAGCTGATGGAGAAAATATCAAGAATTTTATTCCCAGCGGCCGCGAAGGTTACCTCACTGAAGGATGGAATCGCTTGTATGGTACTATCAGCAAAGCCAACCAGACCATTCAGGGTATTCAGTCTGCAGTGAATGTATCGGATGCCGTAAAAAAACAATCACTGGGCGAAGCCTATTTTATGCGCGGTTTTGCACATTTCTGGATCGCTTATATGTGGGGCCATAAAAACCAGGGCGTGCCTTTTGACGGACCGGAAAATGCTGAGTATGGCAAACGTATTCCGCCACAACTGGCATCTGTGACCGACAACTACGCACAGATTATCAGCGACCTGCAGAAAGCAGCAGACCTGCTGCCTTTGTTCGAATCTTATGGTGATGCCGATAAAGGTCGTGCGCATAAAGCTGCTGCCTGGGCCTACATGGTAAAAGTATATGCTTACTGGGCACAGTTCGACAAAACCAAATGGCAACAGGTACCAGCACTGTGTGATAAAATCCGCGATGAAGGTCACCGTGCCCTCATCACTGGTAAAGCCAGCGCAAAAGATAACTACCAGGCTGTTTTCAGCGTGGCCAACAACTGGTCTTCTGAATATATCTGGTCTGTAACTTCCAGCGTTCAGGGCGGTTCCGAATTTCCGGGTGTAGTACTCGAAAACAAAGGATGGCTTAAGTACAATGGTTGGGGTTATTTCCAGCCTACCGAAGAGCTGTATGAAGAATATGAAGCCAATGACCCAAGAAGAGAAGTGACCATTCTGAAATTTGGCGACAAATTTACCTATATCGGACAGGACAGATTATATACTTCTACCAACAGTTTGTCTGGTTTCCAGATGAACAAATATATGGAACCATATAGCCACGGTTCAAATGGTGACATGTCTTCCAATACCTTTGCAAGCTCTGATCCCGATTATCCAACTACAACATTGAACCTGCCGCTCATCCGTTATGCAGAGATCCTGCTGTTTAAAGCAGAAGCGCTGATCCAACAGGGCAGGGCAGGAGAAGCAGCTGCACCGCTCAATGAAATAAGGGCTCGTGTAGGACTCGCGCCTGTGGCCACTCCTACCATGGACGATCTTAAACACGAACGTCGCGTGGAACTGGCTTGTGAGTGGACAGACCGCTTCCATGATCTTAAAAGATGGGGAGACTATGCTAAAATCAACGCTCCGCTGCATGGCCGTATCCATGCCAACCGCGAAGATCCGGCTTCTCCTTATACCATCAAGGAGGTTTGGCCTGCCCGCAACTTTAACCCGGACAAACATATGGCATGGCCTATCAGCCCGGATGAAATTGCCCGTACCAACGGCGCTTACAAACAAACACCAGGCTGGTAATAACCAGGCATAGTATAAAAAAAGGAGGCTGAAATTTTCTGATGGCAGGAAATTTCAGCCTCCTTTTTTATATAGGTTGTTTATCTTTAAACACAACCTAAATCCTGTTACTTTTCTATGCTTTTGTTTTTATTAGTGATAACGGCACTTACCGCAGCATTGATGGCGGGGCTTTTTTATGCCTATTCCTGTTCTGTTAATCCGGGGCTGGGCCGTTTGTCGGATATCTGTTATATGTCGGCTATGCAGTCCATCAACAGAGCGATCCTCAATCCTGTTTTTTTTATTGGTTTTATGGGTCCGGTATTTTTGTTGCCTTTAAGTACCTGGCTGGTCTTCCGGGAGGGTGCAACTGTAAGCGGCTGGTATCTGCTGGCAGCGACTATCATTTACCTGGTGGGTGTTTTTGGGGTAACCGCGGGCGGTAATGTACCGCTCAATAATGCGCTGGACAAAGTATCGCTGCAGGCGGATGCTGCAGAGATAGCTGCACAACGCGCCCGTTTCGAAAAACCATGGAACCGGCTCAATATGGTTCGTACCATTGGCGCCATCATAACAGTGACGCTGGTCATCATCGCCTGTCTGAAAATGAATTTTTAAAATCAAGGGCCGGGAGTCATACGACGCCCGGCCCTTGTATACTACCCTATCTGTAGAGATTAGTTTTTCTGTATGTAGCCAAAGAGGCCGTGTGATTCACCATTAGGGCCTGCAGTGAAAAATATCTTATTCCCGGCACCCGTCACATGACTTTCAAGTGCCCATAATCCGTCGATTTGCAGTGGGGCGTTCCCTTTCTTGAGTTGTCCAAGGAAGGTACCATTTTCATTGTATGCATTAATACGGCCATCGCCGAAGTTACCGATCAGAATCACATCATCTCCCAACCCGGCAAAGCCGGTACAGCCTTCTGTAATACCCCATGGAGAATTGAGGGTACCCTGGGAAGCAAACCTTCTTACAAAAGAGCCATCAGGTTTGAACACATCTACATATCCGTTACCGGGGCCAGCCTGGTCGTCATGTTTGTCTGGTTTCTGTTTGGCGTAAGTAATATACAGTAAACCGTCGATGTTCTTGATATTAAACGGTGCGAAACCAGCTGGAATATTCGGGTCATGGATGCCGTTGTAAACAATAAGATTGAACGCGGAGTCATATATATCAACAGTGCCATCATGGAAATTAGTGGCGTAAATATAGAATGAACCATTATCATTAGCGATAGTAATGCCTTTGTAAACAGCATTGGTTCTGGAGCGATCGACCTTTATCACTCCTGAATCGCCGGATGTCCAGGCTACAATAGTGCCACTTTCTGTAGCAAAAATAAAATGGGCCCCGCCAAAGCTGTTCGTATTGTTGAATACTACACCACTGGGAGCAGAACCACCTTTTTCGGAAAATGCAGGGATTCTCACCGGCGCTCTCAGTGTGTTTCCGTCTTTATCATAGATAACACTCTGATCGGTGCCATTGGAGGAAATCCAGAAAGCTCCGGTAGGGCCTACTGCAAGCCCCCAGGCATTAAGAAGATTTTGATCAATGTGAGCCGCACCGAAACCAGCGGTGTCAGCAACCAGGTTGGTTTGTTTGTAATCTTTGGATAAACAATCACAATCGTTGCAGTCATGACCATCGAATCTGCGGCAACTGGTTACCATCATTAAAAGCATGACCAGCATCACTGCCATTCCTGAATAAACATTTCCGGGATGTGTTCCTGCAGTCAATCTTGCTGCAAGCATTTTTTTAAATGAAGTTGTCATCTTGCTGCGTTTTAGAAGTGAAGGAATAATGATCGTATCGTTTCCTGAACCTGAATGATCAAAGAGGACGGCCGGGAACTATGCTGTGCCCGGCCGCTGTGCTGCTGCAATTCCTGGTAGATGTACTGTATTGTGGATGTTAATTCTTCAGGATGTAACCAAAGAGGCCATGAGTTTCTTCAAGAGGGCCTGCAGTGAAAAAGATTTTATTTCCGTTACCGGTTATATGACTTTCAATAGCCCATAATCCATCAATCTTCAGCGGAGCATTACCTTTCTTGAGTTGTCCGAGGAAGGTGCCATTTTCTTTATAGGCATTGATATGGCCATCGCCGAAGTTGCCGACAAGGATCACATCATCACCAATTCCGCCGCTGCAACCTTCTGTAATACCCCAGGGAGAATTAAGCGTACCCTGAGAAGCAAACCTTCTTACAAGGGAGCCATTAGGCCTGAAAATATTGATATATCCATTGCCGGGACCTGCCTGATCATCATGCTTATCAGGAAGTTTCTGTTTGGCGTAAGTCACAAATATAGAGCCGTCGATGTTCCTGATATTAAACGGTGCGAAATCGTTTGGAATATTCGGATCACGGAATTGTTTGTACGAAATATAGTGGAAAGCAGTATCAAATACGTCTACAGTTCCATTGTGGAAATTGGTGGCATAAATATAGAGTTTGCCACTGTCACTCGCGATAGTAATACCTTTGTAAACAGCATTAAACGCGGAACGGTCTGCCTTAATCACAGCAGAGTCGCCGGATTTCCAGGCTACAATAGTGCCATCTTCTGTAGCAAAAATAAACCGGTTGCCATCAAAGCTGCTGGAGCTATTGAATACTACACCGCTAGGTGCGCCTGCGCCATGGCCGGAGGGAGAAGGAATGAATACCGGTCCTCTCAGTGAATTGCCATCCTTATCATAAATAACGCTTTCGCCGCTGCCATTGGCTGAAATCCAGAAAGCACCGTTGGAGCTTACAGCAATGCCCCAGGCATTAACGAGATTAGGATCAATGCGGCCTGCACCAAAACCTGCGGTATCAGAAACAAGGTTGGTTTGTTTGTAGTCTTTCGACAAACAATCACAGTCACTGCAGTCAGGGTGGTCCCATTTGTGACAGCTGGTAGCCATCATTAATAGCATGACCAGCATGGCCGCTATTCCCGAATGAACATTTTTAGCATGGGGTCCGGCAGCCAGTCTTGCTGCCAGCATTTTTTTAAATGAAGTTGTCATCTCTCTACGTTTTTTAGGTGAAGGATTAAGCATGGTGGAGTGAAAGCATCATTCCATCGACCGGTCCGCTAAGCAATTATGCATTGTCTTTCTTGCTACATTTATTCAAAGGGGCTTACACCAATCTCTGCTGTCATAATCACTATGCAGGATTTGTTATTTCGGGGTCAGAAATATTTGGGTGGTGAGATGAATAAATAAGGATTAAATGATAGGAAAAGTTGACTCTTTGGAAAAAATATTATTCTTTGAAGCTAAGGATGGGGACGGTTTTTATGACTTTTATGGTTGTTGTTGCTATCCGCTGAAATTTATTTTTCCGATAGATAGCATCCGTGGATTTAGTAAATTCATACAGTCATGTTTTTCTTCATTAATAATCATTAATGCAATGATTTTTGTTGAAAGTGAATTTGCCCCGCTGCAAACGGTCGTACTGGCTGAATCGGAATTTGGAATGCCTAAAGTGCCTCGTGAAGAAGATCTTAAATTTTTACGTCCTGAAGCATTCACCGAAATGTATGAAAAGGCCGGTATGGATTACGCGGAGGCATATCCTGAAAGTCAGCAGGCATGGGAAAATGAACGCATCGCACTGGAAGCAGTACTGACAAAACACGGTGTGAAAGTGCTGCGTCCGCGGCGGTTGACCACCGCTGAGAAACGGGCTGCCGGTGATGATGGTTACGCTAACTTTTTTGCCCGTGATCCTTTTTTTACCATCGGTAATCTGGTCATTGAAGGCTCTCTTCGTTTTCTGCACCGGCGCATGGAAATACTCCCTATCAGGGATATCATCCTGAAGAATGTATATCCGGAAGACTGTATGTATGTGGCTGCTCCCCGCCCGGAAGTGGCTGCAGCCGACGATCTTACACTGGGGCCTGGTCCGTTTATAGAAGGAGGGGATGTGCTTGTACTCGATAAACATATTTTTGTAGGTAACTCTGGTCTGGCTTCCAACGCACTGGGCGCACGCTGGCTCGAAAAATTACTGAAGCCACATGGTTATACGCTGGAGATGCTACGTCTGCAACCGGAAATCCTGCATCTGGACTGTGCACTGGGACTGATACGCGAAGGTCTGATGGTCATTTGTGAAGCTGCTTTTAAAGATGGCGTGCCAGAAAAACTACGCTCCTGGGACCGTATTCCGGTTACCCTTGAAGAAACCTCCCTGCTGGCCACCAATGGACTTCCGATCAGCCCTGAGGTATATGTGACCGATCCTGTGTTTAAGCATATTGGAGAAAAGATCGCTCAACACGGAGTTAAAGTGGAATATGTGGATTTCCAGGTATCACGCAGCCTCGGAGGCGCCTTCCGTTGCAGCACTCAACCCTTGTTGCGTAAAAGTTGAATCCGGATAATAGACTTCAGCTTTAAAAAGTATCACTTTTTTCCTATTTTTCTACAACATCACACACCTTTTTAAGCCGGAAAAATGACAAAACAAAAAGTAAGTCTTAATGCTCAGGTAACAACATTTCTGGATAATCTGGAACATCCGTTACGAAAGGAAATCGAACAACTGCGGCAGGAGATTTTGACCACCTGTCCGTCATTGATGGAAAATATAAAATGGAATGGTCCCAATTATCACTTGCACGATAAAGACAGGATAACTATGAAAATTCAGCCACCCCGGGCAATTCAGTTGATATTTCATCGCGGGGCAAAAGTGCTGGCGATGCCCAAAGAAAAACTGATATCCGACGATACAGGGCTATTGGTATGGAGGGCTAATGATAGAGCAGTGGCCACTTTTAAGAGTACAGCTGATATTAATCAGCATAAAGATGTGCTTTCAGGGTTGATACAGCAATGGATCGCAAAAGCATAATACGCAGACGCCTATACGCAATTGTACTAACGACAACGATTTAGTCCGTATATTTGGTTATGATGCCTATATTTTCACAAACGATAACTGACTGCTGGCAGGCGCCCTTTTTGAACGGAACCCTTCTCTGTAGTGATAACTTGTTTACAGTGATTGTTAGTCCGCACCTGGACGAAGATAGCCCCATAACGGTGCTGGAAATGCCCGACGGCCAGATAAGGGTAGCCCTGACTCCTGCGCTGGCAGATCATCTGGACCTTCATCCACAACAAAATTTAACAGCTCAGGACTTCCGTCGGAAACTAAATGAAGCAGATGTACAGCTCCATGGTGCTGATTATCTTTTTTATTTTTTGGAAGAAGAGAAACAGATATTGCTGCAGGAACCTGTGAAAGCTAACGTGCGCCGTTTAACAGCACAAGACAAAGTGATTTTTGATGCGTTTTGCTCCCAGGCTTCCGAAGAAGATCTGGATGGCGCTTATGTAGAACTGGACCACTGGGCGGTATTTGGTGCTTTTGATGAAGATCGACTGGCTTGTGCAGCCAGCATATACGCCTGGGGAGATACAAAGATCATGGACCTGGGTGTGCTGACACTCGATGCTTTCAGAGGAAGAGGACACGCCCGTCAGGTAGTGCGTGCCATCTGCCAATATGCCCTTGAAAACGGATATGAGCCACAGTACCGGTGCCAGCTGGATAATCTGGCTTCCGTGGCACTGGCTAAATCAACCGGTTTAACTTTGTTTGCAAAATGGGATACGATATTTCCCGACTCCGGAGACTGAGTCATTTTAGTTTAAACCGATGATAACATCATCGGTTTAAACTAAAATGTTATTAAGCTCAGCTGCCGAATAATTAACAGATTTCAGTGTTTTGTTATCAGATTTTCTGTAAACAAGATACAGGTCGTCTACTTTATTATAGTAACAATCTGTGTTGTGATGAGTCTTATAATGCTCAATGGTTTTTTCGGCTTCTTCAATGGTTTTGCATGCCTTACTCATGTTGGACCGATGCACTTCACTGAACAGCGTATTAAATTTTTCACCTAATCCAAACTCCAGGATAGCCCCGGCTAACACATATTGCAGGTCGCATAAAGCATCTGCAATTTCAACAATGTTTTTATCTGCAATTGCCTGCTGTAATTCATTTAATTCTTCACTTATAAGCGATACTCTTAAATCACATCTTTGCTGATCGGGAATAACAGGTGTCTTTTCAATCGGGTGTTTAAAGGTGGTATGAAACTCGGCCACTTTATTGAGCGCTTTTACATCTTCCATCATTAATTGAATTAAAAGTAAACAAGGGCTCAAATATAGGGCTTATCCTGAAATTTAATGGGATGCCATAGATACCAACAAATGCGAATAATATATGATATCGTTATAAAAATTTTAATGCATCTTTAATAAGGAAACCAGAGGGATAATATTTTTTACCCGTTATTAATACTGAAAAACCTTAAAATCCTTAAACCGAAACCCAAACACCATGCGTTCAATTTGTAGCAACCTTGCCCTCATCATGATCTGCCTGCTTGGCCTCACATCATGTAGCAAAAAAGAATTATCAGAAAACAGCAGCAACAAAGATGTCAGTAAGACATCTCCCAAAACGGAACTGATCGACTACCGCCAGGAACTGCGCACCTTTATCCAGGATATCAGCGCCTGGGCACGTGCACAGAAACCCGGATTTATTGTGGTAGCACAAAACAGTACGGAGCTGATCACTACCAATGGAAGTCCTGCCGGCCCTGTTGCGGCTAACTACCTCAAAGCCCTCGATGGCATTGGAAGAGAAGAGTTATACTATGGTTATGAAAATAATGACGACTCAGTAACCCCCTCCAATGTCACCAATGCATGGGTAAACCTACTTAAAATTGGTACTGCCAACAAACTCACGGTTCTTACTACAGACTACTGCAGCACTGCAACGAAAGTAACCGCTTCTTACCAGAAGAATGAGAAAAATGGCTTTATCTCTTTTGCAACGCCCAGCCGTGAACTGAAAGTCATACCAGCCGGCGCTCCTTATCATGAGAATGTAAACAACATCAACACACTCGCTGATGCTAAAAACTTTCTCTACCTGATCCATCCAACCAATAACCAGTACCTCAACAATCTGAAAGCTACCAACTACGACGTACTGATTATTGACGCTTTTCAGCTTGATAATGAAAGCGTTACCTGGACAAAAGATCAGGTCAATTCACTTAAGGTGAAAAAAAATGGCGCCAAACGCTTGGTGCTGGCCTACATGAGCATAGGACAGGCAGAGGATTACCGCTGGTACTGGAATCCGTCATGGCTCAACAATAAGCCAGCATGGTTTGGCGATCTGGACCCTGATTGGGGAGGCAACTATAACGTACGCTTCTGGATGCCGGAATGGAAAGCCTTTATTTATGGTAACGCCAACTCCTATACGCAGAAAATACTCGATGCAGGATTTGATGGTACCTACCTCGATCCGGTAGACGCTTCCGGATACTGGGAAGAACATCCCAATACAATCATAAAACGCTAAGGCGCTTCGGGTAAAAGACAAAAAAGCCGCATATATCGAAAGATGTATGCGGCTTTGTCGTTTTGGGTGGATCTGTTTTTTAATCTTTGTTTACCCACCCCCTTCAAAACTTACCTATGCTTTAATCAAAATTGATTTTGTCAACCTGGTTGTTTCCATAAAAATAATTCGCCTCAAATGATTTTCCGTCCTTATGATAAACTTCTTCAACAATTATTTTATCAGCAATTTTGTTTCTTTCCAGGATATATGACTTTTGCTCTTCCGTTAATTTTTCGAATGGAATAATCCTTTCAAATTCATATCCTTCATCATACTTATATTCAAATGCGTATCCCCTTTTCTGCCATTTAATTTTTGCTTGAACCCCATTTGAATCCACACTGGTAGATAAATTCACCTGATTGTCATGAGCAAAGGCCGATACGGATTGAAACAGCATCACAACACCAGATAATACCATGGCAATATATCCGACCTTTTTGAATACAAATTCACTCAGGAAAGGTAATATCCATTTCATTGTCCAGGAGGAGACAACAGCTGCTATAGCCACCACGGCGCCTATCCATATAACTTTTGCAGATATTAATCCAAAGATGGCATATAGAATAATTTTAATCAGATGCAGGATAATTTCATTTGCTGCCCTGGTAGCAACAATTTCCTCTTTTTTAAGGCCATAGCGCATATAAAACTTATTGAACAACAGTCCTACTGCACCAGTTAAACCAGATAAAAATCCCGCAGAAAAGCCAATCATCGACAATGTAAAATTACCTGGCTTCTCTGTCTGGTCATTCTCCTCAGTCTTCTTCCTGAAAACAAATGGAAGATTGCCAATTAAAAAAAGTCCCATCGCAATTTCCAGATACAATGGATTAATAAATTTCAGGAGTAAGACACCGAGCCCAACCGCAGGTAACGCCGCAGGCACAAAATACCGAACGATAGGCCAACAAATATTTTTTCTAAAAACATATAATCTTGATGCAGAACTGGTAAATGTGCCAATAGATAATGCAGCCGGCACCTGTGCAACAGGTAACAGCCTTCCAAGGATCGGGAGCATGATTAACCCTGCTCCACCACCACAAATAGCACTTATTGCAAATGCTAAAAAACTACAGATAAAAACGATTAACAACAACACTAACATCTGTTCTCAAACTTTTTAAAACCCCAGGGTATTGTTTTTCCAGAGCTTCTGGTTAAATAATTACTGCAAAGGTGGCACATGATTTTGGAGGAAATATGAAGCAGTAATCCAACTATCTGAAAAAAGAAAAATGAATAATCGTAATATTATATATTACAACAATATACACAGATAAATCCCGTAAATTGGCTGCCAGAAGGATATTCATGACCGAAGAAGAAAAATATTTAGCTGAGTTCAGGGAAAAGCTCCTGACATATTATCCGATTTCGGATACTGCTTTTCAGCTGTTGAAGGATATTATCAGTTTTCACCGGTTAGATAAAGGCGAGATACTGTTAAATACCGGACAGGTTTCCAAACACCTTAACTTCATTTGTCAGGGAGCTATGATTGCTTTTTTTACAGATGATCAGGGAAATACCTATAATAAAAACATCTTTCTGGAAAGACAGTTTGCCGGATCAGCTGTCTCTGCATTGTTAAAAGCCCCGTCTGAATTTACGCTGCAGGCTATTGAAGATACGACCATTATCAGAATGAATTATAGCCAGTATAAAGAGCTCATCTATAACAATGATGAGCTGAAGCGTTTTTATATCGCCTATCTCGAGAAAAACTGGATCATAGATAAAGAACAAAGAGAAATTTCCCTGGTAATGGAAAATGCCACCACCAGATATCAGAAGCTGCTGGCTGCATATCCGGATATAGACAAAAGAATTCCATTACAACATATCGCATCACACCTGGCTATTACCCCCACACAATTAAGTCGTATCCGGAAGGATTTAAGGGAAAAAGATTCCACTCAACATATGTAAAGAACAATGAAGATGCTTAGGGATAATTTTGCCCTATGAATCAATATTTTGTTTCCGCAATAGCTTTTTTTGGAGGTGTTTGTCTGGCTATACAGGCTGGTTTTAATGCCAGGTTAGGTTCATTGCTCAAAATGCCGGTCCTTGCCTCTATTTCATGAGAAAACAATCGGCGTCACGGCTATGTTAATAGGAATAATTTTAATTAGTTCAAAGTAAACTGTATTTCAAACAGATTTATCCAATAGCCAGTACAATGGATTTCATTAAAAATATGGAATGGCGGTATGCCACCAAAAAATTTGACACCACCCGGAAAATTTCCCGGACAGAGCTGGATCTTTTGAAAAGAAGTATTCAATTAACTCCATCCCCATACGGGCTGCAGCTTTACAAAGTGATCATCATCGCCAGCCAGGAGCTGAAAGAGATGTTGAAGCCCATTTCTCAGCAGCAGCATCAGATTACGGACTGTTCGCATCTCTTTGTATTCTGTAATTATTCAATGGTGAAGGATGAATATATTGATGATTACATCCGCACCAAATCCGGCATATTGCATATGGACACGGATAGGGCTGCAGCTAACGGCGCATCGCTGAAAGCAAAGATCGCTGAAAAAACGCCGGAACAAACGGCCAACTGGTTGAAGAATCAAACCTATCTTGCGTTGGGGTCTTTACTAACAGCTTGTGCCGATTTAAAGATCGATGCATGTCCGATGGAAGGTTTTGAACCAAAACATTACAACACTATTTTAAGGCTGGAAGAAAAGGGACTCAATGCCTGTGTGATTGCTGCAACCGGCTACAGAAGCGCCGAAGATAAAGTACAGTATAATCCGAAAGTAAGAAAACCTGCCGGATTACTCTTTGAAGAAATCTGAAAACATGTTTAAAATATATGCTTATGAAAAAGCTTAATAAAGAAGATATCAACCCGGCAGTTTTTGAATTATACAATGATTACGCACACAATCGTTTAAGCAAGGAGGAGTTTACGGAAAAGTTGTCCACCTATGCTGTCGATGGATGGACGGTTGCATCACTGGTTACTTTTTTGATGCCTGATTACAAAGATGCCATACAGATAAAGCCGGATGATCCGCGCATTGTTACGGAATATATCAGCTATCCTTCTCCCAAAGGAGGAGGGACTATAAAAGCGCTGTTGTGTATGCCTGCCGGCAATCAGAAAAAATTACCGGGCATACTGGTCGTACACGAAAACAGAGGACTGAACCCACACATCGAAGATGTAGCCAGACGTGCTGCTTTGGCTGGTTTTATCAGTCTGGCGCCGGACGCATTAAGTCCTTTGGGTGGTTATCCCGGAAATGATGATGATGGCCGTGCCCTCCATAACCAAAGGAAGCCGGACGAAATGCTGGAAGACTTCATAGCAGGCTTCGAATGCCTGAAGAAACAGGAGTATTGCAACGGAAAGATAGGTGTAGTAGGCTTTTGTTTCGGTGGCTGGATTTCCAATATGCTGGCGGCCAGAGTCCCCGATTTGCTGGCAGCAGTTCCTTTTTATGGCGCCCAGGCGCCTTTGGCGGAAGTGCCGCATATCAAAGCGGCGCTTCAGTTGCATTATGCAGAATCCGATGCTAGTATCAACAGCGGTTGGGCTGCCTATGAAAAAGCATTAAAAGATAACGGAAAGGACTATACGGTTTATCATTATCCGGGCACACATCATGGTTTTCACAACGATACCACACCACGCTACAGCAAAGCAGATGCTGAATTGGCATGGAAACGTACGATTGCTTTCTTTACTGAAAAGCTGGGAAAGTGATTCTCGATTGAAAAAAATGGAAAAGCAGCTGGAGTAATTATCTCCGGCTGCTTTATGCGTCCGCTCTCTGGCTATCTTCGTCATCTGCATGATCTTACTCCATAACAAGTTCTCCTGGTCAATATCTAAGGCTTCCATACCGATACGCCTCATCCTAAAAGAACTGTTTGTATATACGATAGAATTTACTGAAATTCATTCTGATGTTGTATATTGCTGTATGTCTGTTTACCTGCTTGTATAGGTAACCTAACAACATCTTTTTATTCAATCACCCGCCGATTTTTTGTTGACATATCTTAATAAACACAAAACATTAAAAATTATGAGCAAAATTATCTTTAACAGCGGAATATCACTTGATGGCTTTTTCGCAGGTGATAGCAGGAGTCCAAGCAACCCAATGGGCGACAATGGACAAGCAATTCATAACTGGATGTTTAAACAAAAAGCATTTTGGAAACACATCAATAAGGAGGGTGGTGAAGAATATGGTGCAGACAGTAAATTGATTGATGATGTGTTTGCAAGAACCGGGTCTTACATTATGGGAAAACGGATGTTTGAAGAAGGTGAAGTCCATTGGGCAGAAGATTTATACAAAGCAGATGTTTATGTGCTGACACACGAAAAACGGGAACCCTGGGTTCAAAAAGGAACAACAACTTTTTATTTCATCAATGACGGAATACAAAGTGCATTGGAAAAAGCAAGACAATCAGCCAAAGGAAAAGACATAAGAATACAAGGTGGTGCGGATACTATTCAACAATTTCTTAATGCAGGGCTTGTGGACGAATTTTTTATTCATATTGCCCCGCTTTTTTTAGGAAGTGGTATCCGACTGTTTGATGGGATTGATAAAGATAAATATGATATTCAAATTATGGAAGTAATACCATCGGAATTGACCACACACCTGAGGTATAAATTGACGAAGAAATAAACAAACCGGCCCTTATAGAATTTTGGAATTCTTTCAATTGATTTATTTAAATTAGATGGGAATTTTTTCCCGGCTAACATTAATAGGGCATATATGAACAAACTCATTCTGGAAACTCAGATCAGTATAGACGGTTTTATAGCAGATAAAAATGGTGGTACAGATTGGATGATCTGGAACTGGGGGCCAGCATGGAATTGGGATGAAGATTTACAATTGTATCATACCAATCTGAATAAATCCGCCAGTAGAATTATTATCAGCAGCCAAATGGCAAAGGAAGGTTTTAATGCACATTGGCATGATGTTGCTTCTAGACAAAATGATAAGCAGTACAATTTTGCCCATCATATCGATAATGCTTCTAAGTATGTAATTTCAACTACTTTGACTAAAGATGTTGAAATACCTGGAGGGTGGAGTAAGACCGATATTTTAAATGGTGATTTAAAGGATAGCATCACGACATTGAAAAAATCTGAAGCCGGTGATATAATTGTCTATGGCGGTGCAACACTTGTTTCTAACCTGATAAATGAAGATCTGATTGATGAGTACCATTTAATTGTAAACCCTGTTGCCCTGGGAAGCGGTTTATCCATTTTTAAAAAATCGAAACATTTAAAACTGATAAAATCCACCTCATTTTCATGTGGAGTTATTGTTAATCAATATTCTAAATGATTTTGCCATGCGTAGGAATTTATCAATCACCCCTACAGCTAAACCGGAAAAAGTAATCATCCCCTCAACCAGCTATATTTAATTCAGATAAAATAGGAAGATATGCAAAAATATTGTTATCTTTATTTCGCTTTTTAATTTCTCCCCATAACCCGTCACCTCTGTTAAAGCTTGTTTAACTTTCCCGTCAGGGCGTATGCTTTTGAATGGGATATTATTGCCAATAGACACATGACAAAATCAATGCATGGTACATGCACGAAAGGGATATCAGTATTACTTGTTTTCCTGTGCTGTTTTAATTTTTTGGGAATCGCGGGTAACGCCCAACCCGGAAAAGACTCTGTCGCCGCAGCTGCGCCCGGCCCCGTGAAGCTAAGTGCCGACAGCCTGTTGATACGGATGGAGGAGCTCCACAACACGCTCAACCGCATTAATGATATCACCTCCCGGGGATTTGATACACGTGGTATGGAGGGAGAACTTCCTGAAATAAAATCCAATCTGCAAACCATTGAAGATAACCTGAGGCTGTACAATAAAGTTTTAAATATCCGCAACCTGCAAATGTTCCGTGTATTGCTGGCTGATATGCGGGAACATCTGGACGACTGGCGCTCCCGGTTGTTCGACTACAACAAGGAACTGATGAGGATGAATGCAGAGATGATGGCCTTTACCAAAGATTCCTTTGTAAAACAAATCAAAGCAGACACTACTTTCCGGAAGTTTTACCTGCCTGAGTTAAAAGAATTAAAAGGAAAATGGGTTGAGGCACAGAAAGCCACCACACAGCATCTGGATAAGATTTCCGTATTGCAGGCCGGTATTTCAGGCAGTTATTTTAAAGCGATAGAACTGGAGAATAAGGTCAATGAACAGTTACGGATTTTTAGTATCAAGTCTTTCAGTAAAGAGTATAATTACCTGTGGGAAGATAAAGGCCGTACTGATTCCTCTGCTGCTACGCTGACGCAGCAATCTTCCAAATCATTTGAGGGATTGGGAAAAATACTGAATTATTATACCCGTAACCATTCCAATACCTGGTTATGGATGTTGTTGATAGGACTGGTATTTTTCTTCCGGGTGAATAAACAATTCAGAAGAATAAAAAAGGCTGACAGAAGCGAATTGCTGCAGCCGCCCTATATAAAGTATCTGCGGGCGCTTCCTGTTTTAGGAACGTTGGTGGTCATTCTTAATATCGCCTCTTTCTTTGACCTGAATGCACCGTCGGCTTATATAGATTCGCTGCAGTCCTTTTTACTGTTTTTACTGACCATCTTGTTCTGGCGCAATTGGGAACGCCGGATGTTTGTTTACTGGATCGCCATTTTTGTACTATACCTGCTTACAACGGCAACCGCGGCAGTGGTTGTACCGGATGTGCGTGTCCGGATATGGATGCTGGTACTGAATGTTTTATCCGTAATAACCGGCTTGTTTATTTATTTCCGCATCTACAAAAATTTATCTGCCGGAAAGCTGGTTAGAATTGTGTCTATGATCTTCGTTGTTTTGAATGTACTGGCGGCACTGTTCAACCTGTATGGCCGTTTAAGTATAGCTCAGGTATATAGTACTGCTGCGATCGCCGGTTTATTGCAGATCATTGGCCTCACAGTGTTTATACAGATCGTGGAAGAAGCCTTTTACCTCCAGATGCAGGCCAGCCGGATAGCAGGTGGTATTACTGCCCGGTTTGACTTTGAAAAAGTGCGCGGAGGACTACACAAAATACTGGTGGTACTGGTTGTGGTATTATGGCTGATGGTGTTTACCACCAATCTGAATATCTACAATGAATTATATAGTAATGTCAGCAGCATGATTACTGCACCCAGAATTATTGGCAATACTTCTTTTACATTGGGTAATATTCTGCTGTTCTTTGTGATTCTGTTAATTTCCAATCTTTTCCAGAAGTATATCGGTTATTTTTTTGGAGAGACAGAGGATGACCTCGTGGGTGAAGTAAAAGAGAAAAGTACCCGGTTATTACTGTTACGACTGCTGGTACTGGTAACTGGTTTTCTGATTGCCATCGCGGCTTCCGGTTTACCGATGGACAAGATTACCGTGGTACTCGGTGCCCTGGGCGTAGGTATTGGTTTGGGGTTACAGAATATTGTAAACAACCTCGTGTCAGGTGTGATCCTCATCTTTGAACGCCCGCTGAAGATCGGCGACTTTGTAGAAGTAGCCGGGCAGAAAGGCCGGGTAAAAGATATTGGCATCCGGTCCAGCAGAATGATAACCACAGAAGGCGCAGAAGTCACTGTACCTAATGGCGATCTGTTATCTTCCAAACTGATTAACTGGACACTCAGCAATAACCATATACGAACAGAACTGCTATTCACCATTGCTCCTTCCACAGCATTGCCGCTGGCTAAAAAAATTATCCTGGAAGAAGTGTCCGGTTCGGATGCCATTATCGGCAAAGTAGCGCCTGAATTACTGGTGAAGAGTATTAATGATAGCAGCGTAGCGCTCAAGCTACAGGTATGGATTCAGAATGTACACCAGGAAGAAACATTCAAGAGCCGTATGTTACAACAGATCTATCAACGGTTAAAAGATAATGAGATCACGATGTCATAATATTTCTTCAGTAATTTATTATTTATAATTTTATCTGATGGGGTCTCTTTCTGGTATTTACGGAGAGAGACCCTATCAGATAATAGTATCTATTAAACATAGCCTTGAGGAATAACTAATCAAAAATAAACTGTCGCATGAAAATATTAATTATTGGCGCTAATGGAACAATTGGTAAAAAACTCACACCACAATTAGCCAAACAACATGAGATAATAACGGCTGGAAGAAACAGCGGGGAAGTCAGGGTGGATATATCTTCCGAAGAATCCATTAAAGAAATGTTCCAACAAGTAAAGAATATTGATGCTTGTATTTGCATTGCGGCTTCCGGTCCTCTGGATAACTTTTCAACTCTTACGGAGAAACAGCTTTTAGAGGATTTTAAAGGGAAACTATTTGGTCAGATGAATTTAGTCCTAATCGGCCAGGAATATTTAAATAACAACGGTTGCTTTACTTTGACTTCTGGAGTATTTGCTGACATTCCGTATAAAGGAGTAACCGGTGGAGCTATCATAAGTGGTGGTTTACATAGTTTTGTATTGTCTGCATCAATAGAATTACCGAGAGGACTAAGGATCAATGTGGTAAGTCCAAGTATGGTTGAAGACTCCGTGGCAGATTTTGGATATTTATTTCCGGGACTAAAGGCCGTTTCAATGAAAGAATTAGTCGATGCTTACGAAAAAACAATAAACGAAAATATTACCGGGCAAATTCTTAGAGTCTATTAAAAGCCCGTCCTCCGGGAGAAGTATACTCCCCGATTACAGCTTCATACAGACCCGAAGGGAAACAAGACCATCTGACAGAAAAATGTAAGCTAAACGCTATATATCTAAAACAAAAAGCCTCCGGATATAATCCGGAGGCTTTTTTGTTTCTTGCGGGGAGATGGTTACAACTTTCGACATTTTTTTCCCGCGTTAAATTGGAGTAATGGCTTTCCGGGGTGTGCAATGAAATGATACGAATGGCCTGATTGATACGTTCAGTCAGCGTTTCCCCGGAATGATATTCACTAACCTTCAATAAGCTGTCCAATACCCCCGCTGTTCCAAAGATCTGATGGACTGCTTTTTGCAGCTATTTATTTGCAAATTCAATTGCTTTGGCTAATAGCGGATCACGATTTTCGATGGCATCAGCAACAGTATACCTTACTTCAATATCAATTGGGATGCCTTTTCGCTGGGTCTCAGTACCATCAGGAAAATAAATCCCTAAACCTGAAAAAGCTATTTTGTATCCGCCTGGAAGAATCGTTCGGGTTACATTTCCGTCTGCTCCAGCCGTCTGGTTTCCAATTATCGTTACATTTTTGGATGTCAGCAAAGTCATACAAGCCCATTCTGCTGCGCTTTGCGTACGGCTGTCAACCAGTAAAATGATTTTTCCGCTGTAAGGATTTTGGTTATGCCTTCCAACCTGGGAAAAAGCTGTTCCCTCATTCGATATCATGTAATTGAATCTGCCAGGCAAACTGAAATCAGGATACGTGTTTCTGGCGTATATCTCAGGCTGGGAAAGGAAATGTCCTGGAACCTGGTACGTTCCTGTTCCCTCTCTGGGGTAGTTTCGCATATCGAAGATAATTGCTTTGGCATTCATTACAGATTTCATTGCGCTATCCAGGTTTTGATGGTTGAGATTACTAAAAAACACATAACCGATATTACCTTCCAGTACCTTAGTTGTTATCTTGCTGTCCATTTGAAAAAAATCGAGATAGTCTTTCAAAAAATCCCTTTCTATTTGCCGCAAAACCGTTTTGATCTTCTTGCCATCTTTGTTGATGCCGCAATATAGCGCCTGCTCTAAATGGGTGTTAAGTATAAAAGCATGCATGGATTTAAGCTTGCCGCCAGCATTGGATGCGGGTACATAATCCCAATATGTTTTGATCAAACGGGAAATGGGAACGCCGTTAATAGATGTCAGGGTTGCGCCCACCTGGAATCTGGCATCATGTACCAGCGTACTATCGATAATTTTTGTTACCACTGCTTTCCCTTCAATCAAACGGAAGTTGAAAGGAGGCATATATTTACCTGCGATAGGTTTGAATACCTCCGGCCACAATCCTCCATGTGAGTCGTTTATGGAGGCCGCCATTTGCGCGATGGCCCGATAATAGGATAGCGTGTCACTGGCCTTTATCATCACAGGAATCATCTCTAGCAGCACTTGATCCCAGGGCTTGCCTATCGCATATTTGTATGGATAGTAATAATTGATCACGTTCCAGAATCTGAAAAGCCCCAGCAAGCGGTATTTGACATCAGGAAGCAACATGTCTTTGTATGGTTTTTCATTAGAGGTGGAGACTGCACTGTCCATGTCATCTCCTGGATGTGCATAGAAGTTTTTTCCTCTGTGGGGATGAGTTGCTATATAATGTAGTTTTTTCTTCTGCGTGTTACTCAAATATCTGGCACTATTGATCCAGGAAATATCATAGTTTCTGTATCTTATTGAATGATCTGTGTTAGGCGAATAATAGTCTGTAGTATCATTACCAGCCACCGCTAAGATGTCATCAATTGCTTTACGGAAACGGTCAGCATCCCTGGCGGATAGAATGTTACCTATATTGACAATCAATACGCTGTCCCAATCATGTTTGCCGCTCGCAATCTCAGGATGATAGTATTTTAATAGTCCCCATGTCCTAGACAGCTCACTAAGCTGATGACGTTGTGTTTTAGATTGTGCAAAAGCAGTTGTCATTGCCAGGATTATAATCAGGATGGTAGCATAATTTCTTTTCATACCCCAATATTAGCCAGGCTATACGCCAACGGGATATTTATTCGATGAAATCTGATTCCTGCTTGCCGGACAGATATCTCATTCACTTCGACCTGTAAAACGACAGGTTCATCTAAAAACTTTCCTGAGGTTGTAAATGATGTTTAATTTTAGGGAATGCGTTTTCGATCCTTTGCACTCAGTTACAAACAGAAGGGACTGCTGGCTGAGTTTGTGTATTTATTTGTAACAGGCGTGTTAAGCCCTCTTGCAGTTGGTCTTCAAATATTCAGTCAGTTTTCATTCACATTGAGCCTTGTGCTGCTCAATATTTTTCAGTTACCCCTGATCGTTTTATTCTATCGTGTATATTTACCCTACACTATTGGAAAAGGCAAATACCTGTTAGCTTTAGTTTTATTTCCAGTATATATACTGGTATATGAATTAGGTTCCAGGTTGAGTAGTCTTGTGATGATTCATCTTCCATTCATACCGAAAGTATACCGTGATAATCTTTTAAGCGCACATCCTGAAGATCTGTCAAAAGGTTACTTCAACCAATCCCTGGGTTACACCTGTTTAGTATTGCTGGCTGCCTCTTCGTTATACGTAGTAAAGCTATTATTTAAAAAGCAGCACAACCTGAGTGTGGTGGAAACGGAAAAGTTAAAACTGGAGCTAAACCAATTAAAAATTCAGATACAACCCCACTTTTTTTTCAACACCTTAAACAACATCTATTCGTTAAGTGTACAACAATCGTCAGGTGCTCCCAGGATGATTGAAGGCTTGTCTTCGATTATGAGGTACGTGATTTATGAGTGCCGCCATGAAACCGTTAGATTGGAACAGGAAGTGGAATTTATTAGAAACTACATCTATTTGGAAAATATACGGCATGCCTCAATGAATCTGATTGATTTCAGTATCCAGGGAGAGATAAATAATATCAATATCGAACCTTTACTTTTTATGCCGTTAATTGAGAATACCTTTAAACATGCCCTTCATCAGAATATGCCTGAGAAATGGGTTAAAATGGTGTTATCAATTGATGACAATGAGCTTATTTTCCAAATCTCTAATGCAAAGAACTTATCCGCAACGATGACAGAAGACAAGTATAGCGGGATAGGTTTGGTAAATGTGAGAAAACGTTTAGAATTGCTTTATCCGGACAGACATGAATTGATTATTCATGATGAGCCAGGTATCTTTACCGTAACCTTAGTAATTAGCATTTCATGATCAACTGTATTGTAGTCGATGACGAACCCCTGGCGAGGCAGCTGATTATTTCTTATATAGATCAGATAGCTGACCTGCATTGCCTGGGCTGTTATAATACCGCAATGGAGGCCTTTGCTGTAATGCAAAGCCAGTCGGTAGAGTTGATGTTTTTGGATATCGACATGCCTGGCATCAATGGGATGAATTTTGTCAAATCAATCAGGAATTCGCCTAAAGTGATATTTATTACAGCTCATGCTGAATTCGCCGTAGATGCCTTTGAACAGGAGGCGGTTGACTATCTTGTAAAACCTGTTTCCTTCGATCGGTTCTTAAAATCGGTTCAAAAAATTGTACAGCCGGGCAGGGTAAACCATGAGGAAAGAGATACATTGCAAACATCAAGTATCTTCCTTAAAGTTGACAAGCGTTTGATAAAAGTGGACTTTTCAGAAATCCGCTACATAGAGGCATTGGGGGATTACTTAAAGGTTCATACAACGGGTGGTACTATTGTGAGCTATATAACCATTGGGAAAATCGAGTCCTTGCTTCCTACATCAAAATTCATAAGAATACATCGGTCCACTATCATAAATTCCAGTTTTATCCAATATCTGGAAGGGAATTTCATGGTAGTGGATGGCATAAAGCTCTCCGTTGGACTTACCTATAAAGAAGCCTTGATAAGAAGATTATCCTGAAATTAAACAATGCGTTAAAGAGAAAATTAACTTGTTGCTAATTCACAAACGGTAATCCTTTTAGCCGTGACAGGTCCTTAACCATGAACTGGCACAAACGCAAAAAAGTCACACCCTTTTGAGATGTGACTTTTATTTGCGGAGCGAAGGTTGCAACTTTCGACACTTTTTGCCCGTGATCTGACCAGTATTTCGGTATTTATTGAGAAATATTGCAAAGAAAACCCTGAGTTTGGCTTTAAGTGAAAAGCAGATGAACCGTCCTGAAAAAAGTTGACGGTTCACCAACTAGGAATGGCGGATTCTACCAATTTTGTGTAAAAAACTAAAAGAATTGTCTATAGCCCTTTAGTGCCCACAGTTCTACCTGTCTTTCTATCATGTAAAGTAAATTGGTGAAAAATTTCTGCAGGTTGTTTAATTTGCAAAAAGATTTCATTAGCTTCTTCTGGACTATGTTCTATTCCGGACAATTCATTAAGTCTTTCTGGTGTCAGGAGCCGCCACTATTTTTTAAAGACTTCAATTTATTCAAATTTTTAAGGCACATTTTTAAGTGTTTCTGGGATAATATTTCGAACTGTATAATAAAAGAAATATACAATTCCCCAAATACAAAAAAGTTTTCAAATCTGATGACTTGAAGGCTTTCTAAATCCTTGAGAGAATCAGGGAGTACAATTGAACTCTTCATCTCACCGTTAAATTTTCTTAATTGTATTACTTGACTGTTAATTGTTTGAAAAGTAAAACGCTAATAATTTGCAATACAATTAAAATAGTATTATAAAAACGATAAAATAATACATTTATTGACACATTTACATTCTTTATAAAGTTAAAATGGCCGATACACTTGCGAACATAATACCAATAACTTTTTCTGTGTCTTTTACATTTAGTAGGTATATCATTCCGTCATCATTTTGATGAAGAATTTGGTTTCGTAGCACAAAAGCAAAATATATAAGCATAGCTTTAAATTTCACATCGTTGTTATCCTTCGCGGCCAGTTCTAATTCATTAAGATAAGTAACAAAGTGATTGTTAAATTGTGAAACGCTTTTCACTTTATATGTAGTGGACAAATTTTGGGAAGGACCATATATATAGTTCCAAACATCCAAATTTATTTTTTTTAAATCGTTGGTCAAAATACCACCCAAAGTCTGTTCTTTAGATTGGTAGTTATTCTTAAATACGGATTCACATAAAACAGATAGAGAATGGATTAGTTCTTGCCCCTGAATTTTATTTGTCACTAAATTATCCCCCAATCTTAGATTTTTTAAGATTTTTGTACTTTTAAGACTACAGGATAAAAAGTGGAAAAGGTCAGCATTGTTCCTCAATTTTTTGAAGTAGTCGTCAAATGGGAGCAGAAGTTTGAATTGAAAATAGATGAATTCGTTTTTATGATACCCTTCTGAAGCCGGGTTGTAAAGGGGGGGGAATGTCTCGCGAAAGCGACCAATTAAATCCTTACCCTGTGTATTTTTTTTGTTCTTCTTAGCAAGTTCTTCTTCGCTTAGCTCCCAATATTTCAGTCCATTATCATAATCATTGTGCGCGCTTGCTAAAAGCGCTTGAATAAAATATAAATCATGTTTATTAACTTTTATTTGATTTTCATTTTCATAGCTAAGGATCTTCTTTTCAATAGAATCACTTACTCCCTTTACTACGGAATGAAGAAATGAAGACTCTGTAAGGGATAATGCATAGACATCAGCTAATGGAATAAACAGATTATCATCCTCCTCAAGTCGATCATTAGAATTGCCTCTATTACTAAGTAACTCCTCAAATTTAGAAATCACTTCATCATTTAATTTTTTGGTCAAATTAGAGATTTCATTTACTTCTCTCTTGAAGTATTTAGGCTTACGAATTTTGTGTTTTTGTTTCACTGACGTTGAGGCTTGAGGAGATTGGAGGTTGGTTTGGGTCGTTGACATAAAATTCAAAAAATAATTATTGTTAAAATAACACAAGTTATAAAAAAACAACAAACTTTATTTTTAGTTTAATTGCAATGGTCTAAGCATCGATGAACAAAAGCTTATCTCTTATAGAACAAGAGGATCGCCTTAAGACTATAAAATTATTGCGGCGGAATGGCATTCAGGTAAATAAAGAAAAAGTTGAAATAATATTGAATTTCCTTTATCTCATTGCAAAGACATATAAAGCTCAAAAACTAAATAGTATCATTTAGTATCATTGATGAAGCAAAACGTGATGATTGATAACAGTGGTCAGGAGTTTCCAATTCATAAGTGCTATAAAGTACCCTTCGGTCCTCTAGAAAGTTTATAGCTTCTCGAGCGAGTTCAATGTCCGACTTTGAAGGCGACCGCGATACGCCAAAGATAGGGAAACTTATACCTGTAATTTTGCTGGCAATTTCTTTGATGTCATGGGGGCAATTGGGATTTCTAAATTCCAAACTTTTCAACTTGATCCAAAATTGGTTATAACCTAGACGAATATAGTAAATAAAGGCAAAAAGAAAGATCCAAATGGAAATATTTGATTCCATTTGGCTCTAATCGAAAAGTGCGGACTGGACGGGACTCGAACCCGCGACCTCCGCCGTGACAGGGCGGCATTCTAACCAACTGAACTACCAATCCGTTTCCCTTAAGGGAGCGCAAAGATAAAGATTTACTTCTCTAATTTCCAAGAGGATTGACATTTTTTTTCTGATAATGTTGTTTTTTCACCGGCAAAGGTATTTTTGTAGTAACGCATAAGCCATAACGGATGTATCAGAAATATCATAGAACCCGTATTGCGCCTACTCCCAGCGGTTATCTGCATCTGGGAAATGTACTTTCTTTTGCGCTCACTGCCACCCTGGCTCGCCGTCATGAGGCGCGGATACTGCTTCGGATTGATGATCTGGACCAGCCAAGGGTTCGCCCTGAATATGTACAGGATATCTTTGACACGCTGGATTATCTGGAAATACCCTGGCAGGAAGGCCCTCGTAATACGCAGGAGTTTGTGCGGGATTATTCACAGCTGCATCGGGTGGAAGTATACCGGCAGGCATTGGAATCTTTGAAAGAGCAGGGCAGGCTCTTTGCGTGCAACTGCTCCCGGTCTGGTTTACAGGCAAAAAATGCGGCATATAACGGAGGCTGTCAGATAAGGACTTTACCCTGGGATAGCCAGGATGTTTGCTGGCGGGTATATACAGATGATCATCAGCCATTATCACTGAAGACTTATGGCGGCGTATTGGCTGCTAGCCTGCCATCAGACCAGCAATATTTTGTGGTGCGGAAAAAAGACGGTCATGCAGCCTATCAACTGGCTTCCTTAGTAGATGATGATTATTTTAAAGTGGATCTGATTGTGAGAGGAGAAGACCTCTGGGCTTCTACGCTGGCCCAGCTGCATCTGGCCAGACTGGCAGGTATCCACCGCTTTGCCGACGCTACTTTTTTTCATCATACCCTGCTCATGGAAGGCCCCCAAAAGAAACTGTCAAAGTCGGAAGGTGCTACTTCTGTACGTTATCTCAGGAAAGAAGGAAAAACCAGAAGCCAGATTTATACCCTCATTGCAAATATGTTGGGGGTGGAAGCACCAGTGACCGGTTGGGAAGAATTGGGTAATATCCTGTTGGACCGGCAGCTGGCTTTCCGGCAGTAAGAACAGCTTTTAAGCTACTCCCTATATCCTAACGGATTTGTCCATGTAATATCCTTTATCGTCCATGTTCTGTTATTCTTCTGTTCAATAGCTTTGTTCAATCAAAATCAATAGAAGAATAAAAGAATAATACAATGAAATCCTTAAAAATTCACCTGTTTATCCTTGGCATCCTACTCGCAGGATCAGCTACAGCCCAGCACAAAAAAACATTTCAATGGATAGGTGGACCTACCTACGTATTACAGCTGGGGAACTTTAAAATATTGACAGATCCGATGTTTAGCCCGAAGGGTGATTCGGCATTTATGATTAAAAAGCATCCTTCCACCGGAATGGCTAATGCATATATTCAGCGTTATATTGCACCGGCGGCATTTGATACGGCCAATATAGACATCCTGCTGGTAAGCCATCCACACGCGGATCACTTTGACCAGCAAGCCAGGAATGCCCTCAATAAACAACTGAACGTGGTCGTTCCCGGTGCCAATACATCCACTTTACAAGGTTGGGGCTTTACACATCTCAGAGGACTCAACTGGGGGGATACTACAGAATTTAAAAAAGGGAATGAAACCTTGCGCATCATAGCCGTAGAAGCGATGCATGCCAAAGATGATCCATTAAAAACAGAGTTGGGAAAAGGAAATGGTTACATCATTGAATACACTGTAAACCACAGGGTATATCGGATATATTGGACAGGAGATACAGTTTGGTTTGATGATATGCAGCAATATACCCGTTATGGAAAAATCAACCTGTTTATCCCGGATATGGGTGCTGTGGGCTCTGATGGCCACATCGGACGTCGTGGATTAAATTCACAGGATTGTTTGAAAATAATAGAAACACTGCATCCTGATCTGATTGCACCAGTACATCATTCTACTTTTTCCATGTACATAGAGCCTATTGCTAAGCTGCAGCAGACATTGGATACTACATCATATAGAAAGAAGTTAAGGATCGTTCCTGCCGGAGGAGTAGTGGTATTGTAAAAGAGTAACACCGGAAATGATAAAAATAAAAAGCCTTCAGGTAAAACCTGAAGGCTTTTTTGATCCGCTTATATCGATCGTTAGTTTAGAGACTCATTTTTACGTATATGCGTTGGGTTTAACAATCAGGCTGAAAGGCTGGCTACTCACTTCGGGTTGAATCGTTTTGCTTTTGGCGGGCATCACGTGTATTCTTCTGTACAGCAATAACGGCAAACAGACTTAAAGTATAAGAAATGGCATAAAACCCTTTTTCACTCTTCGTAATACTGGCATTCCATAAACCAACTGTTAACAATACGATCGACAGCAATGTGGAAAACCAGGACAAGCCATAGTAAATATTCGTAACCGGTATATTCTCCAACTGATCTCGTACAGATTTTTGTACAGATACCGCAGCAAAAAGTCCAAACATCAATACCGTGAAATAATATCCCTTTTCGTTCAGGGCCATCTCTACATTCGATAAACCAATGATAAAAGATGCCAGGCCCACAATTAAGGCTAGCCAGGAAGCACCTACGAAGGCGGCAGATGGTTGTTGCTGATTTCTTTGTTCCATAGAGGTAAGTTTAATGCAACAAAGCTACCAGTAGCCAATGGCGAAACTTTTGACAATAGTCAAAAATCAGCTTTGTAATTGTTAAAACCGGCTACGGACACGGCTAAGTGTTTCCTGTGAAATCCCCAGATAAGAGGCTATATATCCCAGCGGCACCTTCTCAACGATATGCGGAGACTGCTCCAGTAACTGCTCGTAACGTTCTGCTGCCGTTTTGAAATGGGCGTTTACAAAACGTTCTTCCAGCCGTATATAATACCGCTCATACGCCAAACGTACCAGGCGCTCCAGCTCATGGTGTTTGTCCATCAGACTGGTGAGCGATTCCTTGGAAATAGCCCACAGGATAGTTCCGTTCATGGGCTGTATATTCTCTACCGCTGGTTGCCCGGTTATGAAACTATGAAAAGAAGTGACAAAGTCATTTTCAAAACTAAACCAGTGTGTTATTTCCTTTCCATCCTGATGATAAAAGCCACGTAAACTACCGGCTTCCACAAAGTAAAGATGTCTGCACACCCTTCCTTCTGTAATCAGCATTTCATTCTTGGGTAATATCGTTTGTTTAATACATGCTCGTAGATCATCAAGTGCTTTGTCTCCTATATGATGGATTTGTGTTAGTTGCGCTAGTAGACGTTCCATACGGTTAGATATTGGCTAATCACACTGTCCTGCAGATCTTAGCCTGGTTAGCAAAAAACCTGAAAAATAGCTAATTAAACATTGATTTCAATAATAGCTCCCTCCGGTTGGACAATTTAACAGGGTAAAGTATCATAGTGTCAATAGTAGACAAATTCAATTTTATCTACATAAAAATTATAAAAAACACTACTTATTTAAGAACCAATTATTTCCGTTAATCCCAAATTACACTGCAGAAATACCGCATACTTCCCGGGGATCTTCCAATCAGCAATATTGCTATGGTTCCTAAAAATTGTTTTATGGAAGTAACTGCATTTTCAACCACCCAGCCTATTACAACCACCCAGGCCGCGGAGATCCTGGAAACACGTACCATGATTACAGATCAGCTTCGTTCTGCCACACTGAATGCTGCAAAGCAATTGGGTACCACTCATGAGCATTATGTACAGGGACAACAAAATGCATTTCTGTTCGACCTGCAACAGCTGATAGAGATGGCTAAAAATGCTGAATATCTGATGGTGGTAATGGGCGCCCATCCGGAAAACGATGGCGGATTTAAAAAAGGGGATCCCACTGTAATGCTGGTTCCCTGTAACCACGAAAATATTAAAGAACAGGATGCTTCCGGCAGAACTATAAAAATGTCGTTTCCTGATACAGGAGACGATGACCCTATCGGATTAGAACATCCTCCTATTTTTACAATATGGGGATTTGAATTTTAGTAGCTGATTACTAGCGGCTAGCTGCCAGTAGCTAGCCGCTAACTTTATTAATCTTTATATTACATCACGTTTCCCAATCAGATAGTCGTTTTGACGAAGGTTTGTTGAAACGACTACTGTAAGTATGAAAAAAACTGGCATATTGGAGTCCCCGGCTTCAGAAGAGAATGATGAACTACTGCTAAAATGTTTTAAAGATCATTTCAATTTCACGATTGATGATTTGTCATCGATCAGAACGCACTTTAATTTTTATAACAAGAAGAAAAAGGACTTCCTCGTCAGGGAAGGGTATACCTCAACCAATTATTTTCTCATTCTTGAGGGCTATGTTCGTGTATTCTACAGGACAGAGAATGGTGAAGAAGTGACCATCGATATGCTGAGCAAAGGAGAGTTTGCATCATCTATGTATAGTATATTAAAAGGCGCCCCTTCTTTTGAGGATATTCAATGTTTAACAGATTGCCTCGTTTGTAAAATATCAGAAGCCTCTTTCGAAGCTTTGGCTGCTGAAAATCCTGCATGGATTCAATTAGGTATGAGAAGCCTTAAGGCCGCACTGCTGAAAAAAGAAGAAAGAATATTGACTTTTGGGAAACTACAAGGAAAAGAACGTTATATGAAGTTAATGGCAGAAAGACCTGATATTATTAAAAATGTGCCGCTTCAGTACATAGCCTCCTATATTGGTGTTAAACCCGAATCCCTAAGCCGGATAAGAAGATAGTATATAATAAAATAACAATTGTTATTTTAATTGCTTTTGATTGCTGTGATTTTTGTGTGGCAATAAAATTACAGCAATGATAGAATTCAATAGAAACACTCCTGCCGGCACTGTATCCTATTTCCGTCATTGTATCAAAACGGGTGATGTTAAAGGAGCCATGAGTTGTTTTGATGTTCAGGGAGTGTACATAGATAGGACTGGTGAAGAAATCAGAGGGCTACCACAAATTGAACAGGCAATTGGACATCTGTGTACATGGAGGCCAGACATAAAAGGTGGCCGGCCACATTTAACTATACTCGATGATATAGCGATTTGGCTGGATAAATGGGAAATGACAGGTAAAACACCAGATGGCAATATCATTAGCATGAATGGTCATACAACTTGTCTGCTGAAAAGAGATGAAACAGGCATTTGGTTGTGGTTGGTGGATAATCCTTTTGGTACGGCAGTACTGGAAGTCTGATTGGGAGCTATTCTCAGCTAATCAACCCGACCTCAAAAAAAGCCCTCAAATCGGGAGATTTGGGGGCTTAGTGCTTGTGGGGCGAAGGTGATGTTTAGTTTACAGGTTCATAGGTAAGTTGTACAACACCTGATTTAAACACATTGGTTTCAGTCAACTTTAAACCTATTCGTTCCTTTATGTCTTCAAATAGTGGTTTACCGGTTCCCAAAACTATCGGATGTACCGATACTTTATATACGTCGATAAGGCCTGATTGTATAAACGTCTTGATAAGACTTGCTCCACCATATAGCCAGATATCTTTGCCTCCTTGTCGTTTTATTTCAGCAACCTGATTAACAATGTCGGAGCTTATGAATGTAGCCTTACCATCTTGCCTGTTTTGCCTCGAAAAGACAAATTTTTTCTTTGAGTGTATTCCTTGCCACATCTCTTTTTCAGCCGGACTGGTAGTTGTGTCTGGCTGGAAATTTCCCCAGGCGTCATAACTTACCCTACCGTAAAATATGGTGTCGATGCTGGATATAAAACTACCAAAATCCATATCATCATCCATAATGCACCAATCAACTTCCCCATTTGGCCCCTCAATAAATCCGTCTAAGGTAACAGCCAGGTTCAAAATTATTTTTTTCATTTAAAAGACTTTTTACAAAAATAAATACCGGTCTTGTTTCTCTTTTGGAAAAAGGCGACAAAATTAAAATTGAGCAGGAGTAAGGCCTGTATGCCGTTTTACTTCATTCGTAAGATGTGCCTGATCATAAAAGCCACATTCAAAAGCTATATCTGATAAGCTTTTCTTTCTTATGTTGTTCATCATGGAAAGTACTGACTGGAAGCGAATAATCTTTACATATTCCTTAGGTGTTAAACCGACATGAGTTTTAAAAATCCGTTCCAATTGCCTGACAGTTGTAAAATTCCTTTTAGAAATTTCACGGATGCTTACATTCCCTTTAGAAATATGAATGTCGTTCAGAACAGCCTGAAGCGGCTGGTTGATACTTCCTTTCCTATCCAGAAAATATTTATTGAGGTAAGCGTAAGAATCTTTATTTATTTTCCCAATATCAAATGAGTGGGGCAAATCAAATTCAACAGTATGATTAGTCAATTCATTTTGTGGAGCATAGTTGTAAAAAGACGAAAACACAGCTGGTTTGAGACACACGCCTAACAGATGGGTGTTCCTGTCAATAAAACTATCCTTAAAAGTGGTCATTGCTCCTACGATGTATGTTTTGCCATAATCCATAGTAGCCAGGCCATTATCCGTTTTGCAGGGTTCCCCTAAATTTATAACTATCCCGGGACACCCATCAGGAAATATTCGCTCCCATTGGCCGTCGCTATCATCGCCTTTTAATTCCCAAAAAGAATGGATATAGGGTGCTAATTCCTGGCAAGGTTTGGTCCCATTATGTTTCATGACTAATACTAAATTGTTATTTATAATCTGGTTATAGAGCCAAATAAGACTACCGCAATATCCCGAAAATAAAAAGTATCAGGAATATATCCGAAAGGTTTTGTCTCCTAAATAGCATCTGCTAAAAGATGAAGGGTATAAAATGAGGCAACCGCAGCCCCAATAAATATTATAATTATATTCCACCACCGTATTCTGATAATAATGTTGAATTCTCTCCTCGTTTTGTCGTACTGAAAATAAGTGATCGACAACATATTGAGAATAATACCAAGAAAAGGAAAGCCGGTGAGAAATATAAAAAAAAGCAAAGCTTTCCAGTAGACCGGAAGTGATGAGGTTCCTGTGGCTATCCAGCCGGTCAGCCGTGGACCTAAATTAAACAGGTGTTGAATAAAAAAAAGCGAGATAAGTAAAAATGGAAACACGATCAATAGGGCTCCTATCCAGGAAGAACGTCTGGAATTCAGGAGGGCAAATTTGAGGGTGTCCTTTTGGGCCGGTAGAGGAGGCGTCGGCTTTTCCATGTTGTGCAGATAGTTTTCGAATTGTTGTTCGTCCATAATGATCCCAATTACGGGTGTTTATAATTGTGAAAAATAAAATATGGTTGCAAGTTTAAAGGGATTGCCTAAGTCGGTCTATTCCTCGTGAAATCAGTGATTTTATGGTGCCTTCTTTTTTCCCCATTATCTCACTAATCTCCTTAATGCTCATCTCTTCAAAGTATTTTAGTGCAATTACCTTCTGATAATCAGGCGGCAAAGATTGGAGCAGCTGTTGCACCCTTTTAAAGTCTTCCGTCATATAGATCCTGGAAATGGTATCATTCGTCTCATCACTAAAATGTTTATACCCGGACGTATTTTCAACTGCTCCTAATTCTGTCAGTGAGGTGGAAGTATATTTTTTACTTCTGAAATACTGATTCAATTCGTTGGTAGCAATTTTAAAAAACCAGGAAGACACAGAGATGCCCTTCCATTGGAAGGAGTTGATCTTTGTGAATGCTTTCATAAAAGTTTCAGCAGCAATATCACATGCGATTACATAATCGCCTGTAATTCGAAATGCGTAGTTGAAAATTTTTGAATAATACTGATCGTATAATTCACCGAAAGCATTTGGGTCGGATTTCGCCTGTTCAACGAGTTGCTGTTCCGTTTTCAAACATTAGAATTTATATTATAATGAATGCACCTGAAAAAGGTTGCACTGTTAATAAAACAAATTTGGAATCGAGTTACTAAAGATATTCAGGGAAGATGATGTTGTATGATAATTTGGATGAGCTATTGTAATTAGGCCGGGCTGCCCTGACACATATCGAACCGGAAGTAAAGGAAGCCTTCGTGTTAATGGCAAGCTTGTGTGGCATTCTATCTCAAACGAAAAAGGGACAAATCATACCGATGATGATTTGTCCCTTTTTGCGGACTGGACGGGACTCGAACCCGCGACCTCCGCCGTGACAGGGCGGCATTCTAACCAACTGAACTACCAATCCTCAACATGGGTGGGCTTTTGAGCCGTTCCGTTGTTCCCGTTTGGGGTTGCAAATATAGAAATATTTATTTCAATCTGCCAAATTATTATACGAATTTTTTTAAATAAATGTCTATTCGCTTGCTGGTGGCGGATTTAAGCCGTCTTTATATTCCAGCAATGCCAGTCGTGCATAGTGGTCTGCCAGCCGGGTGGTTTCCGGAAGGCGGTATTGAGTAGCCATTTTCAGCACTATATCGGTGGCGGTGGCCAGGGATACCTTATGACCGCAGGAAACAAATACCGGATTAATACCGGGTTGTGTACGCAGGGCATTACCTATCAATGCCTGGTCTTCTTCGGCAATCAGCGGTGCAATGCTGCCCCTGGGTTCTGCGAGTTGTTCATAATGTCCACATAAACGGGTTTTTCCACAGCCTATAACAGGTTTGTCCAGTGTCACCCCAAAGTGGCAGGCCAGCCCGAAACGGCGCTGATGGGCCAGTCCCTGGCCGTCACAGATGATCAGGTCGGGCTGAATCTTCAGTTTATGATAGGCTTCTAATAGAGGCGGCATCTCCCGGAAAGAGAAAAGCCCGGGGATATAGGGAAAACTAACTTCCATACAATGAGAGGCTACATCCAGTACCTCCAGCGTGTTGTAGTCCAGTACCACCACACTGCCGGCGATCAGGTTGCTGGATTTATCATATTCTACATCTGTCCCGGCGATTGTACGGATAGGGGATGGGAGCTCATCGGTGGTGATAACCTGCGCCCGGAGTGTTTCCTGCAGAGCAATGGCGGCTGCTTCTGTGATCATATAGGGGATCGTTTTGGGGCACAATATTAGTGATTAAATCGGGTGGGTAAACAAACTATGTTTTCTTATAAAAAAACACGCTTATGGCACTTTGTTCTCATCTGCAAGCTATTACCAGTATCAAAACCCCCAAAGCATATGTGTGCGAAGAATGTATCAAACACGACGGCGTCTGGGTACATCTGCGCACCTGCCAGACCTGTGGCGCCACCCTTTGTTGCGATGATTCTCCCGCCAGGCACATGACGCAGCATTACCATCTGACGGACCATCCTGTTATCGCTTCGGCAGAACCAGGTGAACAATGGCTCTGGTGTTATAAAGATGATGTCTTCGCGGAATATTAGTATACCTTTCTGTTGAAATGATTAATAACGGTAGCTATTTTAACATACACAGGAGTCAGGCCCTTAGCGTGTATGCTAATGTACTGGATGCCGTTATTCTTAGTCGCCAGCACTAATAGATGCTCATAATGTTTGTGAAGGTTTCTTTCCACAATATACGTGGCATCAATATTATCCCAGGAGTAAAAATCTGCCTTGTAACTGATGCCCCTGGCGTCGATTTGTATCCCGGGGTTCAGGAAAAGAGAACATTTCCTGGTAAGAAGAGTCAGGACTACTGCCACTAACACCATGCCTGTTAGCAGCAATGGTATAAACTCCTCAATGACGGATGAGGCTATTTTAAAGGTGAGGACGATTAAAAAGAAGTAAACGAATATCAGCACATTAGCAGAAGAATCAGGAAATACATACCGGTCTTTATCCAGTGTCATCATAAAAGTGCGCAGCGATTTATCAGTAGTACTTCGTATACGGATGGTTCCCTTTTTATTCAGAGGATGTCCGGATTCGTAGGCATAGATCCTGGGATAACCGGGTAAGAGTTCGGGTTGATCGGGTTGAATAATAGGCATTGGGTGGCGGAAAGATTTGACAGCGAATATAATTTAATTCCCGAAAGTTACTGCTGTCCTCACGTCAATGGCTACACTGGTTGGATATTATTGCCTCCGGCCTGTCTGAAAAGCAGGCCGGAGGCGATAATATTTTATTTTTTCTGCGGGATTTTGCAAAGCATGTCTGAATGGATATCTAACCCGATATTGGTCATATTGTACAGGTGCTCACTGGCAACCAGCCATACGATCTCACAGATCTCTCTTTCAGAATAGTATAAGGCCAGCCGGGCAAAGGTACCCGGATCTACTTTTTTATCTACTGTCAGTTCGGTTGCATAGTCCAGCAATGCTTTTTCGGCCTGCGTGAAAAGCGGACTAGTACTGTATTCTGCCAGTGCGTCTATTTTTGCATCGTTCATGGAAGTTTCCAACGCTTTATAACGGGCAATATCTATGCAAAAAAGGCAGATGTTCAGTCTGGCTACATGCTGACGCACCAGCATGACGGTTTCCATTGATAAACTCAGCTTTTTATCCAGTTGGCTCACTTTATTGTAAAACATGCCAAATGACAAAGGAAGCCGCGCGGCATGTACCTTCAGCGGGGTCAGCACTTTACCGAACTGTTTACGGGTTAAAAAATAAACAAGCTTCATTATCAGTCCTTTAGGATGCTCAATAGGAGGAAGAAAAGTATTCATGTCAATTGATTTATGGTGAATGTTATACCCTTATGTCAACTGAATTATTTCAAATAGGACAGGAATGGGAAAAATTTTTCAGAAAGAAGGAAAGTGTCTACCATCTTGGGTTTGGAAAATTGTATATAGGTAAAAAGGAGAGATGTTAAAAGTTGAATTTTTAGGGGAAGAAGGAATCAGAGTGAATGGGGTATTGGATAAAGAGGCGGGTTATAATGATCATGTATCGGGTACTTTCAGTAACCCCAAAGTAATTGATTTACTCTCGGAATATTCATTTGAAGAGCTGGCAAGCCATTTCAACGATTTTTTTATTGAGAAAGCTGTGGATGTTGATAGTGGAAAACAGACGGTTTCCTATTATATATACCTTGGGGAAACTGTCATAAGGAAAACTCCTCTCAAAAATCTCCATATTAGTATAGATTTTGATTTTGAAGCCTCTCTTTGGGCCAAGCCCTGGAGTGTGCTTGATTTTTCGTCGGTGTTCGCCAGTGTGTTAGAAAAACTTAAAACAAAATATTGCTATTATCAAAGTGACACTGACGATCCCTTCGATGGATTTGGGATTAAATATGATGTAGAGGAGAAGGAAATGAACTTAGGTATTTGCCTGGCAGAGATGACAGAAACCATGCAGTCAGCATGGAATAAAACAGAAGAAATCCTCCAAAGCAAACTGGACAAAGACAAACTCATCACCTATTTCCATTTCCCTTCCTCCGTTAAAACCGCCTGCAAACAATATCTCATTTACTTCACGCAATTTCTCTCTGATCTGGGTATCGAAGCAGAAACAGAAATTGAAGAGAAGGGAGGTACTACGATGTTAAAAGTAATTCCGGAAAACAAAGAAGAAGCATTGTCACAGATCCGCGAAGCGCTGGCGGTATACCTCGCCATTCCTGGTTCACAGGAATTCGACGAATTATCCGGAAATATGTATGATATCAGCCTGGCACAGTTACGTGCCAATGTGCTGCATTTAAAATCGCAATGGGAAATGGCCAAAGCGCTGCTGCAAATGAAAGACGCTACCATCGGGCAGCTACAACTCTGCAATTATCAGTACAAACAACTCCTGGACGGCCATGCTATGACCCCAAAGACGGCTGAAGAAGAAGATCTCATTGAAGGTGTTTTAACCGTTACCAAATACAAAGGTGATGCCTTTACCATCAATCTCCCCGAGATACTGAGGAAAATAAAAAGGAAACTCAAATAACCAGCTCCGTTTTAAATTTTTGTATCTTGCTCTTCAATGTAGTTTTTTTGATTGTCAATTGAATAAATTTGCTAACCCCCATTAGGTACCAGTCTTAACTAGCCAACTGAAATCCTGATGGAAAATTTTGATCATACCCTGAAATGAAAAATATCGAAACCGTCAGTCCATTCGACATTGAAACCAGCAAAACAGCATCGGGAACAATTACGGTGTTAACAGCCGCAGTTGAGTTATCTCATAGTGGCAACCTCTCCCTCGATGGGCAATCCCTCATCGGCATTTATGTTTATAACAGCCGTTCTTATAATCTGGTGTACACCTTCATCGATGCAGATGGACAGGTGGTAAACAGCTATAAGGAAGATGACGGCATCTTGCCCCGGTTTTTTACAAGTCCCGCAGGTAAAGGTTATGTCTCTGTAATACCATACGATCCCGATAAGGAACTGGAAATCAGTATACCGCTGTTTGATAGGGAACACCTGGAAAAACCCAAGGGCAGCAAGCCTTTTATGGGCGATTTTAAAGGAGTGGTGAATAATGCCGTCGTGTTTTTTGATCTGGACAGCTTATCCGATAAGAAACCAGACAAAATGCTGGTCATCGGGTTTAAAGAGGAAGTGCTGAAGAAAAAGAACTACGTCAAAATTCCTCTTCCTGCTAAAAATAAAATGCACATCTCCAACCATGAAATACACCTGTTGGCCAGAGATAACGGTCAGTGGGTACATAGACAGGTAGATGAAAAAGGCAATGAAATAAAAACACGGGTTATCTCCACCAGCCAGACCTGGTTCCGGGAAATATTACAATTGTCGTTTAGTGGTACCGGTTATCTCCTGACCAATTCCGGCGGCCAGCTGGAAATAATAACCCTGGATATGGATGGCTCGGTGAAGAAGGAGCTGCTGTTTGATCTGGGAGATGAATTATACAACACCTGGAGGCCGGTACAGATCGGTGACGGCACCTGTGTTGTCAGGTTTAATACAGGGGCGGGCAACGGGTGGCTGGTACTCAAAAATGGTCAGCTGCTGGAGTTATTCTACAGCAAAGGTCAACAAGGGTATAAAAACCTCCTCACTGGTGAAATCATAGCAATGCCCGTTGATAACCTGATCCTTTCAGGGTTGAATAAAACCCGTGAAAATGCCTATGCTGTGGTGTTTTATCCCCGAACTGATAAATCAGAAAAGAATAAACGGTTAATTATATTAAACCGTGAATCGTCTCTCAAGTAGTGTATATGCAACAGGATGAACAAAGAAAAGCATTTGATGATTATTCCTATAAGCTGGTGGAGAAACTGTTCTCTCAGCATGAAGGAAAGCTGGACAAACTCTCTGAAAAAGAGCAGGAAGTAGTCAGGATCTGGCGACTGGAAGCAGATATGTATAACGGCGGTTTTTTACAGTATTTCTGCAACTGGGGCTATGATAATTTTCTCGAAACACAGAAGATATTACAACAGTTAGGCGCCGTTAAATGTCTTCAGATTATTACGGAGTATGAATCCACTATCGCCGTGGTGCAGGATGATGAAAGGCTGACGGCATTATGGGATATCCCCAAATACCTGGGAGACTATCTGACAGTAGAACAGGAGCAAAGGCTGGAGGAACTGGATAATCTATATTGGGATAATCCGGATGATCTGCAGTTATTATGTTACAATTATTATCTGAAACCAAATGAATAACAAAACAAAAGTATTAAGCATATTCCTGGGGCTGTGGGCTTCCTGGGCGGGAGCGCAGTCTAAAACAAACGACTATCTGAATATTCCGGGTCCGCTTCATTTGAACAATGCAAGTTATAGCCTGGTATGGTCTTCTCATCCCAACAACAACTACTACAAGCAGGAATATCTGACAGCAGGAGATAATCTGGAAAAATTCAAATCACTGGTAACAGTGGATTTTCTCAAAGGTGATTTCCAACCGCAAGACCTTGTAAATCAGAAGGTGGAGGAATTGAAAAAGATGAAAGCTGTTAATCCGGTGGTGAATTACAACATTTATGAAAAAGATAATCAGTACATACTCGATTTCCTGGTCAGCCAGAATGCTGCTGATGGAAATAGTATCCTGATTGTGGAGCGTAATGTATATCGTTACCAGTCTGTTAGTAATGGCAATACAAAAGGTGTGCTGCTGTTGGCTGCCAGCCAGCGGGCTTATGGAAAAGAGGTGGAAGCTTTCCTGAAAAAACTAAAGACAGATAAGCAGAAGCTGGTGGAGGCTGTAGCGGCGTATAAGCTGCCGGAACTGAATGTGAAATAAAGTTATTCAATGGCATCAAGGTCTGTTTTAAAAACCGCTGCATCATTTTCCAGTCCATTGTCCTGGCAGAAGTGGATCAGCTGTTTCAACCGTTGTACATTATCATAGCCAATGTTATAAAACAATTTTCGCTGACATTCGGAGCAAAGGCGGGCGGGAGTTTGATCGGTTTCATCCAGACTGTTGGTGCCATTCATTCTGCATTTTGCGTATATGCAATGGCGTAGTGACAGTATATGCCCAATTTCATGCGATGTAATTTTCATTAATCTTCTCAGACATAGTTTGAAGTTAGCAGTATCCAGCTGTTGGTTTTGTAACCGGTATATAGAAGTGATACCCACGCTATCGACATAGGAGGCTAGTCCGAATACATAATTCCAGTCATTTTGTGGATACAGGTCCTGGGCGCTGATGGCGTGCAGGGCAATACCGTCTTGGGGTATTTTGCCTTTGAGAAGGCTGTCCAGTAAATAGGGGGCCAGTAACTGCATATGACCGTCTTCTTCCTGGCGCATGGCAAACGAGGGAACGGTTTTGTCTGAAACAGGTGGCAGCAGCACTGTTTTTAACTGAAAGAAAATGGCGGTGTATTGCCGGGTGGCCAGTAATGCTTTTTGCTGAAGTTCGGTGAAATCGCCCACCGGCAGCAGGTAAAGCACCGACTTGTCTTGTGTTGGCTTTACCAGGCGACATTTTTTATAGGCTTCAAAAGTCTGTCCTTTCTCTTTGTGTCTGAAAAGCCATTCCCCTTCTCTGGGTTTACCCATTTTGATATCATTGGCTGCGATGGCGTCAAAGTAATGCATCGGATTTTTTTCTTTCCTGTTGTGGCAGGACAAAAAAGAAGATAGTAGCAGGAGCAGGATGGTTTTGGTGCAGATGATGGAGGGCCTGGAGAAGCGCATAGTGGTATAGGTGATCCGTAAAATAGCTTTAAAATAAGGATCTGCCGGGAATTTTTTAAAAGGTATTAAATCATCAGGGGATAAAAACAGAAAACCCGCTCACTGAGCGGGTTTTAACTAATTCTGCGGACTGGACGGGACTCGAACCCGCGACCTCCGCCGTGACAGGGCGGCATTCTAACCAACTGAACTACCAATCCTTCTTCAAAAAATCGCTATTGCCTAGCTATCTTTCTGTTTCCCAATCTGTTGTATTCCTCCGTTTTGGGATTGCAAAGATAGCAACAAAGTTCCCAATTAAGCAAATCTTTTTTAAAAAAAATTTTCAGCACTATCTTTACACCCGATCTTTAACCAATTAAACAAATTATGCAATTCCTGGATTTCGAAAAACCTATCGCGGATTTATATGACCAGCTGGCTAAGCTGAAGGAGAATGGTGAAAAATCCGGGGTGGATGTTTCTGCCACTGTGAAAGAATATGAGCAGAAAATTGAGGACACCCGTCTCAACATCTACACCCATCTCACTGCCTTCCAGCGTGTACAGCTCAGCCGTCATCCGGATAGGCCGTATACTTTGGCGTATATCGAAAAAATGTGCACCAACTTCGTGGAACTGCACGGCGACCGGAATGTGAAAGACGACAAAGCCATGGTAGGTGGCTTTGCTGACCTGGATGGAGAAACCGTGATGTTTATCGGTCAGCAGAAAGGCGTGAACACTAAAATGCGCCAGCTCAGGAACTTTGGTATGGCCAACCCTGAAGGTTACCGTAAGGCGCTTCGCCTCATGAAACTGGCGGAAAGATTCAACAAGCCTATTGTTACCCTCATCGATACTCCCGGCGCTTATCCGGGCCTGGAAGCTGAAGAAAGAGGACAGGCAGAAGCCATTGCCCGCAATATCTTCGAAATGGTGAAACTCCGTGTTCCGGTGATCTGCGTTATCATCGGTGAAGGTGCTTCCGGTGGCGCTTTAGGCATCGGTATCGGCGACAAGGTGGTAATGCTGGAAAACAGCTGGTATACTGTTATCTCTCCCGAAAACTGCTCCACCATCCTCTGGCGTAGCTGGAACTTCAAAGAGAAAGCGGCCGAAGAGCTCAAACTCACGCCTGACTACATGAAAAAATTCGGTCTGGTAGATGGTGTTGTCCGTGAACCGCTCGGTGGTGCCCACGTAAACCCCGATGAGATGGCCAGCATCCTCAAAACTTATATCAAAGAAACACTCGCAGAACTGAAGAAAATTGATCCCGATGTACGTATCGAACAAAGGATCGATAAGTTCTCTGGTATGGGCTTTTACGAAGAACACTAAAAAAAAATTTAGAGATCACGATAAAAAATTCGAATTTCGGCCTTCGGAATTCGAATTTTTATTTTTTTCCCGTAAACACAATATGGAACAGTTAAAAGGCACCGGGGTGGCATTGGTTACACCCTTTAAAGCAGATGAAAGCATAGACTGGAATGCTTTGGAAAAGCTGATCAATTATGTGATCGATGGCGGCGTAGACTACGTTGTGTCTTTAGGCACTACCGGCGAAACGCCCACTCTTTCTGCAGATGAAAAGCTGGATTTGATAAAATTCACTTTCGAAAAGGTGTCGAAGCGGGTGCCGGTGGTTGTTGGCATCGGCGATTATAATACCCGGGATGTGGTAAAAAGACTGGAAAAATGCCCACTGGATGAAGCGGCCGCTATCCTTAGCGTATCCCCTTACTACAGCAAACCTACCCAGGAAGGTATCATTCAGCACTATAAAACTATTGCTGCAGCTTCTCCCAAGCCAATCATTCTCTACAACGTACCCGGTCGTACAGGCCGCAACATGACCGCAGAAACCACGCTGCGTCTGGCGCACGAAGTGGAAAATATCATCGCTATGAAAGAAGCTTCCGGTGATATGGCACAGTGCATGCAGATCATTCGCGACAAACCGGAAGGTTTCCTCGTGCTCAGTGGGGATGATGCCCTCGCCCTCGCCCAGCTCGCCTGCGGCATGGACGGCGTGATCTCTGTGGCTGCTAACTACTTTGCAAAGGATTTCTCCGCTATGGTAAATGCTGCACTGGGGAATAATTTCCCTGCTGCCCGCGCACTGCACTACAAAATGCTGAAAGGTTTTGACCTGATGTTCTGCGAGAACAACCCTACTGGCATCAAAGCATTTCTGAGCCATGCCGGCATCATCGAAAATAAATTCCGCCTGCCGGTTTTACCTGCGGATGATGCAGTATATCAGCAGATAGGAGCGTATCTCAAACAATACTAAACAGATTATACAGACATAAAAAAAGAGCGAAGAATTTTTCTTCGCTCTTTTTTATGTGGTTAATAATGCTGTGTTATACGTAATAAGTGACGCCTTCTTCCGCGATATCTGTTGATGCAAATACAGGCCGTGTTTCTTCCAGGAAAGGCTGAAGGTCAGTGTATTTGGAGGAGAAATGACCTATCAGCAGTTTTTTGGCACCGGCTGCTGCGGCCAGGGAAGCGGCCTGCACGGTGGTGCTGTGAAAACGCTCTGCCGCCCGTGTTTCCAGGTCATGCAGATAGGTTGTCTCATGATAAACCAGATCGGCATCTTTCAGCCAGGGCAGCAGGCCGGTATCGTACAGGGTATCTGCACAATACACATACCGCTTGCCTTTTACGGGAGGCAGGGTCACCCAGTCGTTTTTAACGATGCTGCCGTCTTTACGGGTATAATCCGCTCCTTCCTGCAGTTTACCGTAGTAGGCAGCCGGAATCTCGTAGGCTTTGGCCTGCTCTGGTATTAGTTTCCGCTTTTTTTTCTGCATGCTGATGGAAAAACCAAAGCAGGAAATCCGGTGCTGGGTAGGAAAACAGCTCACGGTGAGGTCCTTGTCTTCCAGAATAACGCCGCTGTAGCCCGCCTGCAGCGGCACAAATGACAGTTCATACTGCAACATCGTGCCGGAGCAGTCCAGCTGCAGCTGGATGATAGGTTCCAGTTCCGGTGGGGCATAGATACTGAGTGGTTCGGTCCGCCCCATCAGGTTCAGGGTATTCAGCAAACCTATCAGTCCGAAATAGTGATCACCATGCAAATGGCTGATAAAAATGTACCGTAGTTTGGTACGTTTAATCCGGTATTTAGCGATCTGTAGCTGTGTTCCTTCTCCGCAATCCACCAATAATAATTGGTCGTCGCATGTGATGATCTGTGCGGTAGGGTGTCTGTCCAACGTGGGTATGGCAGAGTTGTTGCCTAATATTGTAACTGCAAACATAAAAGTAAAACGTTTGGCAGCCTGCTTCCTGCATTAACCGGCTTCTCCGGCTAAAAGCTGAAACAGGCAGCGCTTTATTAATCCATTCCGTCCAGAAGCTCTCTTTCCAGCTCTTCCATCATAATCAGGTCTATGGCTTCTGCCATGGTAGGTGCGATGTTGAGCATATCGCCACCTGCTTCCTTCAGCTCCTTTGTTAAAGCACTGTTAAGGCCAGTGATGGCGCAGGAACGGCTATTGTCATATATATGCTGGTATACTGTTAAAATGGCTTGAATGCCGGAATCGTCCATTTTTTCCACCAATTTCAAGTCCAGTATGAGATTGCGGGTGCTAAGCTCTGGCAGTGTGCTCAGGGTAGTAACAAACTGATCTGACAAATTAGCATCCAAAGCAGCTTCTTCAGGACAAAAAACAACAATTTTTTCTTTGGTATCAATTTTGAATTTCATGCGTTGGACGTTGTTTTATACATTTAGTAAAAAAATCAATTTAAAAAAGAGGGAAACCCAGCCTATTTAAAAACTAAATAAAAAGGAGATCAAAAACAAAAGCCGCTTTTTCCTCGTAAATAATTTTGAATGCTTATACCCGCTTCTCCACAAAAATAATTCTTATACTATTAAAGTGTAAGTTGTTTGAGTGTAAAAAAGGAATAACTTCAACTAAAGAAAATAGCTGATAATTTAAGTTCATAATTATTCGTTATTATTGTATAAGCAAGCCCCCGTAAGGGTTTTTGATCATTTAATATTCTCACAATGGACCAGAATTTTTCACCGCAAGTTAAGGAGATCATTTCGTTCAGCAGAGAGGAAGCTTTACGCCTGGGAAATGATTTCATCGGTACTGAACACCTGCTGTTAGGTATTATTCGCGAAGGCGAAGGCACGGCCGTAAAGATTCTGCAGGCTTTAAACGTAGACCTATACGAATTACGTAAAGAAGTAGAATTAGCTGTAAAAGATAAGACTGGAAAAAATATCGCCAATATTAACAGTCTCCCCCTGACCAGACAGGCTGAGAAAGTCATCAGGGTTACGGTCCTCGAAGCTAAAGCACTTAAAAGTGCTACCGTGGAAACCGAACACCTCATGCTTTCCATACTCAAGAACAAGGAAAACGTTTGTACACAAATCTTACAACAATTTGACGTGGACTACGATACTTTTAAAAACGAACTGGGCTTTGTAAAGTCTGCTGACCCTAAATCAGAATTCGACGATCCGGGCGAAGAAGAGTTTGAAGACGAAAGAAAGAGTTACGCTTCCAAAGCCAAACAAACCAATACCAAGTCCAAAACGCCCGTACTGGATAACTTTGGTAGGGATATCACTAAGCTGGCCGAAAGTGGCAGCCTTGACCCCATAGTAGGCCGCGAACAGGAAATTGAACGCGTTTCCCAGATCCTGTCACGCCGTAAAAAGAACAACCCCATCCTTATTGGCGAACCCGGTGTGGGTAAAACAGCCATCGTGGAAGGCCTCGCGCTGCGCATCGTTCAGCGTAAAGTGTCCCGCGTACTGTTCGACAAACGGGTGGTAAGCCTCGACCTCGCTGCCCTGGTAGCCGGTACCAAATACCGCGGCCAGTTTGAAGAAAGGATGAAGGCCATCATGAACGAACTCGAAAAGAACCGTGATGTTATCCTGTTCATCGACGAAATTCATACCATCGTAGGTGCAGGCGGTGCTTCCGGCTCCCTCGATGCCTCCAACATATTCAAACCAGCCCTCGCCAGAGGCGAACTCCAATGCATCGGTGCCTCCACACTGGACGAATACCGCATGTATATCGAGAAAGACGGCGCCCTGGACCGCCGTTTCCAGAAAGTAATGGTAGAACCACCCAGCGTGGAAGAAACCATACAGATCCTCAATAATATCAAGCCCCGTTATGAAGAATATCATAACGTAAGCTATACCGATGCTGCCATCGATGCATGCGTGAAACTCAGCGACCGCTACATGACCGACCGCCTGTTGCCCGACAAGGCCATAGACGTACTCGATGAAGTAGGCGCCAGAGTACACCTCAAAAACATCAACGTGCCGCAGAATATCCTCGACCTGGAAAAACAGATCGAAGACATCAAGCAGGAAAAAAATAAAGTCGTTAAAAGTCAACGCTTCGAAGAAGCCGCTGCGCTGCGCGATACTGAAAAGAAACTGGGTGAAGACCTGGAACGCGCTAAAGCCATGTGGGAAGAAGAAGTGAAACATAAACGCTACCCGATCGACGAAGAAGCTATCGCGGAAGTTGTCAGCATGATGACCGGTATCCCTGTAAAAAGGATGGTACAGGCCGAAACAGAGAAACTCCGCCGCATGGGCGAAGATCTCAAAGGCGCCGTGGTTGGCCAGGACGATGCTATCAGCAAAGTCACCAAAGCTATCCAACGTAACCGCGTAGGCCTGAAAGATCCGAAAAAACCAATCGGTACCTTTATCTTCCTCGGTCCTACCGGTGTAGGTAAAACAGAGCTGGCCAAATCCCTGGCCCGCTACATGTTCGACTCCGATGAAGCACTCATCCGTATAGACATGAGTGAATACATGGAGAAATTCTCTGTAAGCCGCCTCATTGGTGCGCCTCCGGGATATGTAGGATATGAAGAAGGTGGTCAGCTGACCGAAAAAGTTCGGCGCAAACCATACTCCGTAATCCTGCTCGACGAAATCGAAAAAGCACATCCGGATATCTATAACCTCCTCCTGCAGGTGCTCGATGATGGTATCCTCACCGATGGCCTCGGCCGTAAAGTGGATTTCAAAAATACCCTCATCATCATGACCTCCAACATCGGTGCCCGCCAGTTAAAAGACTTCGGCGCCGGCGTAGGGTTCACCACCTCCGCTAAATCAATGAGCGAAGAGGAAAATACCAAATCAGTGATCGAAAAAGCACTGAAAAGGACCTTCTCTCCGGAATTCCTTAACAGAATCGATGATGTGATCATCTTTAACTCTCTGAGCAAAGAACATATCTATACCATCATCGATATCACCATGAAGAGCGTGCTCAAACGCCTCAACAACCTGGGCTTCAGCCTCGAACTGACAGACGAAGCAAAAGGCTTCCTCGCAGACAAAGGCTACGACCAGCAGTTCGGCGCCAGACCACTTCACAGGGCCATCCAGAAATACCTGGAAGACCCGCTGGCAGAAGAAATTCTGAATATGAACATCCATGATGGCGATGTCCTGGTTGCTGACCTCGACAAAGAAAACCAGAAACTGGTGTTCACCTTACAGAACAATTCTTCCAAAAGCAAATCAGAGAAATCTGAAGCGTAAATAACGCAATACATATTATCCAGGAGGCTGTCTTATTATTAAGACAGCCTCTTTTTTTATAGCTTTTTAGTATTCATCATCCTGTATTTTGGCAAAAAATGGCCATTAAATCCCATTTATCAAGGCTGTCCTAACATGTTCATGTTAACTTTAGTTTTTTCAAGATAAGTTCGGCTGCTGCACTATGTTTGCAGCCCACATCCTCCTCGTTGAAATCGATCTCAAAGCCCTGAAATCATGAAATAACTCCGGTTTTATGATATTATGAAAATATAAAATATAGCATAATAGTGTCATTTTTAAAAAATTACTTATGCGTACTTTTGTTGTATCAATAAATATTAACCTCTGTTATTTATTGTTTAGGAATTGTGTATGCATTTATTCCTATATATATTATAAAATTATCTATATCTTTATTCTACTTCCTTTAACTGAATACACAACGATATAAAACAAGCTGGTCATGCCTGGCTTGGAAGATCATTTAAACTATTTATCCTTATACCATGACTAAACCTTTACACGTCGCACTTCGCGGTATGTTACTGGGAGGCCTCGCGCTTCTTGCTACCGATACCTACGCGCAGCTTAAAGTGGGTGATCACCCAACCAAAATAAACAAAGCCTCCGTATTGGAACTGGAATCAGACAGACAGGGTCTCTTACTGCCCCGCCTGAAACAGTTCAGTGATATCGACGCCCTCACACCTCCAGATGGTATGATCGTTTATTATGATCCGGCTCCTCCCGCACCCGCCACTGACAAAGGTCTCTACATCAGAAGAAATGGTGCCTGGGAAAAAATGGCTAACAACGCCGATGCGAACAGTAACTGGAAACTCACCGGAAACGATGCTGTAGCAGGTAACTTCATCGGTACCAACGCCGGCAGCGTTCCTCTCGTATTAAAAGGCCAGGGCGTTGATGGTCTCATCATCGACAACGGTTATGCCTTCTTCAAAAAACTGGACCTCGTAACCACGGGTGTAGATGTATTACTGGTAGATCCTACAACTGGTAAGGTGTCCAGACGAACAATCAGCGAGTCTGCCTTCACCACCGCCATCAATTCACTGAATGGTGATAAAACTGCAGCCCAGACACTGTCTACAGATGCGGCTGACTATAGCTTCGCTCACGATGGCGCTGGCGACCATAAACTCACTATCGCTACACAGGATGGTACTAAAACAGTAGGTCTCCTCACCAAAGCCGATTATCTGCGTTTCGATCAGGCTACCAAAGCACTGGTGATCACCGGCTTCAATACTACCCCTAATGCCAACGGTCTGAGTATTACCACCATTGCTGGTAACCCGTCCCTGGCCCTCCACGCTGCTGATGCTACCAACCCGGGTGCATTAACAGCTACCGACCAGAACATCGGCGGTAACAAAACATTTAAAAACAACCTCATCGTAGATGGTTCCGGTACTATCAGCTCCGGCCTCACCGTTACCGGTGCTACCCTCCTCAAAGATGATGCGGTTATCAATAAATCATTACAGGTAGGAACTACCTCCGAACTGAAAGGTAAAGTGACCCTGGGCAGCGTTGCCGCAGGTACTGCCACAGACCTGGATGTGCTCATGCTGGGAACCACAGGTGAAGTAATAAAGAAAACATTGCCTGCTTCTGCCTTCAATCCGGTAATCAATACTATCAACGGTCTTAAAGGCCCGGATGTAACTATTAACAACGGTATTCAGGGACCAGATGTGCACTTTACACAGGATGCTGCTACCCAAACTGTGACACTCCACATCCCAACAGCTACCCCACTTACCGACAGAGGTCTGATGTCCAATGGCGACCAGACTTTCAAAGGAAACAAGAAACTGAACGATGACCTGGCTGTACGCACCAAAGTAATTGTTGGTGATACTACTGCACTTGCCAACTCTACTCTGCAGGTGGCTGGTTCTGTATCCATGAACATCGTGAACGTTTCTGCAGACCACCCTATGACCGATGCAGATAACACCATCCTGGTAGACTGCTCCGGTGGCGACCGTAAAGTAACCCTGCTCACTGCTGTAGGCAGAAAAGGAAGGGTGATCACTGTTAAAAAAATCGGCGGTACCCTGGCCAGATCCTTACAGATCCTGCCTAACGGTGCCGAACGTATTGAAGATGGAACCGACTACTTCATTTATAACGACTGGACTTTCGTAACACTGCAGTCCGATGGTGCCAACTGGTTTATCATCAGAAAATAATTCTATAACGGTAAGGTATAAACGCTTTTTGTAAAAAGCGTTTATACCTTACCGTTATCAGCTGTTTTGTCTGTTTTACCGATTTCCCGCAACCGTAATTTATGAAGATGATTGCTTTAAGATATTTACCCATACTGGGAATGGGCATCCTGTTTTCTGTCAGCTCCGCTGCCCAGCAGCTGAAACTGGGCCTTCAACCTACACAAATCCGTAAAGATGCTTTGCTGGAACTGAACAGCGACAGCCAGGGGCTGTTGCTCAACAGGGTTCCTAAAAGTGCCATTACTGCCGGAGGAGCACTATTCAATGCTGCCGATGGTATGTTTGTGTATGTAACAGACGCTGGAGAAAAATGCCTCTATATCAAAGCTGCCGGTGCGTGGAAAAAAGTAGCCGATTTCTCCGGAATCACTACAGACAACATTCCTGAAGGAACCACCAATCTGTACTTTACCAACGCAAGGGCCAGGGCCGCTTTCTCTGCAGGCACCGGTATCAATATCGATGCGGCAGGGGCCATCAGCAATACGGGTGTGCTCACTTTCGCCGGCCGTAAGCCGGATGCCGCTGGTAATATTGCTCCACTGGCAGCCGATTACGCGTCCTTTTACCTGCCCTGGGCCAGTACAGTCACCTTACAGGCTGGTATCGGTATGAAAAGCACTACTACCGCTACCCAAAACCTGAACACCAACCCAACATTCACCATTGATGCAGACAAAGACGCTGCCATCTGGAACGCCAATAAACTGGCTTCTGTACCGGTGTCTGCTACAGCGCCTGCTGCTAACCAGGTACTTACCTTTAATGGTACACAATGGGAGCCCAAAGCTCCAGCATCCGGAGGAACCGGATTTATCATCAATGGAACTTCGCCGCAAACCGCAGATTTTAACATCTCCGGTTACGCAGATGTTGGTACGGCCGTAAGAGTAGGAGGTAACATAACCGCAGGAGGTGGTTTAACCGCAGCAACGGGCTCTTTTTCTTCTACCGTATCCGTTGCCAACGGCCTCTCTTTAACCAACCTTACCACCGGCTCTGTGCCTTTCATCGGAGCCTCCGGCCTGGTAACGCAATTCAACGGGCAGTTCTTCTGGGATAATGCCAAAACAGCCCTGGGTCTGGGCACCAACGCCCCTAAAAATAAACTGGAAATAACCAGTCAGGCTGCCGGCCTCAATGAAACTGGTTTCACCTCCGGTCTCCGGCTCAGCAACCTGGCTTCTGTTGCACCTGGCGCTGCCAATGCAAAAATGCTCTCCATCAATACAAATGGTGATGTGATCGTAACACAAAACCCGATTAGTACCAGAAAAATCAAGCTGGTAGCTGGCAGCGGCGTCATCGATTTCGGCGCCACAGGAGAACAGGATCTGTCTGCCGACAGAACCTGGCTCATCAAAGTGGACAGCAGCAAAAACATCTGGAACGCCAATAAGATCCAGAATAATGCAGTAGCCACAACTGCCCCCAATGATGGTGACGTATTAAAATGGAACACGACCACACAAATGTATACCCCCGCTCCGGATATTACTGGTGGCGCCTCCTATGAAACATTAAAAACAACGGATATCACTAAGGCAGACGCCCCGGATGCCCGTTACCGCATGAAAATATGGCAAGGTCCTGATCCGGCAGTGACAGGGTCTGGTGCCGGACCAGTAACGAATGGGCCTTCAGGTACCACAGCATGGGCCTGGAGTGCACTTGCTTTTAAATCCGGTAACTATACCACTCAACTTTACTTCGACAAAAATACACTGGCGCTCAGAGAATGGCAGGGTGGACAGGCTCCACTGACAGCAAACACTGGTAACCCCTGGTATAAAGTGGTGACCACGCTTGGAGATAATAGTATCCCTGTCGGTGCCATCCCATTTGGCTATCGTACCAGTGATGCATCTACAGAAATTAGCCAGGATGCCAATAACCTCTTCTGGGACAATACCAATAAAGAACTGGGAATTGGAACCAATAACCCCGCTGCAAACCTTGACGTGAATGGCACTTTTAAAATGGGACAGAATGCCACACCATTGAGCGGTATGTATAAATTCCAGGTCACTTATGTGCCGGGATCTAATACAATCGCTGCGCAAAAACAATATATAGCAACCCTTACGGTGCCAGCCGGAACACCTGCATTGAATACAGATGGAAGTGTGATTGTGACCCCCACTGCAGATTTTCCAGCACCTGGGAGTTCCGTATTGTTGATTGGTTGGGCAAGAGTTGGTAGCAATAATAGTATCAGAATCTGTTTAGTTAATGCTGGTTCAGCTACATATAACTCTACCACAAATATCAAATTCAACGTCACCGTTATTCAATAATTGAGTTTTGAAGAGACATCTACTTGCGATATTAATAATATGTTTGATGGGCAGTGCATTTACAGCATCTGCACAGCAGGGTGTCTTCATCCCCGCCGGTGGCTCTGTATGGCTGTCCGGCAATTCCGGTGTGTTTTCTGATCTCACGAATAATGGGATCTTCGGATCTAATCCTTCCACTACTTTATATTTCCTTAGCAAAAAGTGGACTAACGGTAACGGTGCTACGTTGCCTGATGAAAGTGCCGATGGCCGCTCTGGTATAGGTGGTAAATTCCTCTTCTCTGCCCTGAATCCGCTGTATGGCAATATGGGTCAGCAGACGGTTTTCGGCAGTTATAGCCTTGCCTCCAGGCAGGGTACAAGTTTCCCCAACATCGAACTCGACAATTCCGCAGGACTGCTACTCGATGATCTCAGCGATCTCAAAATCAGAAACAACCTGCATTTCACCAATGGTTATATTTTCCTCAACGGCTGGAATCTCCAGGTAGGAGAAAACAATCCCGGCACTATTACCGGATACAACGATAGGAAGTTTGTGGTGAATGGCCCCGGTTTTGCCGGTGGCGCACTCTACCGGACAGGCATAAACGATGCTGCTGCCAAAGTGGTATTCCCCGTAGGTACTTCTACTGATAACTATTCCCCGGCAGCTATTCTGTTGTCAGGCGCTACCGATATGTTCAGTGTGCGTGCCTACGACAGTGTGTACACCGTTGCTGCAGGCGGCCGCGCCTACCGCGACAGCTTCGTCAACAGAACCTGGAACATCACCCGCACAGACAATACCGGTGGTGAAGCTACGGTGATACTCCAGCACATGGATAAAGACGAACTGCCTGGCTATGCTGCTGCCCGTGATAGTAGTTACATCACCCGTTTTACCGGCGGAGTATGGGACCAGGTGCCTTATATTGCAGCCCTGCCCAAACCCGGCACCCTTACTACCAACGGCCTGGCAGACCCGGCCACCATGCATATGCGCACTTTCACCGGCCTCGGCGCCAGTGAATATTTCTCTAAAACAGTATTGGTCAGCAAAGCAAAACCTGCAGTATTCCTGCTCTTCGAAGCTTATCGTATAGCACCGCTCATGGTGCAGCTCGACTGGACCACCAGCAGGGAAGTCAACAATCTGTTGTTTGAAGTGGAACGCAGATACGAAAGAGAAGAAGTGTTCACAAAAATTGCCACTGTACCTACCAAAGCACTCAACGGCAACAGCAATGTGCCGCTCAGCTATACCCTCCAGGACCTCAACGATTACGATGGCTGGACCTATTACCGTATCAAGGCTGTGTCCAGAAGCGGCAAGGAAGTATACTCCGAAATCAGGGCGGTGCCACCATTTGTACAGATCGATGTATTCCCGAATCCGAACAATGGCAAGTTCAGGGTACGTATCCGTGGCATAAGAGGCCCGCTGTTTATGCAGCTCCGCGATACCTGGAGCCAGTTGATGCGCCAGTACGATATACAGCAGGATAATGACCTCAACGTGAGCGATATGCCAGCTGGTACTTACTTTATGGTCATCTATCATAAAGAGACCATGAAGGTGGCTTATACCTGCAAGGTAATCGTGGTGGAATAAGGAGCGTTTGCTTTTTTCGCATAATTCCCTCAATTTTGTAGGGTTATTTCTGTAGGCGATCCAAAAAGAGCAAGTTTGAAAAGAATAATTATCACGATAGATGGCTACTCCTCTTGTGGCAAAAGTACATTGGCAAAACAAATGGCCAGGAAACTGGACTATGTGTATATAGATAGTGGTGCCATGTATCGTGCTATTACGCTCTATTTCATGCAGAACCGTGTAGACTGGGCTTCTCAGCCTGCTGTAGTAGCTGCGTTGGCAGATATTCACCTCGAATTCCTGTACAACACCCTCACCGGTGCCAGCGAAATGCACCTCAATGGTGAAAATGTGGAGCACCTGATACGCGAAATGCTCGTCGCAGAAAAAGTAAGTGAAGTAGCTGCCGTAAAAGAAGTACGGGAGTTTGCCGTAGCACAGCAGAAAAAAATGGGTACCCGCAAAGGCATCGTGATGGATGGCCGCGATATCGGTACTGTTGTATTCCCGCATGCCGAGCTCAAGATATTTATGACGGCAGATATCTCCATCCGGGTAGAACGCCGCTTTAAAGAGCTGTATGAAAAGAATAAAAACATCTCCATCGAGGAAGTAAAGGAAAATCTGGAGCTGAGAGATTATATCGATGCCAATCGCGAAATCAGCCCGCTCCGCAAAGCCGAAGATGCTATCATCCTGGATAACAGCCAGTTAAGCCGCGAAGAACAGATGGACCTGGTAATGCAATGGGTGGAAGATGCCATAATGGCCCATACTTCATGAAATAATATTTTCTTTTATTAAAAGTGTTTTATACATTTGCCTTGTCCCTGCCTAACCACCAGCGGACCATCTCAATAATTTTCCACATCCTGAAGAATTTCCTGCTATTTTTTGTGTATGCAAAACTATGTCAATACCTGACCCGGTTTTTCATGCCTCATCGGACCTAAAAGATTGCCTGGGTATTTATGCTGAATAATGTGATGCGCCCCTGGCACCTGTGCCTGAACGTATAACATTGAATAAGACACAACCATTGAATTTGTGAACGCTGGACGCGTATAATATATATGTCGCTGTCCTATGAAAGTCTTATCCTGACTATATCCACAAGGACCTTTTGCTATTAACCGATTATTGAACTTATCTATATATAAAACTCGCCCTGCGCAGTGTAATCACTGCTGTAAGGCATAAAGAGAAATGTGGGATGGCATGGCTTGCCATGACCGTTCCATGTTTTCAGTAGGTGTATTCGGTTAATAGGAAGAAGGGGCGAATTCTTTCGCCCTTTCGCTTTTTGGGAAGAATCAGCTTCACACCTGAATAATACCCCTGATTCGTAATTTGTAATCCGTAATTCGTAATTCTTCTTTAAATTGTGTGGTCACACTGTTCTGCTAATGTCTGTAAAAGGTCTATGGATTTTAGGCTTGCTCGTTATCGGCGCTTGTTGGGCCGCATCTGCACAGGATTCCCTGCGGATCTACCACACCCTCGACTCCATCCGTATGCTGCCCAATGATACCGGCAAAATATCCCTGCTGATCAGGAAAGGTAAACAACATGCCCGCTATTTCGAGAGCCATAAAACGGAAAACCTCTTCTGGCAGGACGCTTTGCCGCTGGCCCAGAAACTACGCGCTACCAGAAGCCTGGTCCTCATTTTCAATGAACTGGGTACTGTCAAAAGAAACAAATCCCAGTACCTCCTCGCTGAAGATTATCACGAAAAAGCCATCAAATTTGCAGAAGAAGCCAATGATACCCTGCTGATGTGCCTATCCTTTAATAACGCCGGGGTAGACAGCCGGCGCCAGGACAAACTACAGCAGGCCTTCGATTACCATCTCCACGCACTCCAGCTGGCCGAAAAAATCAACGATGTCCGTAATATCTGCGTGGCCACCAATAGTATCGGCAATATCCAGCTGACAGCCGAAAACTATGACGATGCTATCCGCCATTTCAACCGCGCCCTTAAACTGGAAGAACAAAGCCATAACGACCTGGGCGTGGCCATCAACCTGGGTAACCTCGGATATGCCTACCAGGGGCAGAATAAACTGGACCTGGCTATTATGTATTACCGCCGCTCCCTGGTCGTCAACCAGAGAATCGACAATCCTACGGGAATGGCTATATGTTATAACGCCCTCGGTGCTACCTACAAAGAGAAAAAAGACTACAGCGCCGCTATGGACTACCTTCAGAAGGCCCTGACAGTCAATGATAAGGTAGATGATAAAGTACATGTGGCCGAAAGTTATCTCAACATCGGTAAGTTGCTCAGCGCCCAGAACAAACATGAAGAAGCCCGGAACTATATGCAGCAGTCCATCGATCTCAGCATGTTCTGGAACTTCAAGTCTATGCTCATGGATGCTTACAAGGCCCTGTCAGCCGATTATAAAGTTAGTGGCGATTTCAAAAGGTCTATGGACGCCGCCGATAAATCACTACTTTATAAAGACAGTATCCTCAACGAAAAATCGGCCATGGCCCTCAAACAGATGCAGGCCATCTATGAGGTAGACCGGAAAGATAACCAGATCAAAACATTGGAACATGATAAAATGGTGAATGAACTAAGGACCAAACGTAACGTCATGTTCATCTTCACCCTCGCAGGTTTCCTCCTGATGTCCATTGTAGGTGGGTTCTTTTATATCCGCCACCGCAACCTGGAAGCCAACAAACAAACCCTGCAACTGGAACTGAAGTCCCTTCGTTCCCAGATGAATCCGCATTTTATCTTTAATTGTCTCAGCTCTATCCATCGGTATATCTGGAGTAATAATCAGGAAGAAGCATCTGACTATCTCACCAAATTCTCCCGTCTGATGCGTCTTATCCTGGACAATACCCAGCATACTTTTGTGACGCTTAATAAAGAACTGGAATCGCTCCGCCTGTACCTCGATCTGGAATCTTTACGCTGTAATGGTATATTTGAGTACAGTATACGGGTAGATCCCGAAATCAATGATGAAGAAGTCCTCATCCCGCCGATGATCCTGCAACCTTATGTGGAAAACGCGATCTGGCATGGCCTGGTACATAAAAATGCCGATATGGGATTACTGGATGTGGAAATAATGCTGAAAAGCAGAAGTCTGGTTTGTACTATTACCGACAATGGCATCGGCCGGCGTAAAGCCATGGAAATAAAAGAAAAAAAGGATAAAATGCATAATTCCGTCGGTATGAAAGTGACGGAAGGCCGGATTGACCTGATCCGGAAGATCAATAATAAGGAAGCAAAAGTAACCGTAACAGACCTGGAAGATCCGGCTGGTCAACCTGCCGGTACCATGGTAACGATCGTTTTACCAGCCGAATTTATATTTTAGCAAAAAATTGCGGACGGCCTGATGCCTGCTCGCACTAAACCTACACAGCATGAGCGATATAAAAGCTATCATCGTAGATGATGAGCAACATTGTATTGATGCCTTGCAGACCATGTTATTAAAGAAGTGCCCCGGAGTAGAGATCGTTGGATCAGCCAAAGGAGTGAAAGAAGCAAAAGAACTGGTGGATGAACTTCATCCCGACCTGGTATTCCTTGACGTGGAAATGCCTCACCAGAACGGATTTGAATTGTTGAAACAGTATGAAAAGGTTGCCTTCGACGTTATTTTTACCACTGCATATGAACAATACGCCCTCAAAGCGATTAAGTTCAATGCGCTGGACTATCTCCTTAAACCCTTCAGTGTAAAGGAACTGCAAGATGCCCTGGACAAATGCCGGGAGAAAAAACAACACCGGCAGAAAGAGAACGGAACATCTCCGATGGATGTGTTCCTGCAAAACATGAAAACACTCCAGCAATCACATAAAAAGATTGCCCTGCCCACTATCAACGGGCTCGTGTTTATGCCGGTACAGAATATTGTACGTTGTGAATCAACCGGCAACTATACCCGCATTTTCTTTACAGACAAGAAAAACCTGATGGTGTCCCGTCCGCTGAAGGAGTTTGAAGAACTCCTGGCAGATGTCGATTTTTTCAGGGTGCATAATTCCCATCTTATCAACCTGCAGCAGATGCAGTCCTATATCCAGGGAGAAGGAGGGTTTGCACTGATGAGTGACGGGGCGCAGGTGGAAGTTTCCAGAAGGCGTAAGGCCGATTTTCTGAAGAGGGCTATGCAGTTCTAACCGGTGAAAACGGCTATGTCCCTTATCTTCAGCGAAAAAGTGGTTTCCGATTTTATGCTTATTCATACCACTTATGGTCAATATGCTACCGGATAATAAATGGCTGTTGCGTCCCTTTTCTGGATGGTTTACATTTGAGTTAAGATTTCATTTTAACGCTATATAAAAATTTAATTCTCTGCATTACTAGCGTGATTAGCCCCAAAGAAAAAAGACACCTTCTGGTGTCTTTTTTGTTATAGTAATATTGTTATTAATCCTGTTACAGATAGCAATTATTAGTCAATGATGGCGAGTTCGTCTGCTTTATGCTCCAGTCCGTAAAACGACAGCAGCCGGCGGATGACACCTTCTACCAGTGCATCGGGGCAGGAGGCGCCACTGGTCAGGAGTATGGTCACCTGTTCTTTTTCTGGTAAAAAAGTATCACTGTGAATTTCTGTTTTATGATGGAAATCCCAGTGGTTGATTTTGTCTGTCGCTACCATTTGTTCCGGAGCGTTGATAAAATAGGTGGGCAGCTTCTCTTCGCAGAGTTCTACCAGGTGGGAGGTATTGGAGCTGTTATAGCCGCCTACTACAATCGCTAGGTCAGCAGGTGCTTCCAGCATACCGATAACGGCGCTTTGGTTGTCATTGGTGGCATAACAGAGCGTATCGCGGGTATCCGCAAAACGTTCGCCTGCAGTGGCCTCTGTGAGGGCGTAACGGTCCATCATTACCTGTCGGATATAGTCAGCGATGGCCTGTGTTTCGGTAGCCAGCATGGTAGTCTGGTTTACCACGCCTACACGCTGCAGGTCTTTGGTGACATCAAAACCGGGTGAATACTGCCCTTTGAACTGCTCATAAAAGGCATCTGCCGGTGTTTCGCCGGTGATGAAGCGGGCCAGTTTTTCGGTTTCAGCCATGTCTTTTACCACTACGGTAGGGGTGTTGGACTGGCTGTGGGAGAAGGTGGCCCTGGTTTCTTCGTGTTTGGGTTTGCCATGCACGATGACGGTATATTGTTTTTTACCGATTTGTTCCGCTTTGTTCCATACTCTTTCCACAAAGGGGCAAGTAGTATTGTATTTCAGTGGTTCTATGCCGAGGGAGGCCAGTTTGTTTTCCGTTTCAATGGTGGTGCCAAAGGCGGGAATGATCACGATATCATCGGGTTGGAGTGTTTCCCAGGGTACCAGCTGGTTGCCGGCGGTGTCCATGATAAACTGCACGCCACGGTCCAGCAGGTCGTTATTCACATGTGGGTTGTGGATCATTTCGCTGAGCAGGAAAATACGTTTGTCCGGGTTTTCGTCCACTGTTTTAAACGCTATTTCGATGGCGTTTTCCACTCCATAGCAGAAGCCGAAATGGCGGGCAAGCAGTATTTTAAGCGGACCAAAGTCAAGCGTAGTGGGCGTAAAGTCCTTTTTCATGCGGTCCTGCTGTTTGCGTTGGTTTTTGATGGCGCTGATCAGCGGACTGCGATATATAACCGGAACATTGAATGTTTTCATGCGTAAATGGGCAAAAAGTTGAAAGGCAAAGTTAATCAGTTTTCTTTGCTGACTTTATCCAACCAGGCTTTTTCTTCAGCGCTGAGGCTTTGGTAACCTTTTTCGTTGATTTTGTCGAGCAGCTGGTCGAGGCGCAGCTGGTTGTTGTCTTCCGGTTTTTTCACCACTTTGAGCGGGGATTTTTTAGGTTTGGACCGGGCCTGTTGTTGCTGGCCTTCTTTTCTGGTTTCAGGATCAAAAAGCCAGATAAGAGGTTTACAGAGGTCGGTACCATTTTGCAGTATTCTGATGTAGAAGAAACCGAACAGAGCGCCGCCCATATGGGAGATGATACCACCCAGGTTGCCCCTTGGGATGGAGATGATGCCGAGGGCGATGAGGCCAAGGGCCAGCCATTTCAGCCTGATATTACCCAGGAAGAGCAGGCCTATTTCGTAGTTGGGCATCAGGGTGGCGCAGGCTACCAGGATGCACATAACGGAGGCAGAAGCGCCGATCATGCCGGACGGGAAGCCGGGCAGGAAGAGGTTATAGCAGAGCATGTACAGGAGGCCACCGGAGATGCCGCCCATCAGATAGAGGGGAAGCACGCGTTTGTTGCCCAGGAAGCCCCGGAAAAGGTTACCAAACCAGTAAAGGTTCAGCATATTGAAAAAAATGTGGAAGATCTCTACATGGGTAAACATATAGGTGATCAGCCCCCATGGTTTTCTGATGAAGGTGTTCAGCTGCGAGTGAAGGGCAAGCTGGTCATATGTCCAGGAAAATAAAGTGTTGGTGGGGTAGAACGTATTAACGATATACAATATATTGATCCCGAGAAAAACAACAATATTCCAGAGGAGCAAATGATTGACTGTGTTGCCTTGCCTTAGCCAATAACGAATATCCGATTGAAATGAGGTCCCGTTCATATACACAAATTAAGATAAAAAATCCGGGATTTTACATCCATTCATAGAGATTTTCAGTTGATGAAATTTATAGTTTTTTACTGCAAACAAATATTCATTGGACACTGAATAGATAACAAATTTTTACTATTCTGGTTGTGAAAAAAGGGGCAAAAATTATTCCTTTTTCTGTTGTCGTAAAAAAGTAAAAAATGTCTTCAAAAGAGAAATTTTATGCATGTGTTTAAATAAAATCTGAAAAGAACGTTAAATACTTCAGTGAATTGGGGTTTTCTTCAGGAAAAATAGGGTAAACCGGCTAATATTTCGTATTTTTGCCCTCCCATAAAACAGGGAGTCCGGGTATTCCGGATTTAAAATTTCATTTTTTTATGAGCGAAAACAACATTATTAACGAACAAAACGCTGAACAACAGGCTCCGCAGGCAGCTGCGGCTGAAACAGCGACACCAAAGGCTCCTGTAGTAGCTACTGCCCATGACGATTTCGATTGGAGCGTGGACAAGCGTAACGTTTCTTCTTACAGCAAAGAAGAAAAAGAAAAGTATGACGCAACTTACGACAGTACCTTCAAAGTATTTGAAGAAAACACGCTGCTGGGCGGTACTGTAGTAGGTATTACCAACACAGACGTAGTGATCAACATCGGTTTCAAATCTGACGGTCTGATCTCTCTGAACGAATTCCGTGACTTACCAGGCCTGAAAATCGGTGACGAAGTGGAAGTGCTGGTAGTAGAAAAAGAAGACCGCGATGGTAACCTGCACCTGAGCCGTAAACAGGCTCGCCAGAAACGTGCTTGGGAAAAAATCGTGGAAGTTTACAAAACAGGCGAAGTGGTTACTGGTACTGTTACCAGCAAAACCAAAGGCGGCTTGATCGTAGACGTTTACGGTATGGAAACATTCCTGCCAGGTTCTCAAATCGACGTGAAACCGGTTACCGACTACGACCAGTTTGTAGGCAAAACCATGGAGTTCAAGGTGGTGAAAGTAAACGAAACCATCCGCAACGCCGTAGTTTCTCACAAAGCGCTGATCGAAAGCGATATCGAACAACAAAGAGTGGACATCATCTCCAAACTGGAAAAAGGCCAGGTATTGGAAGGTACCATCAAGAATATCACCGACTTTGGTGCGTTCATCGACCTGGGCGGTCTGGACGGTCTGCTGTATATCACCGATATCAGCTGGGGCCGTATCTCCCACCCAAGCGAAGTGCTCCAGATGGATCAGAAAATCAACGTGGTTGTTCTGGACTTCGACGACGAAAAACGTCGCATAAGCCTGGGTTACAAACAACTCACTCCTCATCCATGGGATACTTTACCAGCTACTATCACCGAAGGTGCTAAAGTTAAAGGTAAAGTGGTTAACATCGAAGATTACGGTGCATTCCTGGAAATCATGCCGGGCGTAGAAGGTCTGGTACACGTTTCTGAAATCTCCTGGGCTTCTACTCCTATCAACGCTAAAGAATTCTTCAAATTAGGCGAAGAATACGAAGCAGTGGTAGTTACCCTGAGCAAAGAAGAGCGTAAAATGTCTCTGTCTATCAAACAACTGACAGAAGATCCATGGTCTACTATCGAAACTAAATTCCCTGTAGACAGCCGTCACAAAGGTATCGTGAAAAACATCACTCCTTATGGCGTGTTCGTTGAACTGGAAACAGGTATCGGTGGTATGATCCACATCTCCGACCTGAGCTGGATCAAACGTTTCAACCACCCATCCGAATACACTAAAGTTGGTAACGAAATCGACGTAGTGATCCTGGGTATTGATAAAGAAAACCGTAAACTCAGCCTCGGTCACAAACAGATCGAAGAAGATCCTTGGAACACTTTCGAAACTATCTTCCCGATCAACTCCGTACACGAAGGTACAGTTGTGAAGAAAGATGAGAAAGGTGCTACTGTTCAACTGCAATACGGCCTGGAAGCTTACGCTCCTGCCCGTCACCTGAGAACAGAAGACGAAAAACCAATCAACGTTGAAGACGTGAAAGAATTCATGATCATCGAATTCGATCGCAGCGAAAAACGTATCCTGGTTTCTCACACCAGAGTATGGGAAAAAGCACAGGCTGAAGAAAAAGAAGCAGTACAGAAAGAAAGAAAAGCTGAAGCTGACAAAACCCGTAAAGCAGTGAAAAACATTCAGGGTAAAGTAGAAAAAGCTACTTTAGGTGACCTGGGTGCTTTAGCTGAACTGAGAGAAAAACTGAAACAATCTGAAGGTGGCGAAGAAAAAAGCGCACAATAAGATCCAGTTTCATTAAATAATAAATCCCGTTCTGAGTAAAATCAGAACGGGATTTTTTTATGTGTTGATGGCATCATATTAATCCAGCATCGCCACCACCCGGGCAGGTGCAGCACTGGCTCCCTTTATTTTCAGCGGAAACACAGCCACTTTAAAACCAAAAGGTGGTAAAGCACCCAGGTTGACCAGCTGCTCCATATGACAATACTCCTTCTGTTGCCCTACCAGATGGGCCTGCCAGAAATAATCATCTTTTCCTTCTTTTTTTGCTTTGGCAGCCATGTACTTCAGCGGAAGATCAAAGCCCCACTGATCTATGCCCATCACCTTTACACCCTGGTCGATCAGCCAGTGCGTGGCTTCTGCACTCATACCCGTACCCCGCATCGGGTATTCCCGTGTGCCGATGTACTTGTCACGGCCGGTATGTATCAGCACAATTGTGCCCGGTTTGATCACAGCACCGGTTTGCTGCAGATTTTCCCGTATATCCGACAACGTTATCTCTTCTAAATCCGCCTTATGGGTCATATTGATCACTACTCCATCGCCATAACACCATTCCAGTGGTACCTGGTCGATGGTTTTGGCCGGCTGGCCATTTACTTCCGGCGCATAATGCCAGGGAGCATCAATATGGGTGGCAGCATGTACACCCATGCCCAGGATCTTGTCATCGGCCCATCCCTGGAAACCCTTGGGAAACAATTTCGCCGGCAGGCCCAGGAAAAAACGGATCAGCGGCCGGCTTTGCCGGTGCGGCTTGTGTTTGATCCGGATACGCATAAACCAGGGGTCCTGTTTGTTGTACTCGATGGTTTTCGAGAGATCAATGATTTTCATAAGTGATGATATAAAGGGGTTGTTGGTTGACGGATTTAGTGTTGCATTAGCAAGGTCAGCTGCTGGTCGTTGAATTGCAGCAACGAATCCAGTTTCATGTTGGCCAGCGCATAACGCGGATCCTGGCGGTTGTGTGGTTCCGGCACTACCACCGTGGTCATACGGGCAGCCTTGGCAGCCGTCATACCGGTTACGGAATCCTCAAAAGCGATGCATTCCAGCGGATCACTGTTGAGCGCCTTCGCACAGGCCAGATATACCGCCGGATGGGGTTTACCATAATCTTCAAACTCAGCAGAATACACTGCCTGGAAAGACTCCTTTATCTGAAGATGCCCCAGCACCGCTTCTATCAGCCGCAGGGGAGAAGAAGAAGCCAGCCCCATCTTGAAATTGCGCTCCCGGAAAAAATCCAGGATATATGTCAATCCCTCCATAGCACGGCCTTCTGCCATAATCTTCTGTGTTACGCTGTCAATGATTTCATTGGTCACCTGTTCGGCACTCTTGCCCTCCCATTTAAAGTAGTTGTGCCAGTAACTTACCACCTCACGGGTACGAAGCCCTGTTGTACGATGTGTTAGTTCTGGTGTGAGTGTTACGCCTACCGTTGCAAATACCTCCCGCATCGCAATGCCCCACAATGGCTCTGAGTCTACCAGCAGGCCGTCCATATCGAATATTACCGTGTTGATCATATGCATTTTTTCCGTCGCAAAGATAATAAGGGGATAAGGACGTGTGATAAATTCTAAGAAAAACAGGAAACTTTTCTTAGGATGCGCAGTTGTAATGAACGATACAAAGGCACCTTTCCGGCACTCATCCTGTATTTACAGGTGATTCATTTACATCCGGTTAATATTCGCAATTAGTAGTCATTGTAATTTTGTAGAATAACTTTTTGAATTTTAAAACACAGCAATAATGGCTAATAACATAATTACAGTAATCATTGCGCTGGTATTCATTTCCACAGTATTTATTCCTCTTATCAAAATTTTGAAAATTAGTTTATCTCATTTTAAAAAAATGAAAATTAAAATAGAAGTGGCGAAATTGTTGAGCTGGATTTGGATAGAAAGAATGACGTAAATACTGTAATTAGTTTTACAGATATATTTCCAGGTCTTAAATAGTATGTTTTTTGGCAAGAGCAAAACCCCAATTATCGTCTGCCAGGACATTTAAAAATAATATACTGCGCTCCTGAAGTGGCTTTTTAGCCCCCCCCTATACTGCCTTAACCCATAATAAAATGTTATACCGGATAAGCGGAGGTTATGGACCAATGAATGGTTTCATTATGTATTGTGTTGATAATTATTATTTTAGACCTATTCCAGCCACTGTCTTTATTTTTCACACTGCGCAACCGTGCTTCAGCTCCCCACAAATTTTTTTTGGAAAGATGACCCGCATTTCTATCTTTGTATTACTCTACTAAAATTATAGGGAATATGGATAATAAGGTGACGTTGATGAGCCACTCTGGTAATTGTTGTTGCAGTGCAACAGCAGCGGAACGCGTGTAGTATGCAACACAGATAAGTTTACACTAATCTCAGTTATACGAAAGCCTCCGCACATCGCGGAGGCTTTTTAGTAGACTTCCCGACCAAAATTGATCAAAGATTTTACCACCACCTGAAAATACTTTTTATGCAAAGCTTCAGAACAGAACTCGAAAATCCCATTGTAGAACAGGATATTATCGACCTGGAGAAAAAGATCCGCCTGTTCCGTGAAGGAGCGATTACAGATGAAAAATTCCGTAGCCTCCGCTTGGCGAGAGGGGTGTATGGTCAGCGTCAGCCCGGTGTGCAAATGGTGCGCATCAAATTACCCTATGGTAAAATGACCCTGCAGCAGTGGAAAAAAATTACAGAAGTATCTGATGAATATGCTACCAGCAACCTGCACCTGACTACCCGTCAGGATGTACAGATCCACTATGTGAGCCTCGAAAGAACACCGGAACTGTGGCATAAACTGGAAGAAGATGAGATCACCATCCGCGAGGCCTGCGGCAACACCGTCCGCAACGTAACTGCTTCCGACCGTGCCGGCATAGATCCTGAAGAACCATTTGATATTACACCATACGCAGACGCTACTTTCCGCTATTTCCTGCGCAACCCTGTCAGCCAGGAAATGGGACGTAAAATAAAAATCGCTTTCTCTTCTTCTGAAAAAGATACTGCCTGGGCTTTTATGCATGATTTCGGCATGATACCCAAGGTGAAAATCATCGACGGAAAAGAAGTGCGCGGCTTCAAAGTATTGGTAGGTGGCGGTTTGGGAGCACAACCCTTCCTGGCCAAAACGGCATATGAATTCCTGGAAACAGATCTGTTGATTCCTTATATCGAAAACGTACTACGGGTATTTGACCGCTATGGTGAAAGAACCAGCAGAAACAAAGCCCGTATGAAATTCCTCATCCAGAAAATAGGCATAGAGGAATTTGAACGCCTGGTAAAAGAAGAATACAAAGCGGTTAAAGTCAAAAGTGTACCGGTAGATGCCGATGCATGGGTACAAACAACACCACCGCCGGTGCCCGCTTCCTTACCGGCTTATAGCATCAAAAACCCTCAGAAATACGAGGCCTGGAAAAAGACCAACGTCTTCGAACAGAAACAAAAAGGTTATTACGGCGCTTATGTAAAAATCACACTGGGCAACATCGGCTCTGCTGTTAGCCGCCAGCTGATTGAAGCCCTGCGGCCGGTAATAGCCGACGATGTAAGGGTGACAGCCAATCAGGGACTGCTCCTGAAATATATTTTGCCTGAACATCTGCCTTATGTGTATAGCGCCCTGGAAGATGCAGGCTTTGCTGAACCAGGATTTGACAGCATCGCCGATATCACGGCCTGCCCCGGTACAGATACCTGCAACCTGGGTATCTCCAGCAGCACCGGTATCGCTAAAGTACTGGAATCCGTGATCACAGACGAGTTCCCGGATCTGATTTATAATAAGGACATCAAAATAAAGATCAGTGGTTGTATGAATTCCTGCGGCCAGCATGGTATTGCCAGCATCGGTTTCCACGGCTCTTCCCTCAAAAGCGGAGGTAAGGTGCTGCCGGCCCTGCAGGTACTCCTCGGAGGAGGTATCGTAGGCGATGGTGTTGGACGGGTGGCCGACAAGGTAATCAAAGTGCCCAGCCGCCGCGGCCCCGACGTATTACGCAGCCTGTTGCATGATTATGAAATCAACAGTCAGGAACACGAGCTGTTTAACGAATACTACGATCGTCGGGGTGAAAAATATTTCTATGAACTGCTGAAACCACTGGCAGACGTCAGCAGCCTCACCGCGGGCGACTTCATCGACTGGGGACAGGCAGAAGATTACGCTACCGCTATCGGAGTAGGAGAGTGCGCCGGTGTGATCATCGATCTGGTAGCCACCCTGCTGCTGGAAGCTGAAGAGAAACTGGATTTGTCTGCTGTAGCGCTCGCCAATGGCGCCTTTGCAGACGGCATCTACCATGCCTACTCTTCCTTTGTACAGGGCGCTAAAGCACTGCTGCTCGGTGAAGCAGTCAGCGGTAATACGCAGATCGGCATTATCAACGACTTTGAAAAACATTTCGTTGCTACCGGCAAGTTCAGCTTTGAAACAGATTTCAAAACATTGGTACTGCAGATTAACGCCAACGAGCCTACGGAAAGTTTTGCTAAAACTTACTTCCAGCAGGCACAATCTTTCTACAATGCAGCACAGGTTTACCGCCGTAAAAGCAGTGAACCGGTACAGGCATAATTGTTCATCACATTTAATACAACATCTCATGCAGCACATACAACCTAAACTTACATTGGTAGGCGCCGGCCCCGGAGACCCGGAACTGATAACCGTGAAAGGCCTGAAAGCTATACAGGAAGCCAGGGTAATCCTCTATGATGCCCTGTCCAGCAACGAATTGCTGGAATATGCTCCGGCCAGCTGCCTCCGTCGTTTTGTAGGTAAACGTGCCGGCATGCATGTTTATTCCCAGGATGAAATTAACCGCATGATTGTAAAATATGCACTCAGCTACGGCAGCGTGGTTAGACTTAAAGGAGGCGATTCCTTTGTGTTTGGCCGCGGTCAGGAAGAAATAGCCTTTGCCCAGCAATTTGGCATCACGGCAGAAGTAGTACCAGGTATTTCCAGTGCTATTTCTGTCCCTGGTGTCAACAAAATACCCGTCACCGCCCGCAACGTCAGTGAAGGCTTCTGGGTTATCACCGGTAACACCCGGCATGGCAACCTGTCCCGCGATCTGGACTACGCCATCCAGGCCAATACTACCGTGATCATCCTGATGGGAATGAGCAAACTGGCTGAAATAGCTGGTATCTTCAACGCCCGCGGTAAAGGAAATACACCGGCAGCCATCATTCAGAATGGTACCCTGCCTAATCAGCAGCTGGGAATGGGTAAAGTGTCTGACCTTGTGGAAATAGCTGCTGCCCATCAGCTGTGCAATCCCGCCATCATCGTGGTAGGAGAGGTAGTACGTTTCCATGAAAACTTCGCCGCCCTGCAAACAAGGATCGTTGATGAACTTAAAATTGCTGTATAATGGAAAATCAGTTATTCCCGGTATTTTTTAAGCTGAACCGCCTGCATGTACTGGTAGTGGGCGGTGGCAACATTGGACTGGAAAAAGCGCAGGCCATGCTGCAGAATTGCCCGGAAAGCAATATCACCATTGTGGCCCTCGATTTTCTTCCTGAGCTGGAGGAAATAGCGCGTCGTTATCCCAATGTGGAACTCATCCGCAAACCTTTTTCCTGTGGAGATCTGTTGGGTAAGGACCTGGTGGTCGCTGCCACCAATGACCATGCGCTCAATTATACGATCTGGGAAAAAGCCAAAGGTAGTAAGGTGCTGATCAATGTTGCAGATACACCGGAGCTCTGCGATTTTTACCTGGGCTCTATCGTACAAAAAGGCAACCTGAAAATAGCCATCTCCACCAATGGCAAATCACCTACTGTGGCCAAACGCCTCAAACAGGTGCTCCAGGACGCCCTCCCTGATACTCTCGATGATGTACTCAATAAACTCTATATTATCCGGGATAAACTGAAAGGTGATTTCACCGCCAAGGTGAAACAATTGAATAATATTACAGATGTATTAGTAAAACCAAATCACTGATGCATATGCAGAATAACCTATGCCAACTATACAATATTCTTTTGTTAACCCTTTAATACTTCCATTAATACCCTTGCCTGATTGTGATGGTCATCTTTGGCCCCGTAAACTAGTGTTACCCGATGGTGCAGGGCTTTTTTCCTGATCGCTTCCAGCATTGTTTGTTTCTCCTCATCGGCCAATTCATCCATATATTTTGTCCGGAACGCGGGATATTTTTCAGGTTCATGATTAAACCATTTCCGCAGTGTTTCGCTGGGAGCGATCTCTTTCATCCATTCGTCTACATGTGCACGCTCTTTGGTAAGGCCGCGCGGCCATAGCCGGTCTACTAGGATGCGGTAACCGTCACTTTCTGAAAATTCGTCATATACACGTTTGATCTGTAACATATCCCCATTAACCATTCCGTGGTGGGAAAAGTTTTACGTATTATCTTTACCGTTATGCAAAATAATCAGGAAATCATTAACGCTACAGTGGCGTATGTTAAGGCTACCCTGGAAGGGGCGGAGGGAGGTCACGACTGGTGGCATATTCACCGGGTATGGCGTCAGTCACGGCATATCGCTGCACAGGAATCCGTGGACATGCTGATCGTAGAGCTGGGTGCATTATTACATGATATTGCCGACTCCAAATTCCATAATGGAGATGAAAACATCGGGCCGGCAAAGGCTACTGCCTTTATGGAATCGCAGGGCCTTACTCCGGAAGTGATAGCGCATGTGGTGAATATCATCCGGTATATTTCCTTCAAAGGAGGATTCACTGACAAAACATTTTATTCTCCGGAACTGGGCGTAGTACAGGATGCCGACCGTCTTGATGCTATCGGCGCCATCGGTATCGCCAGGGCTTTCAGCTATGGAGGGTTTAAGAACCGGGCTATCTATGATCCCACTATTACTCCTAAACCGTCTGCGTCCAAAGAAGAATATAAAAACAATACAGCCCCTACCATTAACCATTTCTACGAGAAACTGCTGTTGCTGAAAGATCGCATGAATACCAACACCGGCAAACAACTCGCAGAAGAAAGACACCGGTTTATGGAGATTTTTCTGGAACAGTTTTACCGGGAGAACCGTGATTTATATGATACTGCTGATGTTCCTGATGGGCGGAAATAATTGTGAGGCGTGAAGAATGTCACTGATATATTTTAAATAAAAACGGCTGACCTGAGTCAGCCGTTTTTATTTATTTCTTATTACTATCTGTTTCCTGCTGCATCTTCGCTTCAATCTGCGCTTATCAGAAATATCAGCAGTATCAAATATATCAGCGGTTGCTGTTATTTATCAAAGAACAGTGCTTTCAGCTCATCAGCATCTTCCGGTTTCATTTTTCCACCGAGGATCAGACGAAGCTGGCGGCGGCGGAGTGCGCCTTCATATAATCTTTTTTCCTCTTCTGTGTCAGTGATGATGCTGGGAACAGGTCTGGAGTTGCCATTGGGGTCCAGGGCTACAAATGTCATAAAAGCTTCATTTGATTTGTAGCGGTATTGTTGCACCGGATCTTCTCCCCAAACACGCATATGGACTTCCATGGAGGTGTTAAAGGCACGGCTTACTTTTGCTTCGATATGTACTACGTTGCCCAGTTTAATGGGATTTTCGAATGAGATGTTGTCCACTGAAGCAGTAACCACGGGGGCGCTGCAATGTTTCATACAGGCCAGTGCAGCTGCGATGTCCATCCAGTACATCAGGCGGCCTCCCATGAGGTTGCCGAAAGTATTGGTATCATTGGGTAAAACCAGTTCCGTCATCTGTATGAGCGAGTCCTGCGCTCTCTTAGGCGTTAAAGTCATCTTTTATTTATGTGTTTCGGATATTTATGTATTTCGGACGCAAATTTACAGTATATATTACTAAGGAACGAAAAGCTTATCCGGGCCGCGGTGTGCAGATGCAGGTTTTTAACAAATAATTTCCATCACTTGAAAATTCTTTAAAACCCACTGTGGTTCAATGATAAGAGCTGAAGAGAAACCCTCAAAAATTAACAAACAAATAAAGCCACTGCGTAAAAAACTTGGGAGCGAAGCAAATTTGTGTAACTTTGCATGACCTCCGGAAGTAGTTTACTTGACAGGTATAACACCAAATGCAATCTGGCACTTCCTCCTTAATAGGTCAAGTATCTTTAGCTGAATTTTAGTTTTTATGGCAAAATATATCTTCGTTACGGGAGGTGTTACTTCCTCTTTGGGTAAAGGAATTATAGCTGCTTCGCTGGCAAAACTGTTGCAGGCACGCGGCTTTAGAGTGACTATTCAGAAGTTCGATCCATATATCAACGTGGATCCGGGAACGTTAAACCCTTATGAGCACGGGGAATGTTACGTAACAGAAGATGGCGCCGAAACCGATCTGGACCTGGGGCACTACGAGCGCTTCCTGAACACGCCTACTTCTCAGGCTAACAACGTTACTACTGGTCGTATTTACCAGACTGTTATCAACAAGGAAAGAGAAGGCGCCTACCTGGGCAAAACTGTACAGGTAATCCCGCACATCACCGACGAAATCAAACGTCGTATCCTCCTGTTGGGTAAAGATGGCAAATATGATATCGTGATCACTGAGCTGGGCGGTACCGTGGGTGATATCGAATCACTCCCTTATATCGAGGCTGTTCGTCAGTTGCAATGGGAACTGGGTGAAGAAGACTGTCTGGTAGTACACCTGACACTGATTCCCTACCTGCGTGCGGCTAAAGAACTGAAAACCAAGCCTACACAGCACTCTGTACGTTTGCTGAGCGAATACGGTGTGCATCCTGATATCATTGTATGCCGTACGGAAGAACCGATGTACCGCGATCTGAAGAAAAAAATCGCCCTGTTCTGTAATGTGCAGGTAGATGCGGTAATCGAGGCTAACGACGTGCCTACTATTTATGAAGTGCCATTGGAAATGATGCGCGAGAAACTGGATGTTTCCGTTCTGAAAAGACTGAACCTGCCAGTGGAAAAAGAGCCTGAACTGTCTAAATGGCGCGAATTCCTGGACAAACTCAAATATCCTAAATCCAAAGTGACCATCGGTCTGATTGGTAAATATGTAGAGTTACAGGATGCTTACAAGTCTATTCTTGAATCATTTATACATGCTGGCTCTCTCAATGAGTGCAAGGTGATTGTACAGAATATCCACTCCGAGCACCTTACACCGGAGAACGTATGTGAGAAACTGAAAAACCTCGATGGTTTGTTGGTTGCTCCCGGTTTTGGCCACCGTGGTATTGAAGGTAAAATCACAGCTATTCAGTATGCCCGCGAAAACAACCTGCCTTTCTTTGGTATCTGTCTGGGTATGCAGATGAGCGTGGTGGAATTTGCCCGCAACGTACTGGGTTGGAAAGATGCGCACTCCGTGGAAATGAACCCCGACACTGCACATCCGGTGATCAACCTCATGGAAGAACAGAAAAAAATCACCGCTAAAGGTGGTACCATGCGTCTGGGTGCTTATGCATGTGAGCTCAAACCAGGTTCCAAAGCTGCAGAAATCTATGGCGGCGCAGCGGTGATCAGCGAAAGACACCGTCACCGCTATGAGTTCAACAACGAATATCTCGAACAGATCGAAAAGGCGGGTATGATGCCTTCCGGTAAAAACCCGGAAAGCGGCCTCGTAGAGATGATCGAAATACCTGGACATCCGTTCTTCGTAGGGTCCCAGTTCCACCCTGAACTGAAAAGTACAGTGGAAAGCCCGGCACCGCTCTTTGTTTCCTTTATTAAGGCCGCCAAACAATACGCGGAAAACAAAAACGGTAAGACTAAACTGGCTGAGGAAAAAATCGCCCAGTAATATTTACGTATTTGATTTTTTTAATCTATATATTTAAAATGCAGCGGATTTTATTCGCTGCATTTTAAATATATAATCATTACATAACCAATGGTAGCGGTCATTTTCACCTGTATTAAAGTGGGTTTTACCTGCTTAACAGTGGTTTCACCTAAAAAGGGGTGTTCAAATGATAAATCCTGCTTACCTTTGCTGCCTAAATTTTAATTGCATTTCATGGATAGAAATTCGGTTATTGGGTTTTTACTGTTGGGTGTTTTACTGGTTGGATATATTTTCTTTAACCAGAAACAGCAGGTAAATATCGCCAAGGAGAAAGCCCGGCAAGATTCCATCGCTAATCTTAACAAGCCTAAAGCACCAGTTGCTGACTCTCTGACACTTGCGGGTAACGGTGGAACGCTGGATTCGGCTCACCAGGCCCAACTGGCCGGAGAATTCGGCCTTTTTGCCGCTGCTGCGGTAGCACCGGTGCAAACTACCGTTATGGAAAATGATGATGTAAAAGTCACTTTCTCCAATAAAGGTGGTCAGCCTGTTAGTGTTCAATTAAAAAAATTCAAGACTTCTGAAGGAGGTCCTTTAATGCTGGCACAGGGTTCTTTTAACCGCCTTTCCGTGGAAGTGCCTGCCAGCGCTAATAAAGTACTGAGCAGCTCCGACCTGTTTTTTACCGCTGGTCAGGTACAGAAACAGGCTGATGGCGCACAATCTATCAGCTATCGCCTGAACACCACCAACCCGGCTATCTACCTCGAGTTTGTATATTCCATCAAACCAGGTAGCTATATCGTGGATTATAATGTTCATGCGGTTGGTTTCCAGAACATCCTGCCAGGTAATCAGAACTACCTGACCCTGCAATGGAACAGCCAGAACGACAAACAGGAGCATGACATGGAGAACGAGCGCCTCAACAACCAGGTGCACTACATGTTCAGCAACGATAAACACGATTACTTCACCTTACAGCGTACCAGCCACGAAAAACTGGACAACAAGCTGAAATGGATCAGTGTTAAACAACAGTTCTTCAACACCACGCTGATCGCTAAAAACGGCAGTTTCGACGCGGCAGACGTGAACACCAAAGTACCGCAGAGCGGCAACATCGTAGGACAGGCATTTACTTCCCTGCAAATACCTTACAACCGCGCCAATGATTTCTCTTTCCCGATTGAAATCTACTACGGTCCTAACCACTACAAAACCCTGAAGTCTTTTGACCTGGGCCTCGAAAAGATCATCCCGCTGGGCTCTGGTATCTTCGCTTTTGTAAAATATGTGAACAAATGGATCATCATTCCGGTGTTTAACTTCCTGAGCGGATTTATCGGCAACTATGGTCTGATCATTATTCTTCTCACCATCTTCATCCGTCTGCTCATCGCTCCTTTCACCTACCAGAGCTATGTGTCTCAGGCCAAAATGAAAGTGCTGAAACCAGAAATCGACGAGCTGCGCGCCAAATACGGCGACGACCAGCAAGGATTTGGTGTAGAACAGATGAAACTGTTCAAAAGCGCCGGTGTAAACCCACTGGGTGGCTGTTTACCAGCCCTGTTACAGTTACCGATCCTGGTAGCGATGTACAGCTTCTTCCCGTCTTCCATCGAGCTGCGTCAGGAAAGTTTCCTGTGGGCTAAGGATTTGTCTACTTATGACTCTATCCTGAACCTGCCGTTCAACATACCTTTCTATGGTAACCACGTGAGCCTGTTCACCATTCTGATGACCATCACCAGCTTGATCCTGGCCTTCTACAATCGTGGTATGACCGATCAGAGCAATCCGGTGATGAAATACATGCCTTACATGATGCCTATCATGTTGTTGGGTATCTTCAACAGACTGGCTGCTGCACTGACCTTCTACTATTTCCTGTCCAACGTGATCAGTATCCTGCTGCAATGGGTACTGCAGACATTTGTCATCAACCACGCCAAAATCCACGCACAGATCCAGGAAAATAAAAAGAAACCGGTCAGCAAATCCAAATGGCAGGAGAAGCTGGAAGAGGTACAACGCCGCCAGCAGTCAATGCAACAACAACAGAAGAAGAAATAGTTTTCTGTCTGATATAGTAATTAATTAGTGAGAGCCCTCAGCAATTATGCTGGGGGCTTTTGCTTCAACCCGATAGTGAATATGAAGAAAAGCTTGTTATTGATGTTGCTGGCAGGTGGAATGTCAGCGGCCTATGCGCAGGACACCATTCCGAATGCAGTCAGCATTCAGCAGACCGTTAATTATCTCGCCTCCGACAAACTGAAAGGAAGAGGTACCGACGAAAAAGGTGGAAGAACAGCCAGCCGTTATGTGGCCCGGCAGTTTAAAAAACTGGGCCTGAAGCCGGTGAATGGCAACAGTTATTTCCAGGATTTTACTTTCGACCGGAATGCCCATAAAAATATTCCCAGCCGTAACGTATTGGCATTGCTGGATAACGGTGCCGCCCGTACGATCATCATTGGCGCTCACTACGATCACCTGGGTACTGCTGGCCTGTTTGATGGTAAATATCCCATTGGACAGATCCACAACGGCGCTGATGACAACGCTTCCGGAGTGGCAGGCCTGCTCGAACTGGCACGTCATTATGTGAAAAATGCCGGAAAAGAGCCTTTTAACTTCCTGTTTATTGCTTTTGGAGGGGAAGAGCTGGGCCTGCAGGGTTCTAAATACTATACCGCCCACCCATTGATGCCGCTGGATAAAGTACATTTTATGCTGAACATGGATATGATTGGCCGGTACAATCCTGAAAGAGGCATTGGTATTGGTGGTTTCGGCAGTGCGCAGGAGTGGCCGGAAGTATTTAAGGACGTGCAGCAACCGGGCATTAAATATTTCACAGACGCGGCCGGCAAAGGGGCTTCCGACCATCACAACTTCTATATGAACAAGGTGCCGGTCCTGTTTTTCCATACCGGCGGGCATGACGACTACCATAAGCCGACGGATGATGCCAATAAGTTACAGGCTGCTGCAGAAGCGGGAATCCTGCAACTGGGCATACAGCTGATCAACAGGGCGATGACATTTGGTGAATTACACTATGTAGGCGAAAAATAATCAGTCGACTGGTTCTACCTCATACAAGGGGCTGAACAGATAAATACGTTTAGACGCTACCTCTTCACAGCGGTAGCGTTTTCTTATTCTTTCCCCTTTGCGGAAGATGCGGCCGTCTTTGGTTTTAAAGAGCTGGTTCGGTGGAAGTTGTTCTACTAGAAAATGAGTTTCTTTTTTGGCATCGTAATTCCGGAGTACCCGCATGAGGTTTTCATCGGAGCAGGAACTGGCAGCGGGATTCATCATGCTTTTCCGGACGGCCTGCTCTACATCATGCGGGAGGTAATTTTTTCCCACAAAATCACGCAGGATGACGGAATATTCGTGTTTCCATTCTTTTCCATGTGCCAGTACCCGGTTAGCGTATTTGTTGAAGGTGGTGAGATGAGCGATTTCGTGGAGCAGGGTAAGGAGAAAAGAATATTTGTTCAGCGATCCGTTGATGCTGATACGGTGTCCTTTTCCATTTCCGTCTGGATGACGGTAGTCACCCAGTATGCTTTGCCTTTCGCGCGTGATGGTAAGGTGCACTTTGTACATGTGCAGAAATTCCATCACCTGCTCAAAGGTGCCATCGGGTAAATAGGACGCTAATGCATGCAGAGGCGCCTCTTTTTTCACTACAACTACTTTTTAAGCCTGGTAAGCCGGAAGAGGCTCCATGTTTCAAATACAGTATACACGAGGTAGAACGACAACAACATAAAAATTGTCGGTTTGTTGACATTCGGCCGGTAGCTCAGCACGTATATGGCAATGCCAATTACGCACAGCATTAGTTTGCTGAGGGTGGAGCCGTATACAGCCCGTATAAATGCGTTGTTGTTGGAAGAAGCGAGCCCTTTACGGCTCATGAGGTAGGAGACCAGGGTGATCAGGGCCATAGCCAGGTTGCCAGCCATCAGCACGTACACATGTGCGCCGATGTCCAGCAACCGGGGCTTGAAAAATATGATCAGGCCGTTAAAAACTCCAAAAACGAAAAATAATCTGATTAAAAATCTATCGCTCATTACCGACGGGTGTCTTTTATAATTTGCCACAAAAGTATGGCTAAAGCCAATAAAGAAAAAATGATCAGGAATACAGGAAACCGCCAGCCAATTTTCTGGTCCAGTTTGTACCCTGCAAATACGCCTAATCCTAATGTGGCCATCATCTGAAACGCCAGCCCGGCATAGCGTAGTAACGGATTACGATTATTCGGCTTCCTGGAGGACGGATTTTCCATGTTTATTGTTTTCAGGCACCTCATCGCCCATGTAGCAGCGACCATTGAACTTGGCGCTAGGCTCCATTTCAAAATGAGCGGTGTATACATCGCCTTTTACAAGCGCATTCCCTTTCAGGAACAGCAGTTCGTCCACTCTGATAATACCGGTCACCTTACCCAGGATGTCTGCACTCTGACATACCAGGTCGCCGATAATATCACCTTCCGGACCTACTACAATCTTAGCTTTGGTTGATACCAGTCCGTTTACTTGTCCATCTATACGGATATCACCCTCGCATACGATATCTCCCTGGATAGTAGTGCCACTGCCGATAATGTTCACAGTGGAAGTTGGTAACATGGTCTTGTTGTCACCCTTAGAGTTTGATTTGTTATTAAACATAGGTTTTCAGGTTTTTCAGCTTTAATGATGTAAGATAATTAAAATATGTAATTATTTAGTTGTTTGACTATTGGTTACTAGTGGATATGGAATACCCCGAACAATCAATTAAACAATTCCCGATGACTGTAATTCTCCAATAAAGACTTAATACGTGCTATTGTCTACTTTGGGCACTTTTAGAATAGTAGTGTCCAATTGACCCGTGAAATCCCCGTTGATGACCTGTTTGATGTTTTTCAGGTAAAGGTCTCTTTGATTAATGGCTGTTTCCAGAGAGTCGGCCCTCATTTTCAGATGGATAAACTCCTTGCGCTGTTTCAGGTCTCCATAGCCTGGGATATAGTATCGTAATGGTGTAAATACAATGGTTGCCACTGTAATGGCCACCAGTAACACAAACAGGGTGCTCAAAGCGATATAAACACTCATTCTGGATAGTTTAAAGGACGTAACTTCTTCGTAGGTATCGTCATTCATAATTACCAAACGGTACTTATGACTCAGTTTTTCCAGGTTTCTTCTGTTGTTTTTTTTCCCCTTCTTCGCCATGATTAGGTAGTACTTGTAGAGATTTATTCGTTTTCAGGCGGCTAAAGTTAATCAATCCCACCAATTGATCCACTATTTTATCATATCTTTAAAATATTTTTTCAAACAAACAGTTATATAATAGAGCCTATACACCCTGGCATACATGAATTGCTATAAATCGCTACGTCGTTATCCGGTTTTATTTTTTTTATCGTTGTGCATAGGATCTCCGGCGGTTATGGCACAAATCAAGCCCCGTAATCCGGCACAACAGCAGCCATCGCAGCAGCAACCGCAGCCCCAGAGCAATCAGGCTAACAAGCCGGTTGTCAAACCCCTCTTTAAACCCAAAGAGCGTGTGGTACAGGACCGTCGTCCCCCGTCTGAAGTGATGCTGGAAAAAAAGCCCTGGAATTTTAAGCGCAAGTTCTTCCAGAACCTGGCGACCCGTTATAACTATTATTTCCACGCCCGGGTAAAACTGGATAAAGTAGTGAAAACCGTCAACCGCGACGGTCAGGATAATTATAACGTATTACTGCCGTTTTATCCTACCACCCTGCAAAGCAAAGGGTATAGCAAAACAGAACTCGACTCTGTTATCGAAAAAACCAATATGGCCATCCAGCTCCACGACCCCAGAGGGAAGTGGATAGATGACTGTTTCCTGCTGATGGGCCGAGCCTATTTCTATGAAGGAGACCTGGAAAATGCCAATAAAACCTTCCAGTATATCAACCTCACCTTCGCTCCCCGGAAAAAATCCGAATATAAAACCGTGGTAGGCGCCAGTGAAAATGATCATATCTCCATCGCTTCCAGAGAAAAAAGAAAAGGTTTCTTTGGCCGCTTCAAACATATATCTGCCCGTAACGATGCCTTTCTCTGGAGAGCCAAGACCCTCCTCGAACAGAAAGAATACGACGAGGTACAGGCCCTGCTGAATATCCTCAGTACAGACCCCAATTTCCCGCACCGCCTGGACGGCGGCCTCGCGGAAGTGCGCGCCTATAGCAACTATATCCAGGGCAGATACCCTGAGACGATAGAACCGCTGAAAATGGCCATCGATAAAAGCCGCGACCGGGTAGCTAAAGCCAGGATGTCTTTTATCCTCGGTCAGCTCTACCTGCAGCAACAGCACCCTGATTCCGCCATGGAGCAGTTCAGAGATGTAATCAGCCGCAAACCGGACCCCATGATGGACTTCCAGTCCCGCATCCAGATCGCTAAAATCAATGCGAAAAAAGAAGGGGGCCTGGCCCAAAGCCAGGAAGGCCTGCGGCATATGCTGAGAAAAGAACGCTTTACCCATTTCCGCGACGCGATCTACTATACCATGGGCACTCTCGCTTATCCAGCTGATGCAGAAGCAGCACTGGGATACCTTCAGAAGTCCCTCAAGGCAGGTGGTGATAATATGGTGCAGCGTACCCTCACCTACAAAGGCATCGCAGATATCTACTACGACCAGCGCCAGTACCTGGACGCCAAAAAATATTACGATAGTACCGCCGGTGCCATGACACCCGACTTTGTCGATGCAGCCAATGTCAATGTCCGTAAGGCAGTGCTCACAGACGTAGCTGCCAAGCTGGCCATTATCCGCCGGGAAGACAGTCTGCAGCGCATCGCCGCCATGCCCGAATCCGACCGGAATATCTTCCTCGCCAAAATGGCCGCTACCCTGAAAACAGCTGCCGCCGAGAAGAAAAAAAATGATGCCATGCAGGCCGCCAATCCGTACGACAATCCCACCTTCGGGATGAACAACAACGGCGCCTACAACCCCAAAGAAGAAAAAGGGGACTGGTACTTCTATAACCAGGGCAGCAAGTCGGCCGGATACTCCGAATTTAAACGCCGCTGGGGTAACAGGGCCGTAGGGGATAACTGGCGCCGCAGCCAGACCGGCACCATCAACCTGGCTAATAACAACAACGCCCCCACGGAAACTACCGGCCCCACCGCCACGACACCGGAAAATCTGCCCCCGGACAGTATTACCGGCGAACGGCTGGCACAAGGCCTCCCACTGACACCTGAGAAATTGAATGCTTCCCGCAAACTGGACCAGGATGCCCGTTTTGACCTCGGCAAGCTGTATTACGATAAACTCGAAAATTATCCGCTGGCCATAGAAACATACGATTCCCTGCTGCTCAAATACCCCGACCATCCGCGTAAACCGGAGATTTTATACTCCCTCTACGTATGGCACGGAAAACTGAACCACGCAGCGGAAGTCGCCCGCTACAAAGACCTGATACTGAAACAGTACGCCAATACCAACTACGCGGATATTATCCGCTCCGGTGGTAACAGGGATGTGGACCTGGCCAGAAAAAAAATCATCAGCGCCACCTACGATTCTGCCTATACGGCTTTCCGTGATGGAGACAACGCTACTGCTCTGGCTATTAAACGCCGTGCTGATTCTACCTATGGTGTTAATTTCATGCAGAGTAAATTCGACCTGCTGGAAGCCATGGTCCTGGTGAAATCAGACACGCTGATCGGCGTAGACTCTACCCAGGCTTCCCGTAAGGTGATTGTGGCAGTGATGAACAAATATCCCGGTGATGAAGGTGTCCGCCGCCAAACGCAGGCTCTCCTGGACGCACTGGACCACCGCAATGAGCTGGTTAACTACCTCGCGAAGCTGGAAATCAAAAAAGATGTGAATGGAGCCCCGATGGTAGATGAAAATATCTCCATGCGTTATCCCTGGCAAAATCCGCAGCCGGTGCTCGTAGATAAACTCAACGCCGCCAAAGCTGCTGCAAAACTCGATTCTGCCCGCATCTCCGATAAAATAGCCGGTGTGGTGCCTAACGCTCCGATTGCAACTGTGGCGCCGCCCAAGCCGATAACACCGTATAAACTGTCTGCCGCCAACCCCCACTTTGTGGTGCTGTCTTTCCAGCGCGTTTCCAAAGAGCTGATGGATGAAGGCCTGAACCAGTTTACCCGATACAATGCCTCCAAACATGCTACCGATAAAATAGAAGTGGGCAGTTTTGTATTGTCACCTTCTGAAACAATGCTTATTTTCCGCTTATTCCCGAACGAAGACAAGGCACTGAACTATTTCGATGAAATCCGCGAAGAGGCTTCCACGAATATTATTCCACGGATCAGGCCGTCTGAGTACTCCATATTTGTGATCTCCCGGGATAATTTCATTCTGCTCAACAGTACTAAAGACCTTATCGGTTACCGGAAGTTTTTTGCAGATAATTATGTAACACAATAATATATAGCGATTTATACCAGTACAGCGGGCTTTGCCGGAATAATGGAATGTTAAATCCGAAAGCCTGCTGTACCGAAATCATTAAATCTCTAAATATTTAATAGATTTGTGGGTCAAACTGTTAGTAAACAGGCCTGTTTATTGCTGTTAGAGGCCTTTTATTAAAAACTAATTTTAACAGCCAACGATAGGTCACTGTCCAATTTAAAGCGGCGGTAGCCCGCAAAACAAATTTATATAGCGCATGAAAAAATCGGTGAAAATATTATGGCGTGTAGCGTTTGGTATTTTAGCACTGTTCGTTCTTTTAATTTTATTGGTCAATTTCCGGGTCATTGGCAATATGCCTTCGATGGAGGAGTTGGAGAACCCGCGCGCAGCGCTGGCTTCAGAAGTGATCGCTGATGACGGAACTATTCTGGGTAAATACTATCAGGTAGACCGCTCTAGCAGCGATTATAATGAGATCTCCAAAAATGTGATCAATGCTCTGATTGCAACGGAAGAAACCCGTTTTTACCAAAACTCCGGTATCGACGCCAAAGGCACCATGGCCATTCCCTTCTATCTGCTGATCGGGAAAAAAAGAGGTTCCAGTACTATCACTCAACAGCTGGCCCTCAACCTGCAGGCAGACAACCTGGGTAAACAACGTGCCACCAATCCTTTAAGCAGGGCTTTTCAGAAACTGCAGGAATGGATCATCGCCGTTAAACTGGAAAGAAACTTCACCAAACAGGAGATTCTGACCCTGTATCTCAACACTGTAGCTTTCGGTGACAACGTATATGGTATCGAAAACGGAGCCCGTACTTTCTTCAGTAAAGATGCCGGCCACCTGTCTATCGAAGAGGCTGCCATTCTGGTTGGGATGCTGAAGGGTAACACATTGTACAACCCTCGCCGTAACCCGCAGATGGCCCTGGCCCGTCGTAATACTGTAATCGACAACATGGTGGATGCCAACTTTATCACATCTGCCGAAGCCGCTGCTGCCAAAAGCAAACCCATTGTATTACACTATAACAAAATAGACCATAACAAGGGATTGGCTCCCTACTTCCGGGAAGTGCTGCGTGATGAGGTGAAAACCTGGTGTAAAAATCACAACAAAGCCGATGGTACACCGTATAACCTTTATCGTGATGGTCTGAAAATCTATACTACCATCAACCCGCGTATGCAGTTGTATGCAGAAGAAGCAGTGGCCCGCCACCTGCAGACGCTGCAGAAATACCTGTCCAGCCAGCATGATGTGAAATCCGGCAGCGTATGGAAAAAATGGCCACAGTACCTCGACAAATACACCAAAGAGTCTGATCGTTATAAGGCCATGAAAGACGATGAGGCTTCTGATGAAGAAATCACCAAAGCATTCAACACCCCTACCAAAATGAAGGTGTTTGCCTGGAAAAGTTTCTCAGAACCTGATCTGAATGAAATGGACACTGTCATGACGCCGCTGGACTCCATTAAATATATGCGTGCCGTATTACAGGCAGGCTTTATGGCTATGGACCCGGAAAGCGGAGAGGTGAAAGCCTGGGTAGGCGGACCGGATTTCCGTTACTTTAAAAATGACCACGTAGCGAAAACCCGCCGTCAGGTTGGTTCTACCTTTAAACCATTCCTGTATTGCTTTGCTATCATGAATGGTATGTCGCCTAGTACCATGCTGCCTAATGAGCCTATCACCATTGGCAACTGGACACTGACCCGCAACTCCGAAGGAAGTGTAGGTGGAAGTATTTCCATGGCAGGTGCGCTGGCCAGGTCACTCAACCTGGTATCGGCTTACCTGATCAAACAAATCGGCGCCAAAGCTTTTGCAGACTTTGCACAGAATAAGATAGGTTTCACCAGCAAAATTGAACCGTATCCTTCTATTGCGCTCGGGGTTTCCGAAATATCCCTGTATGAAATGCTGCAGGCTTACACCATGTTCCCTGCCAGAGGTATCAATACCAAACCGATTTATATCACCCGCATCGAAGACCGATATGGTAATATCCTGGAAACATTTGCTCCGGTAAAACGTGAAGTGATCAGTGAGAAGGAATCCTATACCATGGTGAAAATGATGGAAGGCGTATTACAGCCCGGCGGTACCGGTGCCCGTATGCGCGGCACCTACAAAATGCAGGGAGAAATGGCCGGTAAAACCGGTACCACCAACGATAACACTGATGGCTGGTTTATCGGTTACACCCCCAAACTGCTGGCGGGCGCCTGGGTAGGTTGCGAAAACAACTTTATCCATTTTGCTACCACCGGTATCGGACAGGGTGCTAATACCGGTTTGCCGATCTGGGCCTACTTCATGCAAAAGGTATATGCAGATAATACCCTGAAAGTCAGTGCTGCCGATAAATTCCCGATTCCGGCCAACATGACCGATGAGACGTATTCCAACTTCGATACTAACGTGAAGCCAGGTGCTGAAGCTGAAGATATCGGCAATGGTTCTGAATCTGACTATAATTCCGGCGCCGGCGTAGAAGATATGTATGCTCCGGCAGACACCAAGCCTGCTCCTCCGGAAACGACGAAACCGAAAGATGAAAAGCCGGTAGCGCCGAAGCCTAAAGATGATAATAAAGGAATACCTGCTACCCCTCCCAAAGCAGTATATCCTCCAAAAAGAGATAGTTAAGAAAAAAGCGGATTACCCCTGGTAATCCGCTTTTTTTATGCCGTTTATCCAATATCCCGATAGGATTACCCGGATATTTTTTAGTTTACGCGCCAAAACCAAACCAACCAAACCAAAACCAAACCATTAAAAAGTAGTATGCAAAAGCTAACCAAAGCGTTGCTGATCGCAGCGCTGTTGCCCGTTGTGGCCTATGCCCAGGACAGTACCCAATTTATCAAAGGTTCCTGGAAGGAGCTGACCGCCAGGGCTCAGAAAGAGCACAAGCCCATTTTTATTGACACGTATTTTGAAGGCTGCCATGCCTGTAAAGACATGGAAGTGAAGGTATTTCCCCGGCCGGAAGTAAAGCGGTATATGGAAGAAAATTTCATTTGTACCGGTTATGATGTGTTTAAAGAAGAGTTCGGGATGGAACTGTGCCGCAAATATTTTATGCGTGGATTTCCTACCTACCTGGTTATCAGTGGAGAAGGCCAGCTGTTGAACCGCGGTGCGGGATATCAGGAGCCAGACAGGTTTATGGCTTTCCTGAAAGAGAATATTGCGCGTTACAAAGAGGGCCGGTACCTGGCTGGTTTTGGAAATAGCCTGTCTTCCAAAGACCCTGACTTTTACCGGGCTATGTGGAACAAGGATTACAAAGGAGGTAACAAGGAAGAAATAGCTGCTTATCTGGGCAAACAGAAAGATAAGCTGGCGGAATCTACCTTCAAGGTAATGCAGATGAGCCGGGAGCTGCCCGCCGATTACCGGGCTTTTTACCTGAAAAACAGGGCGTCTTACGTGGCCCGTTTCGGGGAAGAGCTGAACAATAACATCCTGGACGGCCTGTTAAAGCAGGATATCGCTGCGCTGCCGGCTACACTGGATATGGCTGTCTTTACTGCTTTCCTGCAAAAACAGCAGCAGGTATACGGAGCTGGTGACTGGTCTTATGTGCAGATGTTTTATGCAGAGAACTATCTCTTCAAAAAATGTAAGGATGCGAAGGCGTTTTTGGAATTTGCGGCTGCCCATCCTGATAAGAATGAGAACAGGGTTCGATACATGAATTTTTACATGGGTGCTGATATGGCCAAAGATCCTGCGCTCAAATCGCTGTATCTGAAATGGGCAGAACCAGTGGTGACAGCAGATGCCAGTCAGGAAACCTTGCAGATGCTGGCATATATGAGTAAAGGGCTGGATGAGAAGGTACAGGCTAAAAAATACTTCGGCTGGTTAATAGCGAAGAAAAAGGCCTGGGGTGATGATGCAGCAAGAGAGGAAAAAGAGCTTTCCCAGTTATAAAATAAAAAAGCAGCGAAAATTTTTCGCTGCTTTTTTTATTTAAAAATCAGATCAGATTAGTTCAGTGCTTTGTTCACCAGGTCAGCAGCTTCGCTGAGGAGGGTAGCAGACTGTACTTTCAGGCCGCTGGCTTCGATCAGGTCTTTTGCTTCTTTGGCGTTGGTACCTTGTAAACGTACGATGATCGGAACGTTGATGTTGCCGATGGATTTGTAGGCGTCGATAACACCCTGGGCAACCCTGTCGCAACGAACGATACCACCGAAGATATTGATGAGGATCGCTTTTACTTTAGGATCTTTCAGGATGATGCGGAAGCCGGCTTCCACGGTTTGTGCGTTGGCAGTACCACCTACGTCCAGGAAGTTGGCAGGATCACCACCGCTCAGTTTGATCATGTCCATAGTAGCCATGGCCAGACCGGCGCCGTTCACCATACAACCTACGTTACCGTCGAGTTTTACGAAGTTCAGGTTGTATTTGCCTGCTTCTACTTCGGTAGGATCTTCTTCAGTGATGTCGCGGAGTGCTTCCAGGTCGGGATGACGCATCAGTGCGTTGTCGTCGAGGTTTACCTTAGCGTCAACGGCAATGATTTTTTCATCGCTGGTTTTGAATAATGGGTTGATTTCCAGCATGCTGCAATCCAGTCCTACGTAAGCGTTGTACAGGTTGGTTACAAATTTAACCATGTTTTTGAACGCTTCGCCGCTTAAACCGAGGTTAAAAGCGATGTTACGGGCCTGGAATGGTTGCAGGGCCATGTTTGGCTTTACCCACTCTTTGAATATTTTTTCCGGTGTGTTGTGTGCTACTTCTTCAATGTCCATACCGCCTTCGGTAGAGTACATGATCACGTTCTGACCTTTAGCGCGGTCGAGCAGGATAGACAGGTAAAATTCTTTTACCGGGTTAGGGCCGGGATAATAAACGTCCTGTGCTACCAGTACTTTGTTAACCAGTTTACCAGCTTCGCCAGTCTGGATAGTTACCAGCGTACCACCGAGAATATTGCCTGCAATGGTTTTAACGTCTTCTGCATTTTTTCCTACAGCTACTCCTCTCTGCTCTGTTCCACGGACTTTACCTTTACCGCGTCCACCAGCGTGAATTTGCGCTTTAACCACAGCAAACTCGTTACCGTATTGCACCTTCAGTTGTTTGTACGCCTCGGCCGCCGCTTCTGGCGTATCTACGGGAATGCCTTCCTGTACCGGTACATTATATTTTTTCAACAGTTCTTTAGCCTGGTACTCGTGTAAGTTCATCGCAATAAAATTTGGCGCTAAAATAGGTCATTATGATTTAAATATAAAACTGCAGTCATTTGTGAATTAAAAAATAACTTTGCGCGGGTTTGATTTTTAAACCCGACTTTTAATTAATCGTATTAATCAGATGAGTGAATTAAAGGATCAGATCAAAGAAGCCGGTGACTTTATCAGGAAATTCTGGCAGGAACGCCCCGTAGCAGGCGTTATTTTGGGCAGTGGGTTGGGAAACCTGACCAAGGAAATAGAAAGTAGCATAGAAATTTCTTATCGTGATATCCCACATTTTCCTGTGTCAACTGTAGAAGGACATTCCGGCAAACTGATACTGGGGTATATGCAGGGCAAGCCTATTGTGGCCATGGCAGGACGTTTCCACTATTATGAAGGGTTTTCCATGCAACAGGTGACTTTCCCGGTACGGGTGATGAAGGAGCTGGGTATTCATACCTTATTCATTTCCAATGCTGCCGGCGGTATGAACGCTGCTTTTGAAGTGGGGGATCTTATGATAATCACAGATCATATCAATCTGCAGCCGGAGCATCCTTTACGTGGACGTAATGACGAAACCCTGGGACCCCGTTTCCCGGATATGAGCGAACCTTATTCCAAAGACCTGATTTTTGCGGCTTTTCAGATAGCTGCTGCCAACAATATACATTTACATTCCGGTGTATACGTAGGTGTACAGGGCCCTACTTTCGAAACCAGGTCTGAATACAAATACATGCATATCATCGGTGGTGATGCTGTAGGTATGAGTACTGTGCCCGAGGTGATTGTGGCCATACATTCCGGTCTGAAAGTGTTTGCGATGAGTGTGATTACCGATATTGGCATCCGGGAAGAAGAAAATGTGATTACCCATGAGGAAGTGCTGGAGGCAGCACATGCGGCAGAACCCAAGCTAACGCTTATCTTTAGTGAATTAATCCGGCAACTATAAACGTTTTGTCATTTTCGGATGAGGCATCTTCTTATTATCATAGCCCTGCTATTGGCAGGAGGGCATTCTTTAATGGCCCAGTTCAATACCGGGCGTTTCGGCAATATGGGCGGCGGCGGTGGCGGCACCAACAAAATGCAGCGTGATACCAGCAAACATGATCACGAACCGGACACGCTGACGCTGACCTACCGCTATCTCGGTGAACCTACCGATTTCGGCATAGACTCTTCTGTGGCAGACTTTAACACGGATTTCCTGAAAGTGCCGGCCAACTACATGACATTGGGCAACAGCGGTGCTGCTGCCCGTAACCTTATTTTTACGCCTCTTCTGAAACCCGGATTTGACGCCGGTTTTCATGCCTACGATGTATATGGCTTCACACACGCCAATGCGCGGTTTTATAATACCAACCGCCCATATTCTGAACTGAACTACCTTGTAGGCAGTAAACAGGAACAGGTGATAGGTGTAACCCATACCCAGAACCGTACGGACCGGTTCAACTTTGCCTTCGACTACCGCAAAATAAACTCACCAGGTTATTTCCGGACACAAAACACGAATCACGATAGCTACCGGCTCACTGCCCGCTATCAAAGCAAAAACAAAAGGGCTAACACCTACTTCAGCTTTTACTTCAATAAGCTCAATGGTGGAGAAAACGGTGGTATCAAAAATGATTCATTCCTGAACAGTAATCTGTACAGGAACCGTCAGAGTATCGATGTGAACCTGGGTAACCAGGAAGTAACTCAGTATGCCTTTTTCGGGTCCAAAATACCCGTGAAATCGCAGTATAAGGAAACAGGGATACTGATCCAGCAACAGTACGACTGGGGCCGCGGTGATTCCCTCCATATCAATGACACTACGGACTATTATCGTTATACGCCGATATTCAGGGTGCAATACACCTTCAACTATCAGAACAACGATTACCAGTTCATTGATACCAATCAGGACACTACCTTTTATACGCGGCATTACGGTTTTGATTTTATCCCGGGTGATACTATCACAGCCAGACATCAATGGAAGACAATTTCCAATGACCTGTCACTGGTGCAGTTTCCGGTATTTGGTAACCTCGGTCACTTTATCAACGTGGGAGCCCGCTTTGAAACGATTGCCGGTGTGTTCCTGGATGCCAATATCAATTTTACCAATCTGGCACTGCATGGTGAATACCGGAACAAAACACGTAATAAACTGTGGGACTTCTCTGCCCGCGGAGAATTATACGTAGCAGGGCAGAATCTTGGAGACTACAGTCTTTACGGTATGTTGCGCCGTCATATCAACGACTTGCTGGGAGATGTGAAACTGTCGGTGACGAATGTCAACCGCGAGCCGTCTTATGTGTATAAATTCTTTAACAGCAGTCGTAATACCTGGTATAACAGCACGCTGGCCAAGGAAAATACCACTCAGCTGCAATTTGCAGCCGAAAACAAAAAGCTGAAATATAACCTGGCGGTCAACTATTTCCTGTTTACCAACTACACTTATTTCAGCGACTATTTCCACAGTGCGCAGGCGCCGTCCCTGTTCAACCTTCTGCAGGTAGTACTTAGTAAGAAGTTCACTATTTCACCGTTCTCCTGGTACATGGATGTTGCTTTCCAGCAGCGTCATGGCGACGGACCGCTGAATGTACCTACATTCTGGACCCGTAACCGCTTTGCCTTCGAGAAGGTGCTGTATAAGAACCTCAACCTGATGACCGGTCTGGAGTTCCGTTATAATACAGACTACTACGCCGACGACTACTCGCCGTTGCTGGGACAGTTTGTTTTCCAGAACAGTACCAAGGTGAAATATTTTTCACCGGACATTTCCGCTTTTGCACATTTCCGTATCAAATCCTTTTCAGCTTTCGTGAGAGCTGAAAACCTGAATACATTCTTTGCTGAAAACAACCACAGCGCGCCGTTATACCCATATAACAACTTCGCATTCCGCGTTGGGCTCCGTTGGTGGTTTATCAACTGATTTTCTGCACCTTGTAGCCGCATACAAGGTGCAGAAAAATCTTATTTTGTAGTTTGTTGAACCCGTATTTATACTTATGAAACGTATCTTTTCTGTACTGCTGTTGCAGTGTTCTCTTGTATTTATAGCCTATGCCCAGAATGATCCTATTGATCAGGGCATGGTACAGATTTATGGTAATGAAGAAGGCGCAGCCTGGCTGAATGGCGACGAACCCTGGCAGACCATTACCAAAGGAAATTATATGGCCATAGAGCACCTCTTCGGAGGACAACTTAAAACAGGTTATGTACGACAGTACTATATACTGATCAGGCGAGCGGATAATATGACCTGTGGAGATATACAGTTCCGCTTCTGGTTTTCCTGGGCCAATAAACCCGGTCATGAGTTTCAAGTAAGTAAATGGTGGGGCCAACTTTGGGAAGGAGGTTATACCTTGGTGCAGATTCCTCCTACAATGGCGCAGGCGATAAAGGCGGGCCTTAATCCCGGTAACCCATCGGATTGGTTCTGGAGAATTGATGGGCGCATTATCGGATGTGGTTCAAACAAGTCTGCTTCTGCCAAGATCTCTGCCATGTATCTGAGAGCAATAGATTATTATCAAGGGAACACAGTGGATGTAAAACTCAATGAAGATGGAAATGTGACGATGGCTACCCGGTATGTGCTGGGAGGTGGTTATGGAGATATCGCCGTAAAAAATGGGAACGTAGGTATTGGTTCCTTTGACCCACAGGCCAAACTGGCGGTTAATGGAACTATCCTTGCCAAAAGAGTGAAAGTAAGCCAGGATGCTGCTGACTGGCCTGATTTTGTATTCCATCCGGATTATGCGCTGCCTTCTTTAGACAGCACCGCCGCTTTTGTTGCCCAGAACCGCCATCTGCCGGGAATTCCATCTGCGCAGCAGATCGCACAAAACGGGCTCGACCTGGGAGAAATGAATAAATTGTTGCTGCAGAAAGTGGAGGAACTTACCCTGCACCTGATTCAGCAGAAGGGAGAAAATGAGGCGTTAAAAGCCAGAGTGGAGCAATTGGAGCAAGCGCAGGCATCTCCCCGTAAAAAGAAAAAAACGAAACGCTAACCGAATGTTAAAATAACCGGCGCATCCGGAATTTCATCCTCGTGATGATGAAAAACAATTTATTGTAGTATTTTTGTATTTCATCATGAAACGTTTTCTCGCCATATTTTTTGCTGTCCTTTACACGCTGCTTACCAGCGGGTTTACGGTCAACGTGCATTACTGCATGGGCAAACTGGCATCTGTAAAGCTGCAGAGCGATTCTGATAAGGATCAGTGCAAGCGTTGCGGAAGGCCGGTAAAAAGTATGGACTGCTGTAAAAACGAGGTGAAATTCTGCAAGGTGACGACCTCCCACGAGGCGGCCAAAGCCCTGCAGCAGGATGCACCGGTTACCATGGATCTGCAGCTGCCCGTAAGAATCCTGCAGGCTCCAGCCTTATCTGTAACAGACATTCGTCTCACTGGTTATCCCCATGATCCACCGGGGCCCAATCTTCACACCCCCGTTTTCCTCCGGAACTGTTCATTTCTGATCTGATACAGTTGTTTCTGTTGTTTTCCACATCGTGGAAACATATAGGCATTGCTGTAATTATTAATCTATAAATATTCAGATCATGAAAATATTATCCATTCTTTTAGTTGCATTGGGTTTAACTTTTGGCGCCCAGGCGCAATATAAAAAAGCCAGCTTACAGGCTTCCGGCCTTACCTGCGCCATGTGTTCACGGGCTACACTGGAATCTCTCCAGACACTGCCTTTTGTTGATAAAATTGATACCGATTTAGATAATACCACCTTTATCTTATACTTTAAACCAGGCGCTGTAGTGAGCATCGACGCTATCAAAGCGAAAGTGGAAGATGCCGGTTTTTCTGTAGGTAAACTGGTGGTGACTGCTAATTTCAACGAGGTAAAAGTTCAGAACGACACCCATGTGCCTTTTGCCGGCAGCACCCTGCATTTTATGCATGTCAAAGATCAGGTGCTGAATGGCGATAAAGACATTACTGTCATCGATAAAGATTTTGTCTCTTCCAAACAGTTCAAAAAATATTCAACTGAAACAAGTATGCCCTGTTATAAAACAGGGATAATGGCAGATTGCTGCAAGCCCCACGAAGCAAACGCTTCCAAAAGGGTTTATCATGTAACCATTTAACACTATCTTGTTTTCGGTATGCGCAAACTTTTAATCATGGTCCTTGCCCTGTGTGGCATCGGCCAGGTAACAACAGCACAGGAATTATACGTTAATACAGAACCGGCCAGCAATATGCCGGCGAACTCGCTGGGTATCCGTCTTAGCAACAAGTTTTTTAAAATGGAGCACGACGGTACTACCGGGATGCGCTTTGAACCGGAAGTTATGTGGGGCATCAGTAAAAAGCTGATGGTACATGCTATTGGTTATGCCTCCAACATGATGCAGTCTTCCATCAGGATGGAAGGCGGTAGTGTTTACGCCAAATACCGGTTCCTCTCACTGGATCAGCAGCACGCCCATTTCAGGATGGCTGCCTATGTGAAAGGTTCTGTAATAGACAACCCGTATTTCCCGACCACGGAGGCAACCAAAAAGCCGTATCACAACACAGACCTGGATCTGGAAGGTGCTACCTCCGGTGTGGCCGGCGGTATCGTAGCCACACAACTGTTACATAAACTGGCATTGTCTACTACGTTGGGGTATTCCCGTTATATGAACAATGTGAAGGACAATATCCCCGAAGGGTTCCCAAAAAACTCGGTCAATTATAGTTTGTCTGCAGGATATCTGGTGCTGCCGGTAAGGTATAAGAATTTTAATCAGACCAATCTGAACCTGTATGTGGAGCTGTTGGGTAAAACCAATACAGACGTAGCAGGACGTGGTTCTTACCTGGACATAGCGCCGGCAGTACAATTCATTTTCAACAGTACTACCCGGCTCGATCTGTCTTACCGTACTCAGTTGGCCGGTGATATGCCGCGTAACTCGTTTAACTCAATGCTGGTGCGAATAGAGCACAACATTTTTAATATTAAAAAATAATCCGCGTGAAAACAGATCTGTTCATAAAAAATATGGTTTGTCCGCGCTGTCTCAAGGTGGTTAGATCGGTGCTGGAAGAAGCTGGACTTACTATTGAAGATATACAATTAGGTAAAGCTACGGTGGAAGAAAAGCTGACTGAGCAACAGTTGCAGGGAATTTCATCAGCTTTGCAGGCGGAAGGCTTTCTGCTGATTGACGATAAAAAACAACAGCTGGTAGCCGCCATCAAAAATATTGTAGTAGAAACCGTGCATTATTCTGAACTGGATGAAATGAGAGAAAATTTCTCCACACTGTTGGCAGGCAAATTGCAAAAGGATTACCATTACCTCAGCAGCCTCTTCTCTGAAATGGAAGGAGTAACCATCGAGCAGTATATCATCCAGCAGAAAATTGAACGGGTGAAAGAGCTCCTGGAATACAATGAACTGAGTTTGAGCGAAATCAGCTACAAGATGGGCTACAGCAGTGTGGCGCATCTGTCGGCACAATTCAAAAAAGTGACCGGCCTCACTCCAAGCCAGTACAAGCAGTTGAAAACGCCCAATCGTATTCCACTGGACAAATTATAATATTGGAAGTTAGTTGTTTTAGTTTTAGTTGAAAGAGAGGCTACCGAATACCGTAGCCTCTTCTTTAAAAATCAGCGGAGATGAAAAAAACATTATTAGCCATTTGGAAATTCATACAATCATTATTTACAAAAAAAGAATGCTGCCGCTAAGGTGTCCCAGGGCTAAAGCCATGGGCTATATTGGTTTAGCTCAAAGACGGTGGTTTAAAATAATTTAGCCTGGGGCCTTAGTCCCGGGTTATTTTTTTTATATATAAATAACCACTTGTGTTTTTATAATATTTAGCCTTGAGTTTTAGTATTTCCAATTGTAAATACCCCCATATATTATCTAGTTTAGCCCAGGACTTTAGCCCTGGGCTATTTTTTGGCATAGAAATTATATATCTTTAGCCATTGATTTATTCAAATGAAGTACAAGATTATTTTAAGTTTGTTATGCGGCTCTGGAGTGTTATTGTTAGCCTGTGGACACCAAAAGAAACGCGTAGTTCCCCAAAAGAAACAGATTGTCGCCAACATCAGGCAGCTCGATGAAGTGATCCGGGAAAGTATCACCGAGCGATTGAATGCTATTCAGGACAATGATGGTTTGATGGAAGACAGCCTTCCAGCATTTCGTACTGCTGCCATCCGGGATTTTTACAAGGAAAAAGACAATGCCGGCCGCTGGTCGCATGATGGGGTGGCCAATCCGGCTGCAGCCACTATGCTGGCCGCTATCCGTCAGGCTGATGAGGTGGGATTGTTGCCTGCCCATTATCATGAACCGGCATTGAATGCTGCCTTTGAGCAATTTTCCAAAGATCCTGCCGCCAAAAAAGACGCTGCCTTATGGGCCAGGGTAGACGTGATGCTCTCAGATGCTTTTATGAGAATGGCTTCTGACCTGCGTTTCGGAGCAGCTCCCCGTGACAGTGTTACGCTGAAAGCGGATTCTCTTTTTACCGATGTTGAGCTGACGGCCAAATTAAAGCAGGCACTTGAGCAAAATGATGTTGCTGAGCTGCTGCATGGCCTGGAACCTACTCATGCCGGTTATCTGGCGCTGAAAGAAGGTATCCATAGCTTCAAAGAAAAGTATGCATCTTATCACTGGGATACGCTGCCGCTCAATTACACGGATACTGCGGCATTCCGGTTACAGGTTATCAACCGGCTGGTACAAAGCGGTCATCTGGATACTGCTGGCAAAGTACTGGACAGCACGTTGCTGAAGACAGGTGTAAAAGCTTTTCAGAAAGAATTTAACATCTATCCTGATGGAGTAGCCGGCAAACGTACCGTGATGGCTATGAACAGGTCTGTACGCGACTGGGTGATGCAGGCAGGGTTGAACCTGGACCGCTGGCGCAAACTACCGGACACCATGCCTAATCAGTATATCATGGTTAACCTGCCCGGCTATACGCTCAGGGTGGTAGACAGCGGAGAGGTGAGGCTGGAGTCGAGGGTGATCGTAGGTACACCACGTACCCGCACGCCTATCCTCAATTCCTACATGACCAATTTTATGCTGTATCCATACTGGCGTGTACCCTACAGCATTGTATTTAAAGAGATGCTGCCCGCGATCAAAAAAAATGTGGGTTATCTGGCATCTAAAAACCTGGAAGTGATCGATGCTGCCGGTAATACCGTAGATCCGTCTACGATAGACTGGAGTAAGTTATCAAAGGGGCATTTCCCTTATGTATTACGACAGATGGACGGCCTGGACAACTCGCTGGGTATCATGAAATTTAATTTCCGTAATAAATACAGCGTATACCTGCATGATACAAATAACAGGGGACTGTTTAAAAATGCCATGCGTGCTATGAGCCATGGTTGCGTACGTGTGCAGCAGTGGGACAGCCTGGCGGAGTATCTGATATCTTCGCCGGATACGGCTAATCACCGGATAGACAGTGTACGTGCCTGGATAGTCCGTGAAGAAAAAAGACAGGTGGACCTAAGCAAACGTGTACCGATTTACTTCCGGTATTTTACAGCAGAAGGAAAAGAAGGCACCCTGGTGTTTTATGATGATATTTATGGAGAAGACAAGGTGGTACGCCGCCAGATGGGATTATAACCGATCAGTAGTAATGAACATAAAAGAAGGGCTGACCATTGGTCAGCCCTTCTTTTGTATTTGACAGAAAAATTATTTGGCAAGTTTCGCTTTCAGTGCTTTGTCCAGCTCTTCGAGGAACTCTTCAGTATACAGATAATCTTTACCGTGGGCTACTTTGTTACCGTGGATACAAACAGCGAGGTCTTTGGTCATTTTACCGCTTTCCACTGTTTCGATACAAACCTGTTCGAGGGCGTGGCAGAAGTTGATCAGTTCCTGGTTGTTGTCCAGTTTACCACGGAATTCCAGACCGCGGGTCCATGCGAAGATGGAAGCGATTGGGTTGGTGGAGGTAGGTTTACCGGCCTGGTGGTCGCGGTAGTGGCGGGTTACAGTACCGTGGGCAGCTTCTGCTTCCATGGTTTTACCGTCTGGCGTAACGAGGGTGGAGGTCATGAGACCGAGGGAGCCGAAGCCTTGCGCTACGGTGTCGGACTGTACGTCGCCATCGTAGTTTTTGCAGGCCCATACGAAGTTACCGTTCCATTTCAGGGCGCTGGCCACCATGTCATCGATGAGGCGGTGCTCATAAGTGAGGCCGGCAGCATCGAAAGCAGCTTTAAATTCCTGCTGGTAGATTTCTTCGAAAATATCTTTGAAGCGACCATCGTATTTTTTCAGGATGGTGTTTTTGGTGCTCAGGTACAGCGGCCATTTTTTCATCAGTGCCTGGTTGAAACATGCACGTGCGAAGCCTTTGATAGACTCGTCAGTGTTGTACATAGCCAGGGCAACGCCGTCGCCTTTGAAGTTGTATACTTCGTGTTCGATTACTTCACCGTTTTCACCTTCAAATTTGATGGTGAGTTTGCCTTTACCTTTGGTAACGAAGTCGGTAGCGCGGTATTGGTCGCCGAAAGCGTGACGGCCGATGCAGATAGGCGCGGTCCAGTTAGGTACCAGGCGAGGTACGTTTGTCATTACGATAGGCTCACGGAATACAGTACCATCCAGGATGTTACGGATAGTGCCGTTCGGTGATTTCCACATTTGTTTCAGGTTGAATTCCTTAACACGGGCTTCATCCGGAGTGATAGTGGCGCATTTGATACCTACACCTACTTCACGGATGGCGTTGGCAGCGTCGATAGTCACCTGGTCGTTGGTGGCATCACGATGCTCCATACCCAGGTCAAAGTATTTGATTTCTACGTCCAGATATGGAAGTATCAGTTTGTCCTTAATGAATTTCCAGATGATCCGTGTCATCTCGTCTCCATCCAGTTCTACCACCGGATTAGCAACTTTAATTTTTGACATTACGGTTTTTTTTAAAAAATTAGATTAAAAGCAACAAAAAACGAACAACTATTCAAGCAAGTCCCTTTTCAGGGATAATCACGAAAAATACGAATAGCTGAGAAAATTACAAAACATTTTCGCCGGCCGGGGCGGTGTAGTGCCAGCAAACCTTTGCTGGTACTACGATTGTGCAATAAATAAGCGCACAAAGGAGCGAAGATTACGTATACCGATTACCGGGAGATAATCAGTAGCGGTAGATCTTCGCTCCTTTTATTATTGGTTTGTCCTAAACTCTGCGGATTAGTGCTGCATTTGTTTGATCACCTCGTCAGCAAATTCGCTGGTTTTCACCAGGGTGGCGTCGTCCATCAGATTGTAGAAATCGATGGTAACGCGTTTGCGGGCGATAGCGGTGCTCAAACCGTGAACAATGATCTGTGCAGCTTCTTTCCAGCCCATGTATTCCAGCATCATTACACCGCTAAGGATAACGGAAGATGGATTCATAGTATTGGTGTTGGCGAAGCGAGGAGCTGTACCGTGGGTAGCTTCAAACACAGCATGACCGGTAACGTAGTTGATATTGGCGCCAGGGGCGATACCAATACCACCAACAGCGGCAGCCAGTGCATCGGAGATATAATCACCGTTCAGGTTGAGGGTAGCTACTACGGAATAGTCCTGCGGAGCCAGCAGTATCTGTTGGAGGAAGTTGTCCGCGATCACGTCTTTGATCAGCAGTTTACCTTCAGCCAGCGCTACTTTCAGCTCTTTATTGGCAGCTTCTTCGTTTTGTTCTTTTTTAGTTTTTTCCCAGCGTTCCCAGGTGTATACTTTATCACCGAATTCTCTTTCAGCGAGTGCGTAGCCCCAGTTTTTGAAACCACCTTCGGTGAATTTCATGATATTCCCTTTGTGTACGAGGGATACGGAAGGACGTTTGTGCTCGAGTGCATAGAGGATGGCAGCACGAACCAGTCTTTCTGTACCTTCGATAGATACGGGTTTGATACCGAGGGAAGAGGTTTGCGGGAAACGGATTTTCTTAACGCCCATTTCATTTTGCAGGAAATTGAGCAGTTTTTCCGCCTCAGGCGTACCTGTCATATATTCGATGCCGGCATAGATATCTTCTGTGTTTTCACGGAAGATGACCATGTCTACCTTTTCAGGATGTTTAACAGGAGAAGGTACTTTGTTGAACCAACGTACAGGCCTTACACAGGCGTAGAGGTCCAGTTCCTGGCGCATAGCCACATTGAGGGAACGGATACCACCACCTACAGGTGTAGACAACGGACCTTTGATAGACACCAGATACTCTTTCAACGCGTCCAGCGTCGCTTTAGGCAGCCATTCGCCGGTTTCCTGGAAGGCTTTTTCACCTGCCAATACTTCTTTCCATTCAATTTTCCTTTCGCTACCATAGGCTTTTTCAACAGCTGCGTCGAATACACGGACGCTGGCTTTCCAGATATCCGGACCAATTCCGTCGCCTTCTATAAATGGTATGATTGGGTGGGTAGGGACCTGTAACAGGCCATTGTTCATCGATATTTTTTCTGCCGGCATAAAACGGTTTCTTTATGCGTTACGTAAAAGTTGTAATCGGGTGCAAAGTTATGGCATTCCAATGTAAGGCCGGTCAACTTTCTTGCTTTATTCTGCTGAAATAACACAGTACATATAACTTTTTGCTTATGTCAGTATTAATGCTATTTTGCTGTACTTTTTTAATCAACCTAAAACAGTAGATACCCTCATGGTCCCTTATTCCTTTCTGGCGTTGGGCGATAGTTATACGATCGGTGAATGTGTAGCGGAAACAGAACGTTTTCCGGAACAGACAGTTGAGCTGCTTCGCAGCAAAGGCATAGCTGTGCAAACACCCCGTATAGTAGCTACTACCGGCTGGACGACAGACGAACTGGAGCAGGGCATCAGGGATGCTCATATTACCGGTACTTATGATATAGTGACGCTGCTGATCGGCGTTAATAACCAATACAGGGGCCGTGACCTGACCGAATACCGGGAGCAGTTTACCGCCTTATTGCAACAGGCCATTGGTTTTGCAGGCAACCGGCCTTCCCATGTGGTTGTGCTCTCTATCCCCGACTGGGGCGTGACTCCTTTTGCCGCCGACCGCGACCGTGCTGCTATTGCTACACAGATAGATGCCTACAATGCGGCCAATAAAGACATTGCAGCATCTATAGGTGTTCATTGGCTCAATATTACCCCCTATACCCGTGAGGCTGCACATGATATTACGCTGGTAGCATCCGACGGCCTGCATCCCTCGGGGAAAGATTATGCCCGCTGGGCCGCAGATCTGGCCGCATGGTTACCACAGGCATTGCACTAAGCCAAAAAATATCCTACATTCATATATTTAAGGAAAACCTACACACTATGGAAAGCCATATCGTAAAAGTATTGTCGGTAACCCCGGTAACACACAATGTCAGATGTTTTAAAGTAGAGAAGCCTGAAGGCTATACTTTTGTCCCCGGGCAAGCCACCGAAGTGGCTGTTAACAAGCCCGGATGGGAAGAAGAGCGTCGCCCCTTTACTTTTACCGGTCTGAATGAGTGGGACCATCTGGAGTTTACCATCAAGATTTATGAAGATCACCATAGCGTGACCGACCAGCTGGGCCATGTGCAAGCCGGCGACAGTTTTATTATCCATGATGTATGGGGCGCCATCCATTACAAAGGTGAAGGCGTTTTTATCGCCGGCGGCGCCGGTGTTACCCCTTTTATCGCCATTTTCCGTGATCTGCAGAGGAAAGGCCAGTTGGGTCACAACAAACTGTTTTTCTCCAACCGGACCTTTGGTGATATAATTCTTAAAGAAGAATTTGAACAGATGCTGGGCGACAACTTTATTAACACCATTACAAGAGAAGAAGTGCCGGGTTATGAGCATCATATTATAGATGAAGCTTATTTGAAAAGAAAGCTTCCCAATTTCGACCGGCAATTTTACATCTGTGGCCCTGATATAATGGTTCAGGATCTCCGTGCAGTACTGGAAAGATTGTCCGGTAGCGCCGATCTCGTGACCGTAGAAGTCTGACCTGACAACGGTGGAAATGGAGGTCATCATTTTCACCGGTATTTTCCTGCATTTTACCGGCAAAAGCACATTTTTAGCCTAAAGAGACTTTCGCGGCAGCTCCTGCCGTCCTACTTTTGTATTGTTAAAAATTTCCAACAATGAAAATGAAAAAGCAGTCAAAATGATCAAAGATGATATTATCGCTAAAAGGAGAAAGGGGCGCAACATCGGAGGAATAATCCTCATTATCGTAGGAACCGGCCTGTTGCTGAAAAGACTGGATCTCGACATACCTGACTGGATTTTTTCCTGGCAGATGATTTTGATAACCGTAGGCCTGGTACTGGGCTTTAAACATAACTTCAGAGGTGGTCACTGGCTTGCAATGATAGCGGTTGGCGGCATCTTTCTGGCCGGTGAGATTATGAACTGGCCTTATAATACAGCCCGCTTTATCTGGCCGGTAGTATTGATTGCAATTGGTATCACCGCATTGTTCAAACGGCAGAACGAGCATTCTTATGTTACAGATACACGGTATTTCGCCAAAGACACCTCGGACAGCGATGCTTCCAACGAAGACAAAATCAACACTTCTTCCTGTTTCAGTTCAGTAGAAAGGGTCGTTACTTCCAAAAATTTCCAGGGAGGTTATGTATCCAACGTGTTTGGTGGTACAAACCTGAACCTGATGCAGGCAGATATCAACGGTACTGTGACGCTGGAAGTGGAAGCTATCTTCGGAGGATGTGAAATCGTGGTGCCCTCCAACTGGACCATCAGAGTAGATATTTCTACCGTTATGGGTGGTGTGGAGGAAAAACGGCCGGCTGCGCTCCTGGGTAATATTGATAAAGACAAGGTGTTGTTGCTGAAAGGCAACTGTATCTTCGGCGGCGTGGAAATCAAAAGCTATGCATGAACTTCATAAACGGAAACCATTTTAACTATCTCATCCAACTTAAAATATTATTGTATGTATTGGTTTGTTGCTAAAGTAGTTTACCAGATCATCTGCGGAAATGGCACTCATACGCCGCAATTCGATGAACAGTTAAGACTGATCAGCGCCATCTCTAAAAAAGAGGCTTATCAGAAAGCGAGGGAAATCGGAATGCAGGAACAATACGCATTCAAAAATCAACAACAGGAACTGGTACAATGGAAATTTATCAATGTACCGGAAGTATATACCCTTGATCATCTTACTGATGGCATGGAATTGTATTCCCGCATAGAAGAACCGGGAGATCCCAATTCATATCTGGCCTGGCTGCAAATGAAATCGGCCCAGCTTCAAGGGCAACAATATATTGAAGTCAACGTTTAAAACGATCTAAAAACAAGGCGAACCTTTGGCAAAACAATTATACAAGGGAAGCTCCTCCTGGAGTTTCCTTACTTCTTTCCTGATCTGGCTGGTATTGTATGCCGCCTTGTTGTATTACTGGTTTGATTTAACATTATGGCAGGCAATTACAGATAGTTCTGTTCACGTTATCCTGCTGGGTGCTGCCGGTTTACTGATCAGCCGCAACCTGTCGTATTACAGGCCGGGAGCGGGTATCAACAAATTTTTATATGTAACGGTAGTCAGTACAGTGATGTGTGCCCTTTGGGTATTCTTTAGCCACTGGCTGCTGGTCACCACCTTCAGTACTGATCCGGCTTACATACATTGGTTAAACAGTGCCATCCCTATTCATTTTATTGTTGGAGATATGATCATAGCGGGCATTGGATACAGAAGCCAGGTATGGTATGATGAAGAAGAAGTACAGGAAGAACGTGAAAGGAGAGAAGCCAATGAAGCGATTGTCCGGGAAGCGGAGTTGTATAAGTTACGGCAGCAACTGCAGCCGCACTTTCTGTTTAACAGCCTCAATTCCATCAATGCGCTGATTATGATACGTCCGGAGCAGGCCCGTGAGATGGTGCTTAAGTTATCTGATTTCCTGCGCGGGTCGTTGAAACGGGAAGATGATCACTGGATCTCTCTGAAAGAAGAACTGCAATATCTTCAGCTGTATCTGGATATCGAAAAGGTACGTTTTGGTCATCGTTTATCCACTAACGTTACCTACGATGAAACCGCAGAAAAAATGTATATGCCGCCGATGTTGTTGCAACCAGTTGTGGAAAACGCTATTAAGTTCGGCCTGTACGATACTATCGGAGATATCACCATCACTATAAGGGCTTACGTGGAAGATGGTATGCTGTTGCTCGAAGTAAAAAATCCATTCGACAACGAACTGCAGCAGCCTCATAAAGGCACCGGTTTCGGGCTTACTTCCATCAGACGCCGTCTGTACCTGCTCTTTGCCCGGCAGGATCTTATGGAAACAGGTGCGCATGAAAATATTTATACTACCTTGATTAAAGTACCACAAACACATGATAAAAGCAGTAATAATTGATGATGAACCTCTGGCTCGTGAAGTGGTAAAAGAGTTCCTGGCACACTATCCACAGGTACAGCTGCTGCAGGAATGCAATGATGGTTTTGAAGGATTGAAGGCGATACAACAACATCAGCCGGACATCATTTTTCTGGACATACAGATGCCTAAGATCACAGGCTTTGAGATGCTGGAGCTGGTAGAAAATATGCCTGCTGTGATTTTTACTACCGCCTTCGAAGAACACGCGCTGCGCGCCTTTGAAGTACATGCAGTGGATTATCTGTTGAAACCCTTTTCCCGCGAGCGTTTCGACAAATCCTTCCAGAAATGGCTGGAGCAGCATAATAACAATACCGCTGCTACCACCGCATTACTGGAAACAGCTGCTTCCACGCCAGCACAGAGTAATCGGGTAGTCATCAAAATCAATGGTAAAATCAAAATCATTCCCGTCCAGGATATTCACTATCTGGAAGCGGCAGATGATTATGTGAAAATCATTACCCAGGAAGGTAGTTTCCTGAAGAACAAGACGATGTCTTTTTTTGAGCAAATGCTGGACCCGCAACAGTTTACACGGGTGCACCGTTCTTATATCCTCAATGTAAACCAGGTGACCCGTATTGATCCGTATGAGAAGGAGAACCACCTGGCGATTCTGCGCAGCGGAGCTAAAGTACTGGTGAGCAAAACGGGTTATCCCCGGCTGAAAGCAGCCCTGGGCTTATAATGACGCAAACCGGCGTTCCAGTTTGGCTTTGGGAAGGATCTTCTGTACCTGGACGCCTCTGGCCACCAGCCGGTTATCACAATGGGCTTCATAACTGCAGGTAATTTCATTTCCCTGTAAGGCGGTGATGGTAGCAGTAAACAATACCACGCTGCCTTGCAGGGCAGGTGACAGATGCTCTACCGTGAGTTTGGTTCCAATGCCTTCTTCTTCTTCCGTTTTCATCTCCAGCACAAACAGGCGGCAGCACCATTCCGCATCACGGCCCAGCGCAAAGGTGGCATATACAGGATGTACCTGTCCGCTGTCGAAGGCAGCACAGTCTTCTGCCCGCACATGACGGGTAAATTGTTTGACATCCCCTGGCTGGAAGATCGCTCTCATAGCAGTTATTTATCTTCCAAATTACGCTTTTAATTGTTTATATACGCGGTGCTATAACCAGAAAGCCTGTACGAAACAACGGTACAGGTAGTCAACCTACCTTGTCAGTGATCAAGCATTGTTAATAGTTGAATATTCAACTATTGTATCGTACCTTTGTGGAGATCAAAACTTGTAAATATGAATTCCGTACCGAGGATCAGTCTGTTAGTTTCGCAGGCACTGGGGCTTTATCGTTTGCGCATCAATGGTTTGCTGGCACAGCATAATATTGATCTCACGTCGGAGATGGTGATGGTACTGCGGATCATATGGCAGAGGGAAGGCCGCAAACAACAAGAGCTGGCGGACTTGTTGTACAAAGACAAGGCAAGTATTACCAAGATTATCCATAACCTGGAGAGCAGGAAACTGGTGGCCCGGGTGAGTGATGACGAAGATGCCCGCAATAAAAAGATTGTACTGACACCAAAGGGGCTGGCCCTGAAGAAACAGGTGTTGCCGGTGTTGGATCCTTTCCTCGACAGTATTACAGCTGATTTCTCTGAAAAAGAATTGCAAACAACCTGTTTAGTACTGGAATCAATTATCCAAAAATTGAAATAAAAATTTTTACTTATATAGTTGAATATTCAACTATTAATCTGTTCTTTCATGGCTTACGCGTTATCACCTTACCGGTCATATATTCCTCGGCTGATAAAAGGGCCGGTGATAATATTGCTGATCCTGCTGCAGTCGTTTGTGTTGGGGATCACGAGTACAACGGCTTCTCGGTTGTCGGCTTTTTACGGCATTGAGCCGGAGACTGTCGTATGGTTTTCGCAGATCGGCGCGGTGGGGATGGTGGCGATTATACCGGTGTATTATCGTTTACGGATGTACTTTAAAAAAGCAGACCTGCTGCAGCTGGCGTTGTGTTTACAGGTATTGCTGGCCCTGTTGTGTTTTACGGTAGACTATGCGCCGTTGTTGCTGGTCACCAACTTTTTTATGGGTATGCTGAAACTGATATGTTTGCTGGATTTTATTTCGGTGCTGACGGCCAATTATCCGGTGATGCGCCACAGGGCTTTATTTTACGGCATCTACTATACTATTGCCAGGATAGGGGGAGAGCTGGCAGATATTTTTGTGAACCCGGTGCTGGAAGATTATGACTGGCGTGATATTTACCTGATCTCTGCTGTATCCGCCAGTATTTGTATTATTATTTGTGCGGTATTGTTTCATCGTCAGCGCATGCACCGGAAAGTGCCGTTGTATCAGGTAGACTGGCTGAGTATGTTCCTGTTTGCGGCGGCAGCCTTGTTATTCTGTTATATGCTTACTTACGGTAAAACGCTGGACTGGTTTGAGGATGAGACGATACTGTATGCGCTGGTGGGCTGTTGTATCAGCACGTTGTTGTTTGTATACCGGCAGTATCATGTGAAGCGCCCGTTCTGGAACCTCCGTGTCTTCAGCCTGTATCGACAGGTGCCGCTGGGGATTGCGTTTATGCTGGTGTTGTATGTTTTTTACAGTACCAATTTTTTGTTTAACTATTATGCGGGTTATAATTTCAGGGAAGAAGAAAATTATCTTTCACAGGTTGCTTTCATTACGTTGTGTGCTTATCTGGTGAGCTTTCCGTTGACGGGGCTGCTGCTGTATAAGGGGATACAGCGCCGGGTGATGCTGTGTATCGGCTTTTTGTCATATGCCGGGTCTTTATATCTTTTCTGTAACAGTATTCAAACGTCTGCTTCTTTTGAGGGGCTGGTGTTGCCTTACCTGATGCAGGGTATGGCTTACGGGATGGTGTTAACTACGTTATCCACATTTGCAGCTACCAATATTCCCCGGGAGATGAATGCGGACAGGGTGATGGGCAGTTTATCATTTCGTTATATTATAGGTTCATTTGCGGGATATTCGTTGTACAGCAACTGGTTGTTCAGAAGTACAGTGGTTCATGCCTCCCGGCTGTCGGAGGGGCTTACCTATGAGAATCCGTTATATCATACAGAGTTAAACTCTTTCAGGGCTTTATACCTTTCCCATGGGATGGACATGCAAGATGCCACCGCAGCGGCATTGGCCACGATCCAGAAAAAACTGCAGCTACAGGCAATGCTGGTATCTATACGGGATATTTCCATGCAGGCCGCTATCGCGGCGGCGATAGTGGCCTGCGTGGTATTACTGGTGCGTAAATTTGAGATGCATGAAATGGGGGTAGGGAATACCTATAAAATCGTATAGTCGATATCGTTATTGTACCACCAGTACGGGTATTTTTACAAAGTGTCTTACCTGATCGGCTGTTTCTCCATAAATCCAGTCTTTGATGCCTTTGTGGCCGTGGCCGCCGAGTATGAGAAAATCGGCTTTTTCGTTGTTGGCGATACGGGCGATTTCTTTGGCACGGTGACGGAAGCCCAGTTGTCCGCGGGCTTTGATGCCGCGGCTTTGCAGCAGGGCCAGATAGGTATCCAGCTGTTCCTGGTCTTTGCGGGTTTCGAAGTCATCAGACTCTTTACCGAAGTATTTAGCAGAGGCGCTTTCCACAATATGAATCAGGATATATTCCGTTTGTGCGTTACCGTGAGCGATGGCATAGGAGATGATTTGTTCATCTTTTTTGCTGAATTCGAGTGCCATGGCAATCCGTTTGTATTCGGGCTTTTCCAGTTCACCGAGTGATACCTGCGGGGTATGGATACCACCGGTAGCTTCCTGACGATAGCGGCTGAGGAGTGGATATACGATGGTGATGACGAGCAGTGCCACAAAGCCCAGCATGGCCAGGATGATGATACCGTCTACATATATATTTCCGGTGCCGGAGATATAGTTCATGGCTTCTGTATACACCATACGCATATTCAAATATACCAACAATGCCGTGATGGCCCAGCTGATGACTTTGACAACGGGTTTGATAGCGTATTTACCCATGGTGTGTTTATCGCTGACGAAGTGTATCAGCGGGATGATGGCAAATCCCAGTTGCATACTCAGTAGTACCTGACTGAATACCAGCAGGGGGCCTACCTGGTTTTCGCCGGCAATCAGGATGGTGAAGAACGCAGGAACGATGGCTAGGAGACGGGTCAGCAGTCTGCGCAGCCATGGGTTGATACGCAGGTGGAGGTATCCTTCCATAATGATTTGTCCGGCCAGCGTACCGGTTACGGTGCTGCTTTGTCCGGCGGCTATCAGCGCCACGGCAAAGAGGATAGGGGCGAGTTTGCTGCTCAGCAGCTGTTCCAGCAGTTGATGGGCATCCTGTATTTCAGCAACATCCGTGCGGCCGGTTTTAAAGAATACGGCAGCGGCCAGTATCAGGATGGCTGCATTCACGAGGAAGGCGAGGTTGAGTGCGATGGTGCTGTCGATGAAATTGAGTTTCAGCGCTTGTTTGATACCAGCATCATCGCGTTTTATTTTGCGGGTTTGTACAAGGGCGGAGTGAAGGTACAGGTTATGCGGCATTACGGTGGCGCCGATAATACCGATGGCGATGTAGAGGGCCGTGTTGTCAGGAAGGGTGGGAATGAATCCATGTACTACCTCACCCATGTTGGGTTTGGCCATTATCAGCTGTATCAGGAAAGAGATGCCTACAATGGCTACCAGTGCTACGATGAAAGCTTCCATTTTACGGATGCCGTAACGTTGTAGCACCAGCAGGAGGAAAGTGTCGAATACAGTGAGGCTCACACCCCAAATCAGCGGGAGGCCGGTGAGGAGCTGGATACCGATGGCCATGCCCAGCACCTCGGCGAGGTCGGTGGCTGCGATGGCCACTTCTGCCAGCAGATAGAGTATGAAGTTAACGCCTTTGGGATAGGTTTCCCGGTTGGCCTGAGCGAGGTCACGTCCGCGGACAATACCCAGCCGGGCGCTGAGGCTTTGCAGCAGCAATGCCATCATATTACTCATCAGCAGCACCCATAGTAATTTATAGCCGTATTGGCTACCGCCGGCCAGGTCTGTGGCCCAGTTCCCCGGGTCCATATATCCTACACTGACCAGGTAGGCCGGTCCGAAGAATGCAAAAAGTTTTTTCCATTTCGATTTACCATTGGTGTCGATGCTCTGATGTACTTCACTCAGGGACGTAGCATGATTATAATTCATAATACTTCAATTACGCATAATGGCTGCATATCGCAGCCATTTATTAAACGGGTCTTACCATAATATTTTTAGCCACCTGCTCGCTGATAGTGAGTGTTGGCTGGTGTTTTAATTTGATTTCGATGGAGTTGTCATACTCGTAGTGAGCAACAATTTCCAGTTGAGTGCCCAGCCGGATGCCTTTGGCATTCAGGAAGGCGAGGAGGGCAACGGACTGATCGGTGACGGCGGTGACCACCAGGCGTTTGGCATTGGCCTGGTCCAGTGGTGTTTGTGGTCTGGGTTTGATCATTTTGCCGTTGGCGTCGGGGATAGGGTCGCCATGCGGATCGATAACCGGATTGCCAAGGAATTCACTCAGGCGGGTGGTGAGCTTTTCGCTGCGCACATGTTCCAGCTCTTCCGCGATTTCATGTACCTCTTCCCAGCTGAAGCCCAGTTTATCTACCAGAAAACACTCCCATAAGCGGTGACGTCGTACGATCTGCAGGGCATAGCGGCGCCCTTCTGCTGTCAGGGTAATACCTTGATATTTTTCATAGTCTATCAACTGCTTCTCCTTTAGCTTTTTGGCCATATCTGTTACGGAAGCCGGTTTGGTGTCCAGCTCATACGCCAGGGCATTGGTGGTAACGGCTGTATCTCCTTCCTGGAGCTTGTAAATAGCTTTCACGTAATTCTCTTCCGCAATAGATAAGTTCATATCGTCTAAAATATTATTTAGGCAAATCTAAATAATTTTTATTTAAACTTTTACCTATCCGGTATGTTTTTTGAAATTACCTGTGCACATATAAAAATTATATCTAACTTTTCGCCCAGAATTAACTTTTCAATGAAGCGTTACCTGTTATTATTACTGATGATTGGTGCATTAGCCGCCTGTAAGAACAATAAAAAGGCTGGCAATAACACCAACGAGCCGATGACATTTGAAGACTTCCAGGCACTTTTTAAGCCGGGAACATTACCCTACAAACTGAACGCAGACACGCTGCAGTTGAAAATGGCCGATTCACTGGCCGTAGCAGCCACCGATGTGAACCGTTTTCTGACTGACACCCTCACCAAAGGAGATTATAGTAAAACAGAAAAAGTAAAACTGTTTCCGCTGACCCGCATACCGGGCAATGTGGCCGACTATATGATTATCAAAGCAGTGGGAAAATCACAGACTACCGGTTATCTCTGCATCCTGGATAAAAAGGGTAAATATCTCAACCGGCTGCGTATAGCCAACACCGGTGGTAGCGATGGTTCCATCATCTCCACTTCCATCGACAACAAAAATGTAGTTAAAATCAGTGCTGAGAAAAAAAAGAGCGGAGCCAACACCTCTCTGAAAGAAGAGTTTTATGCGGTGAACAAAGATGGTTCCGTACAGCTGATCATGACTAACACCAACGGCCCTACGACAGCAGGACAGATATTCAACCCCATCGATACACTGCCCCGTAAACACAAGTTTTCCGGTGACTATACCTCCGGCGATATGAGCATCGTATCTATCCGCGACGGAGAAGATGGTAAAACCTTCCAGTTCTTCATCTCTTTCTCAAAGGATAATGGCAACTGCAAAGGTGAGCTGAGCGGCAGAGGACATTACCTCGCAGGCAACAGAGGAGAGTATAAAGACAAGGAATCCTCCTGCGGGATCTCTTTCCAGTTCTCCGCTGGGCGGGTAAATATCCGTGAAATCGGGGGCTGCGGTGCTTACCGCGGTATCAAATGCTTCTTTGAAGGCGGATTTGTGAAGAAAAAACATAAATCCCAGGGCTAAAGCCCTGGGCTATTTTTGATTTAAACAGCTGTTTTTAAATAGAGATTTAATTCGGCTGTTTATGGATTTTTAGTATTAACCAGGTTGATTGTTATTCTCCGGTATAAGATAGCCCAAGGTTTCACCTTGGGCTATCTTATTTTTATATATAAAGGTTTAATTCTTCTGTTGAAGGAAGTTGCAGTATCATCAAATATTATTCAATAAGGGCCTAATTCGTTTATTGAAGAAAGTTGTAATATTAACTCACCAATTATTGAATCCCCCGAAGCATCTAAAACCAATATAGCCCAGGGCTTTAGCCCTGGGGCTAAATAAAAAAAGCCACTCAGTAATACTGAGTGGCTTCTAGTGGGAGCTACTGGATTCGAACCAGTGACCCTCTGCTTGTAAGGCAGATGCTCTGAACCAGCTGAGCTAAGCTCCCTTTTCTTTGTTTTTCCGTCGAGCCTTTCGTTCGATGGGATTGCAAAGGTATAAACTATTTTTATTCTACCAAATAAATTTTTGAAGTTAGTTGAGGTGTTTGTCTGAAATCCTTTGCTGGAAAGGATTTCAGACAAGTGAAAAATATTTTATGCTCCTGATATTTCTTGTCATTTGTATACAAAAGACAGTTTTATCAGTTTTTATTTTTGGGTCCTTTGAAGATTCTTCTGAAGGCTTTGCCTAGTTTATTCAGGTTGGCCAGCTGCTCCTGAATAGGTGCCAGTGTTAAGTCTTCCGGTTGTAGCCCTGCTTCCAGGTAATCAATTTCTGTTTGTTCCGGATAAAGCAGGATCACGTTGTTGTCTTTAAAATGGCGGCTTACTTTGGCGGGTATCCCTTCCATGTAAGCATGATAGGACAAGGTGCCTTTACGTGCGGTAACCACTACCACCAGGTCGTCGCGGGTCACTTCACGGGAGAGGATGAGGAAATCTTCTATCGTATCAAATTGTTTGTAGGCAATTTCCACACTCATTTTTGACTGGACTTTAAATTCTTCCATGAGTGATTGGGTTCGTCCGTTGCAGAATACCAGCAGTTTGGCGCCGGCCTGTTTGGCGAGCATGAACATTTTTTGCAGGTAGTGGAGGAAGCCCAGTTCGTACTCGGTATTAGGGGGCAGTACCAGCACCATTTTTTTGGTGGTACTGAGTGGATGGAGGAAGTTACAGACATATACGGTTTCCCATACACTTTGTAAAACGTTGTCCATGGTGGTGCCGAAGATGGTGCCAAACCAGCGGTCGGTGGTGCTGGTTTTGTCGGTCCATCCCAATACCACATCGCTGATCATGAGTTCTTTTGCTGCGCGGGCGATACCATCAGATACGTTAAGGTCTATTCTTGTTACCACCTGTACATTGCTTTCGGTGGCGGCGGCATGAATGATCGCTTTTTCCATCATTTTGTTGGTGAGATGGATTTTCTCGCGGGCTTCTTCATTATCCTGAACTACGGCCAGGGGGTAGATGGGCGTGGTGGTGTGGGTATCCTTGATCATAACGGCGAAGTCGAGCAGGGCTTCGATACGTTCTGGATTGGCTACGGGCACCAATATACGTTCGGGCTGGTCGGGTAGTTCAGGTTGTTGTTCTGCTTCCTGCAGTGCCAGTTTACGGCCGGCGCTTTCTGTTACGAAAGAGCCTACGAGGCAGGTGATGAGGATGAGTACTACGGTGCCGTTGAGTACATTTTCATCCACGATGCCCATGTTAAAACCAATGAGGATAACGGCGATAGTGGCGGCCGCGTGGGCGCTGCTGAGGCCGAATATGACATTCCGTTGGGTAGGACTGTATTTAAAAATGAGCTGTGTAAAAAATGCAGCGAACCATTTGCTGCAGAGTGCCATAATGGTGAGTGCTCCGGCTATCATCAGGGCGGTAGGACCTTTGAGCAGTACCCGGAGGTCTACCAGCATACCTACGCTGATCAGGAAGAAGGGGATGAACAGGGCGTTGCCTACAAATTCAATCCGGTTCATTAAAGGCGAGGTATGCGGTATCAGCTGGTTGAGCGCCAGTCCGGCCAGAAACGCGCCGATAATACCTTCTACGCCGGCCAGTTCGGCCAGAAATGCGGCAGCAAATACAAGCGCCAGCACAAAGATGAAATGGGAGGTCTTATCGTCCTTTATTTTCTTGAAAAACCATCTCCCGAGCATAGGCATCAGCCAGAGGATAATAACGGCAAAAATGGCCAGGGAAATGCTTAATCTCATCCAAAACTGGGTGTTAAGGTTGCCTGCCTGTGCGCCGGTAATGATAGCCAGTATCAGCAGCACCGCAGTATCGGTGATGATGGTGCCACCTACCGCTACGGTGACAGCCTCATTTTTGGTAATGCCCAGCCTGCTGGCCAGCGGATAGGCTACCAGCGTATGTGTGGCAAACATGCTGGATACCAGCAATGTTGCTTTGAAGTTAAAATGCAGTACATAGGTGCATACCACAAATCCCAGCAGCAGCGGGATAAAAAAGGTAAGCGCTCCGAAAACCATACTACGGTAGCGGTTTTTCCTGAACTCCGTCATATCCAGCTCCAGCCCCGCCAGAAACATGATATACAGTAAACCTGCTTTGCCAAACAAATCGATACTGCCTTTTTCTATAATCCCGAATCCATGGTCCCCAATCAGCATACCGGCCAGTATCAACCCAATGATACTCGGTATCCGGAATTTCCGCAGGATAATAGGGGCCAGCAAAATGATAAACAGTACCAGCGAAAAAATAGGTACCGGATCTTTCAGCGGCAGGTGAGTGTCCATTAATAATACCAAGCTATTAACCATATAACATTTTGTTATTTTGTTATTTTCAGATTCCTTTTCCGGATCCTTTATAGCGGCCTGAAAAGCCGAATATGAAAATAAACAAATCTTAAATAATCAATTTCTCCAGGTCAAATATGAATAAATTAACGAATAATCCATGTAATTTTGCATAAAGCTTTGTTTAAAAATGAGCGAAAGAACTAATACACAGGTATTTACGGAGGAGCTGGAGGATATTCTGGTAGCGGAAGATGAACAGTTTCCGTTCAGTCTGGTGGTATGGAACGATGAGGTAAATACATTCGACTGGGTGATCGCTTCCCTGATAGAGGTATGTGGTCATACACATCAGCAGGCAGAACAATGCGCCCTCATTATCCATCACAATGGTAAATATGCTGTAAAGGAAGGAGAATACCATAAACTGCGCCCGATGTGGGAAGCGCTGGTAGAAAGAGGTATTACTGCCACCATCGAAGAGATGGCGGATAAATAATGTTAGCCTTCACCCCGCTTGTTTCATGCCCGTTTTCCGTCTTTCCAAACAACTGATTTTTCCACCGGTGTCCCTTGCGGAGCCTGACGGTCTGCTGGCCGTAGGCGGTGATCTCTCTGTAGAGCGGTTGCTGCTGGCCTACCGTTCCGGTATATTTCCCTGGTTTGATGAACGCCCTATTCTCTGGTGGAGCCCGGACCCCCGTTTTGTATTGTTTCCGGCGGATCTTAAAGTGTCTGCCAGCATGAGGCAGGTGCTGCGCCGCAATCAATTCCGTATCACCTACAATGCGGACTTTCCGGCTGTAATAGCCCGCTGCAGCCGTATTCCGCGTGCAGGACAAAACGGTACCTGGATCACTAAGGAGATGCAGGATGCCTATATCCGCCTGCATAAAGCAGGGTATGCCATGTCGATAGAGAGTTGGGAAGATGACCGGCTGGTGGGCGGACTGTACGGCGTAAAAATTGGTTCCTGCTTCTTTGGTGAGTCAATGTTTGCCGATGTCAGCAATGCTTCCAAAGCCGCCTTTATTACTTTCGTACAGGCTTATGCGCATGAACTCGCTTTGATCGACTGTCAGGTGGAAACGGAGCACCTTGCCTCACTGGGAGCCGGTTTCATCAGTCGTGATACCTTTCTTGAACTACTGCAAGTTTCATGATTTTTGTAGCTTTGTAATTGCTTACCAACCCCATTGTCCACCAAAATTTACTGCAATGAAAAAAGTACTCTTATTGATGGCAGTGGTACTGTTTTCGGGCTTTATCGCTCCTCCGCACCGCCATACACGGCATCATCACAGTATGCGGCATGAATTCCGGGCTGAAGACAAAATGATGCTGATCTCACAGCTGAAAGATTCAAGGGAAAATCTGCTGAAATCTATCGCTGGCCTCACGGATGCACAACTGCAATATAAGCCGGCACCAGACCGCTGGTCTATCATAGAAAATGTGGAACATATCAGCATCATCGAAAAAATGCTGATGGACACAGAAAAGAACCTGATGAGCCAGCCCGCAGATCCGGCAAAAAAGAAAGACCTGAAGTATACAGATGAAAGCCTGCTCACTATGGTGGAAGACCGTAGCAAAAAACAGAAAACACCTGATTTTGGTATGCCTAAACATAATTATGCTTCTCCTGCAGATGCGGTGGATGCCTTTGTCAGACAGAGAGATGGGCTGATTGATTATGTAGCCACTACCAAAGACAAATTACGTGATCACATTACAGATAACCCGAACATAGGCACCATAGATGCGTACCAGTTATTACTGTTTGACGCAGGCCATACAGCACGTCATATCAAACAAATCGAAGAAGTAAAAGCTGATCCGGGTTTCCCGAAATAATAGCCCCAACGGGCCGGAGTGATGAATAGTGTGATGATTAAGTAGACCCTCTCTGTATCAGCGATACAGAGAGGGTAAAAAGATTAGCGCAGTTCCCAGTCTACCAGCTGGTTTACCCATTCCTGGCGGAAGGGCGTAGTTACGCGGATATAGTTGTCGGTATAACCTTCCATCATACCGTCTTTGTTATGTCCTTCAAACAATACTTTACGGGTTTGCTGGAGATATTGTTCGTTGAAGTATTGTTGTTTTTTATGACTGAGATTACGGAGCTGTTTGTTGCGTTCATGGCGCACGTTAACCGGCACTACGGGGTTGATCTCGAGTGCGGGGGTATTGGCTCTTTCTGAGTAGGTGAACACGTGCAGGTACGATACATCCAGCGAATGCAGGAAGTCATAGGTGTCCTGGAATTGGACATCACTTTCAGAAGGGAAGCCAACGATCACGTCTACACCGATAGCGCAGTGAGGCATGAACTGTTTGATGAGCGCTACTTTTTCCGCATACAGTTCGCGGCGGTAGCGGCGGCGCATCAGGCCCAGGATCTCATTGTTGCCGCTCTGCAGCGGAATATGGAAGTGAGGCATGAACCTGCGGCTGTTGGCCACAAACTCGATGATCTCGTTGGTGAGCAGGTTGGGTTCGATAGAAGAGATACGGTAACGTTCTATACCTTCTACCTTATCCAGTTCCTGTATCAGTTCATAAAAACTTTCTTCTCTTTTTTTGCCACCGGTAAGGCCTTTACCGAAATCGCCCAGGTTGACGCCGGTAAGCACTATTTCCTTTACGCCGTCGCTGGCCAGTTTAACGGCATTTTCCACTACGCTGGCAACACTGTCGCTGCGGCTTTTTCCTCTGGCCATAGGGATGGTACAGAAGGTACAGCTGTAGTCGCAGCCATCCTGTACTTTCAGGAAGGTACGGGTACGGTCGTTGACAGAGTAGGAGGCATGGAAGGTATTGACATCTTCAATATCACAGGAACAGATTTTGGCACTGTCTCCTTTAGTGAGTGTTTTCAGATGTTCGGTGATATTGAATTTTTCTGCAGCGCCCAGTACCAGGTCTACCCCTTCAATAGAAGCGATTTCCTGAGGTTTGAGCTGTGCATAACAGCCGGTGATGACGATCATGCTTTCTGGTGCACGGCGCTGAATACGGCGTACCAGCTGCCGGCATTCCTTGTCGGCATTATCGGTCACAGAGCAGGTGTTGATCACGTACACATCTGCTGTGCTTTCAAAATCTGTTTTCATAAACCCATCCTGTTCCAGCAACCTGCTCAAAGTAGAGGTCTCTGAAAAATTCAGCTTACAGCCGAGTGTATGAAATGCTACTGTTTTTACCTGTTCCATAAAGGAGGGCAAAGGTAGGAACTTTTTATGTCATAGTTAGGTAAGTAATTTTAAGTACTTTAGTGCCGCTTTTCTAAAAAGCACGTCCTGTTTATTGAAAATATGAAATCACTGCAAAAGTACCTACCCGTTATTTTACTGGCCTTATTACTGCTTGCCGGATGGCATCAGGAATGGTGGAAAGGAAACGATAAGTCTTCCGCCCCTATCACAGAAAAGCCAGTTGTTACCCGCTCCGGGAAAGCCGCCGCCACTGTTTCTGATGCCCTGCTCAACCGACAGGCCCGCCTGGAATATACCCGGCACGCCATGTGTCGGATGGACTGCCGTCATGTGACAAAAGGGGAAGTGGAAGAAATTCTTGCCAAAGGAAAAATAAATCCTGATAAGTCCAACCTGCAGGATAAACCCTGCCCTACCTATGCACTGGAAGGGTATTCCCATGAAGGCCAACACCTCCGTATTGTATTCGCTCCCTGTGATCAGGAACACGCCAAAGTGATCACCTGTATAGACCTGGACAAAGACTGGAGCTGCAGTTGTGAATAGGTAAAAAAACTGTCGCTTCTCTGTTGCTTCGTGTCTTTACATGCACTCTTCGGGAAAAAAGTCGTAGTTTTCCGCCATCATTAATCATTCTACAAGGCGTTTATGAATTTTCTACTGAAACCGTTGCGTGTAATCTATGTTGTGTACGCCGCTATCGTTTTCCTGGGTATTATGTTTCTGATCCTGCCGCCAATTTTTCTGGCATCCTTGCTGGGCAAGGAGAAGGGTGGAAACATTATCTTCTATTTCCTGCGCTTCTGGGCGCATGTCTGGTTTCCGATGGTAGGTATCCGGGTTACCCGCGAATATAAATGTGAACGTGATAAAGAGCCTTGTATCTATGTGGTGAACCACCGTTCTTATCTCGATGCGGCCGTGGCCGTTAAAGTGATGCGGCTGCCGTTCCGTCCGCTGGGAAAAGTGGAAATGTCTAAAATCCCTTTCTTCGGATTTATATATAAAAACTCTGTCGTAGCAGTAGACCGCTCCAACGCGCCTGCCCGTGCCAGAAGTGTAAGAGAGATGATGACCGCCCTCAAAGCCGGTATTTCCATCCTCGTATTTCCGGAAGGAACCACCAACGAAACCAAAGAACCACTGCGCCCGTTTCATAACGGCGCTTTCCGTATGGCCATTGAAATGCAGATTCCGATCAAACCCGTTTTGTATGTAGATTCAGGTGACCGTTTCCCACATACCGGACTTATGCATCTCAATCCCGGCCGCTGCCGCGTAGTATTCTTGCCCACTATCCCTGTTGCAGGGCTTACCCTGGATGATATCAATACGCTGAAACAACAGACCTATGATATCATGGAAAAAGAACTCAGGCAACACCGCGATTATCCAACATTGCAGCCCGTAGGATGAAGTACGCAGATGTAATATTGCCGCTGGCCTTACCCAAAAATTATACTTATGCTGTCCCTGAAAGCATGGAAGATGCTTTACAGCCGGGAAGCCGTGTGGCTGTACAACTGGGAAAACAGAAAAAGTATGCCGGCATTGTAAAAGCAGTACACGAACAGGCCCCGCCTTATAAAACCAAGCCACTGCTGGATATGCTGGATAAGGATCCGGTCGTATATCCCACACAGTTAGCCTTCTGGTCATGGATAGGCAGCTATTATATGTGCAGTGAAGGTGAAGTGCTGAACGCCGCCCTTCCCGCGCACCTCAAGCTTTCCAGTGAAACGTTGTTGCTGTTTAATGACGCCTACGGCGATGATTTTACCAATCTCGATGATGATGAATACCTTATTGCGGAAGCGCTGCATATCCGCAAGGAACTACGTATAGAGGAAGTACAGCTGATTCTCGATAAATCAGAAGTGTACTCCATCATCAAAAAACTGATAGAAAAAAAGGTATGCCTCATCTATGAAGAACTGAAAGAGGTATACAAAGAGAAACAGGAGAACTTTGTACAGCTGCATGCTGAATACGAGGATGAAGAGAAACTGGCTGCTCTCTTCAATGATATGGGCCGCGCTCCCAAACAAATGGAGCTGCTGCTGGCCTACCTGCACCTGTTGAAAACAGAAGGCACCGTACGGCAGAATGAGCTGTTGAAAAAATCCGGCGCCACCACCGCCCAGCTGAAAGGACTGGTGGATAAAAATATTCTCTGGATAGAAAAAAGAGCAGTAGACAGAATCCGTACCAGCAAAGTAGAGGCGCAGATCAACTTTGATCTGAGCTCTGCGCAGGAAGCGGCATTACAAGCTGTCCGCCGTCATTTTGAAGATAAACAGGTGACCCTCCTCCATGGGGTGACCTCCAGCGGTAAAACGCAGATATATGTGAAGATGATGGAAGAATGCCTGGCCTTAGGCCGGCAGGTACTTTACCTGCTGCCGGAGATCGCACTCACCGCACAGATCATCACCCGCCTGCAGAAACACTTTGGCAGCAGCATCGCCATCTATCACTCCCGCTTCAGCAACAACGAACGGGTGGAGATATGGAACAAAGTGAAAAACGGAACCGTACAAATCGTACTGGGCGCCCGTTCCAGCCTGCTGTTGCCTTTCCGCGACCTGGGACTTATCATCCTGGATGAAGAACACGATCCTTCCTACAAACAGCAGGACCCTGCGCCCCGCTACCATGCGAGAGATGCAGCCATCTATTATGCCGGGTTGTTTAAAGCCAAAGTACTACTGGGCTCCGCCACACCGGCACTGGAATCGTATTATAATGCCCTTCAGGGTAAATACGGATTGGTAGAACTGACTGAACGTTTTGGAGGTATACAGATGCCTGCCATCGAGGTAGTGGACATCAAACAGGAAATGGCTGAAAAAACCATGGACGGCCATTTTACACAGGCCCTGAAAACCGCTATCAGCCAGAGCCTGGATGAAAAAAAACAGGTTATTCTTTTTCAGAATAGACGTGGGTATGCGCCTTTTCTGTTATGCACTACCTGCGGCTGGATACCTCATTGCAAACAATGTGATGTATCACTTACCTATCACCGTAACCAGGATAAACTACATTGCCACTACTGTGGTACCCGTTATCCATACGTATTTACCTGTGAAGCCTGTGGTTCGCAGTCGCTGATTCCGAAAAGCTTTGGCACGGAAAAAATTGAAGACGACCTGCAGCAGATCTTCCCGGAAGCGCGTATAGCACGTATGGACGTGGATTCCATCCGAAACAAAGACAGCCACAATAAAATGATCCGCCTGCTCGAAGAGCAGGAAATAGATATTCTGGTAGGCACCCAGATGGTGGTGAAGGGGCTCGACTTTGATAATGTAAACCTGGTAGGCATCCTCAGTGCGGACAGTTTGCTGAGTTATCCTGATTTCAGGGTGAATGAAAGAGCTTTCCAGCTGATGGAGCAGGTGAGCGGCCGCGCAGGCCGTAAACACGGTATGGGTAAAGTGCTGATACAAGCCAGCAATACCCGTCATCCGATACTACATTACGTAAAGGAACACGATTACAAAAGCATGTATGAGGCGGAAATCGCCGAACGGCAACAGTTTGGTTATCCTCCGTTTTACCGGGTGCTTAAACTAACATTAAGGCATAAAAACCAGCAGGTAGTGGAACAGGCTGCACAGATACTGGCTTCCTGGCTGCAGCCGCATATTGGCGGGCAACTGGTAGGCCCTGCCGCGCCGCTGGTGTCAAGGGTGAGGAACAACTACCTGCAGGAGATGCTGATAAAACTTCCCCGCGAAGCACGTGTGATAGCACATATCAAACAGGTGCTCCGCGAGTATTTTATTCAGCTGCTGGCGGAAAAACGTTTCCGGTCTGTGGTGATCGTACCGGACGTAGACCACGTATAATAACTTCTATTTCTTTTTCAGTATCAAAGGTTGTTGCTGCAATTGTTTGAGCCGGTGCATCACGGCTTCAAATGTTTTTTTGCTGTCTCCGTTAAATTCGTTCTGGCTGTACCACTCGATGGTATAGATGTTGAGCCGGCCATTTTCTTCTTCGCATCTCATTTTAAAACCCATCAGGTTTTTGTTGGTGATATCGGCCGTGAAGGCTGCTTTATCTGCCAGCGTATAACCATCAGGGAGTTCAATATGTACTCTTTTTTCCTGGTAATAAGGGAAGGCCAGCTGTATAGGTCTGTTGCCTTCGGGGATGCTGTAATTGTAGTTTTGGTTGCTGGTCAGAATCTGGCCGATACCGATGATATAGTTACCGCCGTCCTGTACTACCAGTCCGGGTGTTTCCAGTGTGCTGGTGATCACTACAGGTTTGTCGAGCGGCAGTGGTGTGAACTTCTCATTTTGTGCTTCTACAGCCAGCGGTTTGCGGTTGCCGGGCATAAATGGCAGGATGGCGTTGAAGATGGCGTTGCGCAGTTCAGTGGTATTGGCCTGAGAGAAAGCATTTTTAACATTGCTGCCGGCATAGCCGCCGAAGGACTGTGTTACTTTCCAGGAGGGCAGGGCACTGAGATTGCTTACGCTGGCTTCGAGTGTGCTGCTGCTCAGGGTATAGAGTGGTTGCGGAGTAGTGATGAAATCGGTGAGCACGCGGCTTTGTGTACCTACCAGTGTATCGCGGCAGCGTAAAGCCAGGGTATTGGTCCAGAGTGACGGATAACAAGGATAGCGTGTATCCATCTCCGTTGGCGCCAGTGCCTGCTGTTCTGTCGGGAAGTACAACAGGATATTATTGGCGGCAGCGCGGTTGACGAGGTCCTGCTGGAGGGGAATGGTATCCCGCGAAGCGGTGAATAACAGTTGTACGGGCACATTCAGGGTGTAAAAGGTGGCCATCATCAGCTTTACCATGCCTACCTTATCCGTTTGTTTGTTGCGGATAATGGTGCCCAGATCAGGGGCTTCAAAGAAATCACTGGCGGGGCGCAGGCTGTAGTTGCTTTTGATAAATTGTTCTACCAGGTAAATCAGCTGTGATGTTGGGCGGCGTTGGCGCAGGAAAGGCCATCTGTCCAGTTCTTTCTCCAGTTGTTTCTGTTCGTTTTTGTTGACTGAAACATAGGGGATATAAGCATCTTCACCAAACTGCTGCCAGGTGATGCGGGTGGTATCTTTGCCTTCTATGGCGTTGTTCAGCGCAAAATCGATCCGTTGCAGTTGTGGCAGATAGTAGTATAACTCATTGCTTTTTAGCGGTGTTACATGTTGAAGTGCTACCTGATGAAAATGGCTGTTGCCGGAAGAGCTGTCTTTAACAGCGGGTAGGCCATTGGCGCTATGGAAGCGAAACTGCAGGTTACGAGGTGCTGCCAGCATAAAGTGAGTCTGGCCGGTGGCGATACCGGACTGCAGGTAGTCAGAGCCGGCGTAGTCGAATTGTATTTTCAGGCTCATCTCATATTCCAGCTCACAGCCTGCCTGTACCTGAATATTGTTGACCACCACGGCTATGCGGTTGTCGTTGAGTTTGAGAGATCTTGTCTGATCGGTAAGATTCGCTGTTTTTCCATCAGGGAAGATGGCTCTGATGCGGAATCCCCGCAGCACTTCGCCGTTCTCCAGTGTCAGTGCCAGCTGGGTGAGACTATCAGCTGCGGCGGCAGTATTGATATGTATCTTTTTATAGATTGTTTTATAGTGGGTAAAAGTTTCTGCTTTATCACGATTGGTGATGTTGAAATCACGGGCTATTTTGTAGCTGGTGATATAATAAGGTTGCTGTGCGATAGGACCGGTAACGGCTTCGGTGTGAGCATTGTCCTGCCAGGTACCGGGATAATAGTTGTTGATCTGGGCAGAGGTCTGCAGTGAGAGAGAAGCTATGAATGTGACTATGACGAAGAATATAAGTTGTTTCATGATGGCGAAGGTATCTAAATTCCTAAATTTTGTATGGCATCGGATTCAAAGATATGTATTCCGGGGTCAGCTTGTTTGGCTACTCTTACCATGGCGCTGGCAACGGTTGCTGCTTTGATGCCACGGTATTTTTTCCAGCGGCCCTGCAGCAGGAAATAGAAGAGTTGAATGAGGTACTTACCAAGCCATTCTCCGAAGCGGAATTCACTTCGCTGGCCTATCAGGAAGGAGGGCCGGAAGATGTAGGTGCCATAGAAGCCCAAACCCAGCACCGCTTCTTCTGTTTGGCCTTTGGTGCGGAGGTAGAAGTTGGCAGACCGGGGATTGGCGCCGATAGAGGATATCATCAGGAACTCAGAAATACCATTGCTTTGGGCTATGCGGGCACATCTGATGGTGATGCCGAAGTCTACGGCGCGGAAGTTCTCCTGAGTACCTGCTTTTCTAATAGTGGTACCGATGCAGGAAAAAAATACATCACCGCCCTGCATCGCTTCTGCCAGGCTATCTTCATCTTCAAAATCTACAATAACACTTTCCAGTCCGGGCCGTTGATGTACCCATGGTTTGCGTACAAGTACTTTTACTTTGCTGAAAGAATTGTCCTGTAATAATGCTGAGACGAGATGGGTGCCGGTAAGCCCTGTAGCTCCAATAACGATAGCTGTTTTCATACAATTACAAGTTACAAATTACGAATTACGAATTATGTGCGACGAATGATTAATGCGAATTACACTTTACTTCAATTCGCAATTCATAATTCGTAATTGGTAATTTCCGATATATTTGCTTCATTATAAAGTTACACTATTATGATATCCGAAAATGAGCAGCTTCAGTCGTATAATACATTTGGTATTCCGGTCGTAAGCCGCTACTTCGCTTCCTTTGTCAGTCAGCATGACCTGACATCGGCGCTGGACGATGCGCGGGCTAAAGGTTTGCCACGTATGATACTTGGAGGGGGCAGTAATATCCTCTTTACAAAAGATTATAATGGGCTGATGCTCAAAAATGATATCAAGGGCATCCAGGTGGTGGATGAGGATAACGATCACGTATATGTGAAAGCTGGTGCAGGCGAGAACTGGCACAGCTTTGTACAGTACTGCCTGTCAGCGGATCTGGCCGGACTGGAGAACTTGTCACTGATACCAGGTAATGTGGGAGCCAGTCCCATGCAGAATATCGGCGCCTACGGCGTGGAAATAAAGGATACTTTCCATTCACTGGAAGCTTTCCATCTGCACGACAGAACAGTGGTGACCTTCACCAACAATGATTGTGCATTTGGTTACCGCGAGAGTGTATTCAAAAAACAGTACCGCGACCAGTTTGCCATACTCAGCGTTATTTACCGGCTGAATAAAAAACCGAATTTCAACACCAGCTATGGTGCTATCAATGAAGAGCTGGAGCGTATGGGAGTGAAAGAGCTGTCTATACAGGCTATCAGCCAGGCAGTGATTAATATCCGTACCTCTAAACTGCCGGACCCTGCAAAGATTGGCAATGCAGGCAGCTTCTTTAAAAATCCTTCTGTAGATGCGGTCGCCTATGAGCGGCTGAAAGCAGCACATCCGCAGATTGTGGCTTATCCGCTGGCCGACGGACACTATAAGCTGGCAGCAGGCTGGCTGATAGAACAATGTGGCTGGAAAGGCTTTCGTGAAGGGGATGCCGGTGTACATGCCAAACAGGCACTGGTGCTGGTCAACTATGGCCATGCCAAAGGCAATGAGATCTATGCATTGTCGCAGCAGGTGCTGGACAGCGTACACGCCAAATTTGGTGTACAGCTGGAGCGGGAAGTGAATATCGTGTAAATAATCACATAATAAAAAAGCGAAGACCAGCCCTGTATGAGGCTGGTCTTCGCTTTTTTATTATCGTTTGATGGATTGTATGATTTTATCTGCGTGGTCGCGTGAGTTTTCTATGAACCATATGTGTGTGTCCATTCCTCCGCATACCACACCGGCCAGATAGATATGTGGCATATTGGTTTCCATGGTCAGCGGATTATAGGCTGGCAGTTTCTTTTCATCATCTGACAGCTTTATGCCTGCTTTTTCCAGGAACCCGAAATTGGGCTGGTAGCCAGTCATCGCGATCACAAAATCGTTGGGGATGGTGACTTCTCCCTCCGGTGTGTTGATGATCACCGCCTGCTCCTCAATTGTTTTGATGGTGGAATGGAAATACGCTTTGATAGATCCTTCCTTGATTCTGTTTTCAATATCCGGTCTTACCCAGTATTTCACCCGTTTGCCTATTTCATCTTCCCGGATGACCATAGTCACCTGTGCACCTTTGCGATAGGTTTCCAGTGCGGCATCTACGGCAGAGTTGTGGGCGCCTACCACCACTACTTTACGGGTAGCGTAATAGTGCGGGTCTTTGTAGTAGTGCGTAACTTTAGGCAGGTGTTCACCGGGCACACTGAGCGTATTGGGTATATCGTAGAAGCCGGTGGCGATGATCACATGGCGGGCATGGTAGGTCGATTGGGAGGTGGTGATAATGTATTCCCCTGCGTTGGGTTGTACCGCTCTTACTTCTTCAAAAAGATTGATGTTGAGTGCTTCTGAAGTGACTACCCTGCGGTAGTATTCCAGGGCTTCGGGCCGGGAAGGTTTGGGATTGATGGAAACGAAGGGAATACCACCTATTTCCAGCCTCTCTGAGGTGGAAAAGAAGGTCATGTACAGCGGGTAGTTATAGAGGGAGTTGACAACGCAACCTTTTTCTATAATGATATAGCTCAGTCCTGCTTTTTTTGCAGCCAGGCCGCAGGCTATTCCAATGGGTCCTCCTCCTATTATCAGTACGTCGTAAGCAGCGATCATGATGTCCGTATTTTTTTAGTGTCCGGCGAGATAGTCGAGTAGCCGGAACATGGTTTGTTATTTTCGCTGACATTGTATGTGCCAGCAGTTGTGAGCCTGGTATGTCCATTCTCAGTTATCCAGTCGGCAATGCAGGCAAGGCCTTGAAAAGGCACATGTTGAAAATAGTAGATATGCATGATCTGTTCTGGTAAATGGTTACCCGAAGATACGTTGCAATCCTGAAGTACGATAGTTCAAAATTATTGGAAGAGCTGTTATTGCAGCTCGCTTCGTACTACGCGGAAGTATTCATAGCCTTTCATATGTTGACTTTTCTCCCCGAAATATTCAGCGCGGTATCTGTCGGCTCCGCCATCATAAAGCACTTTCATATTACGTTCATGCATAAACGCAGTAATGTTCTGAGGGTCGAGACCATAATCCCATCCTTCACCGGCGCGGTGCAGGGTTTTGTTGATACGTGAAAATCCTTTGTATCGATGCGGGTTTTCGAGGACGGCCCTGTCGGGGTAGGTGACGATCACCTGCGTGCCGGAAGGAAAGCTGCGGATGAACCGGAACATGGTTTCTGCATGTTGTGCTTCGAAATTGGTGCTGAGATTTTCCCAGAGGAAGAGTGTTTTATAATGATCGCGTTGTTTGAGGAGAACGGGGGAGATGACATCGGCGAGGTGTTCCTTGTTCATATCCAGTTTTACATAATCCAGGTGAATGGCGGGGGACTGGATGAGTTCCCATAGTTTTGATTGTTTGAAATACTGGGTTTCGGGATGATCGACCTCTACAAAACTGACCGGTTTGCCGATGTTGAGGCGATGGGCCCGGGTATCGAAGGTAGCGCTGAGGATGATGATCTGGTTGATATCCTGTTCGCAGACAGCCTGAATGATCATATCATCTATCAGCTTTGTGCGGGCGATGGCGGCAGTATGTGTTCCGGGCCATCGGAGCTGAATATAGGCTGCCAGCAGTTTTCGGACAAATGGTATACTACAGCCGGCAATCAGCGTTTGATGATAACCCTGTAAAAATGCTGCGGCATACGGATCATAAAATAGCCGCTCTTCAGTTGGTTTGGTGCTTTCCATAGCACGGAATAAAGCCATGTAAGTACCGGATTTGGTGGATGGTGCCTTCATGTTAATGTTGTGGTAATGAATAATGTATTCGGGGAGATCTCGGTCTTTCAATTGGTTATTTCACGTGACCATAATATCAAATATATCATAAAATAATCATTTTGACGCTGGGAAAATCCCCCCTTTTCAAAATTCTATACCAGATAAAAAACAGCGAGCAGCGCACCAGTGCTGATCAGCACCCAGAGCAGGATCCCCTGCAGCAAAGGTTGCCATCCTATACCGCTGAAAGCCTGCCTGGTGAGGCCAGTGCCTATCAGGAAAAGGGTAAGGGAAAGAGCCGTTTTAGCGCTGTGTACAAGGTAAGGAGCCACTGTGCTGACTTCTGGCACCCAGGTGTTGAGCAGCATTGCCAGCAAAAACAGACCGATGAACCAGGGAATTTTTATTTTACCATTACCATTCCTGAAAAGCAGCATGGTAATAAAAGCTACCGGCATAATCCAGAGGGCGCGGGAGAGCTTGACCGTAGTAGCCACTTGCAGGGCCAGGTCGCCGTATTTATTGGCAGCGCCCACTACAGAGCTGGTATCGTGGATAGCGACCGCACTCCATAACCCGAATTGTTGCTGCGTGAGATGCAGCCAGTGGCCTACAGCGGGGAATACAAAGAGGGCGAGGGAATTGAGCAGGAACACAATACCCAGTGCCACAGATATCTGTTTCTCACCGGCTTTGATCACTGGAGAGATGGCGGCTATGGCACTACCACCGCAGATAGCGGTGCCACAGGAGATGAGGTGGGAGGTTTTGGGTTCTATTTTCAACAGTTTACCTAACAAAGCACCAAACAGCAGGGTCCCTGTGATAGAAGCAATAGTGAAAAGGAACCCTTCTTTGCCGGCTTTCAGCGCCATATGAGCATTCATGCCAAAGCCGAGGCCTATCACAGACAGCTGCAGCAGCCAATGGGTTATTTTAGGGGTGATGCCTGCAAATGGATTGCCGATAGTTTGTGCGATGGCCAGTCCAAGGAGGAGGGCTACCGGCGGTTCTACTGCGGGTAGCAGCGTTGCCGCGGCGGCAGTGAGGAATATCACTTTGGGAAGATAATGCTGAATCCGGGCCTGTTCAGTTTTTTGTAGTTGCATGGCAGCGTTTTTTGAGACACAAAGGTCCGTTCATTTGCTGCCGGAGTCAAATGTTGAAAAGTGATCGTCCATAACCTCAGGTTATGACCTTCATTAATCCACAGAGACGATAAACTTGTTGAATTTGGTACTGAAATCCTCCTGAAGGGTTTTATCGATGCCATTGAGAAAATGGATGGTGAAGCCGCGCTGCAGTCTGCGGGAGCTGCTGGCAGGCAGTTCCAATGGTCTGGAATGGACTACACCGATCAGCTGTTTACCCTGGCAAACGAGCGCAATACGGTACATCGGGCTGGGATCGTCGATACCGCTTTCATAGTTGAAATACAGTGTATACGGTTTGATGGCTAATTTGTCTTCCTCCAGTTGGAAATTGTGGATAAACGGTGTGAGATCTTCTTCACTATGACCTTTATGCTGGTGGAGGAAGTTGACCAGTGCTGTTTCTACGATAGTGCCGCTACGGATATTTTTCTTTTCCGTATAGCCGTTGAGGGTAGCCCACATTTTTTCGCCATTGGTGGCTACCGGGAGGCGGATATCTTTTTCGAGCACACCGGCGCTGATGCCATTGACTTTTATCTTATGTCCTTTACGAAAGAGGGGTTTGGTATATTCAGCCGCAGTGATATCGATGTTGACCAGCACGGGAAACCAGCCGTTTTTCAGGTTGGCGCAGTACACGGGTATATAGTCCGTGAGGGTGGCGATCACGTCTCCATTGGGACCGGAGCGGATCACGGTGCCGGCGGCCACTCTTTCACTGATGATCGGTGCGGTGGAAGCTGTTTTTGTGTTGGCAGTTTTTTTAGTGGCAGCATTTTTTTTATCGCCTGTTTCATCTTCATTACCAAATCTGCTGTGTTTGTCCGGGTTACAGGCAAATAATACCGCGGCCATCACCAAATAACAAATTTTCTTCATAATTGATTGGAACACAAAGTGTAAGATAGGCAAAAATATCAATTACGGCAGAAAATTCCGGTATAGGGGTAACCGTTAACCATCCGCTGAAAAATGGTTGCAGTCAAAAGAATGTGATGGATAAATCAGTATTCCGAGAAGATAATGTGGTTGCCTACTTCGAGGCGGCGTATTTCCTTCATGCTGGAGAAGGGATCGAGAGGAGACCAGGCCGATGCCGTAAACAGTTGTATCGATTGACCCTGCAGCTGCTGTCCGAGGCTTGCCAAAGAAGCCGTGGGTAAAGAAGCAGGTTTGATATAATAAATCCTGGGATCATCTTTCAGGTGAATAACAAACCCCGGAGCACTCTGGGAAACTTCCAACACCAATCCTGATACCGGTTTGCAGCTGTTTTTATTGACACGGCGGACAGAAGGTATCCCTGAAATAAGCAGCACCAGAATAATACAGGCTACCAGCAATAGTGTAGCAGGACCTTTGTTGTTTGTTTTGTTATTCATCATCAGTTGGCGATATTTTTGTCTCCCAGGGTTCCCAGGGCTGAAGCCCTGGGCTATGGTTGTTGAATTGTTTTAACGGTGTGTTCTTGTTTAATTTAATCCAAGGCTTCAGTTTAATTTAGCCCAATCTAGCATTGGATTCTACTCTAATTTAACTCAAGGCTTTAGTTTAAGCTGACTAAGTATAGGATTTCGGTCTGATTTAATCCAGGGCTTCAGTTCAATTTAATCTAATAGCACAGGATTTTAACGCCTTAACTCAGGACTGCAGCCCAATTTAGTCTAATTAAATCCAGAACTAAAAAGATGAGAACACTCCGTTAAAACAATTCAACAATCTTAGCCCAGGGCTTCAGCCCTGGGAGCCCTGGGAGCAAAATACGAAAATATATGAATAAAAAAAGCAGGCTATAAGCCTGCTCTGTATCAATCTATTAATTTCTTTTATTTTTTCTTCGGGTCAGTATCTTCTTCCCATTCTTCACTTTCATCCCAGTCTTCATCTTCATCCCAATCATCTTCATCATCTTCGATAAGCAGACTTTGTTCAGAACCTGGTTCTACGTTGTTGGCGCGCCAGTGGGCTACGATTTCGTCATTACGTTTTTGTACGGCGTCGAAGCTGTTGATTTTGCCTTCTTCAAACATCACTTCCACTTCCGGGAGTGCTTTGATGGCGTTATAACATTCCTGCAGGAGGCTGATTCTGGAGGGGGCATTACGTAAAGCGCTATACGAAAGACGGATGGCGTCGAACGGGCCGCTGTTATGAAATACTTCTTCTCCGTTGAGCATGGGGAAAAGCCAGATGAGCACATCATCTCCTTCTTCCTCGTCATTCAGGATGCCAAAAAAATCGTCCAGTTGTTCAAATCCCAGTGGTGCAAGGTCTTTGAAGGTCTGGCTTCGTGCCGGATATTTCGGATGTTCTTCCCCGGTGATCAGAAACAGTTCGCCGAAGCGCGGTTTGTCTTTGGCTTTAAACCTGAAGTCGATAAGGATATCGTTTTCCATTGATGGCTAAGCTTTATACTGTAATTTAATGGTTTAATTGGAAAGGTATTAAAATTATTTATCCTGAATAAGTGCTGCCGCGATTTTGCGATAGGCGTTCAGGTATTTATTCAAACGGGGGATATCCTTTTCTCCGAGCGTCGGGATACGTCTGATATCCATGTTGTCTGACAGATCATAGAGTTTAACCGTGGATGCCAGTCTGTTTTGTAAGGTACGATTTACAAAGTGTTCGTAGTCTTCCTCTTCAGATAGTTTGGTTACACAGCGCAGGGCTTCGAGCAGCTGGGGTGACAGTCCTTCTTTTTCCAGTGCTTCGAAGGTCCAGGAGCTGTCTTCCACAACGTCGTGCAGTACGCCCAGTATTTTCTCTTCTGTTGTCCGTCCCATCTGCATTACGCGGAGCACATGGGTAATATAGGGCTGACCGTATTTGTCGACCTGGCCCTGGTGTGCTTCTATTGCGATGGCAATCGCGCGGGTTAAATCCATGGGATAAATGTAGGATTTTTTTACACAAAGGCGCCAAGCCGCTGGGAGGATAGAAAAAGAGCGAAGCCCAAACAGTGTTCCCGGTGGGGTACTGTCTGGGCTTTTGCTGTTGATTATTTTTGCGCTTTCGCGCGAAGTATTACATAAAGTGATAACGCACGAATGCTTCCATGGCAGCGTATTTCTGCAGACCTAACTGGTCGTACAGGTTGGCCGTGTTGGCATTGCGGTCTTCTGCACGTTGCCAGAACTCGCGGAGGTCTGTACCCTGGAAAGGAACAACGTCTTTCTGGCTCTGGTGGATGAAGATGCCGAGGCGTTTCTGCAGTACCTGGTCAGGGCTCATAGGAACAGCCATTTCAATTTCGTGGATATCCCATTCCTGCCATGCACCTTTATACAGCCATACCCAGCAGTCTTTCATCCATTCTTCGTGTTTCAGCCTGTCGAGGGCGGCGAAGATAGTGTCGAGACATACCTTGTGGGTACCATGCGGATCGGCGAGGTCGCCGGCGCAATAGATCTGGTGTGGTTTTAATTTGCGGATCAGGTCAACGGTCAGCTGGATATCCTCTTCACCCATTGGTTTCTTTTCCACCAGGCCTGTTTCATAGAACGGCAGGTTCATGAAGTGGGCGTTTTCTTCAGCGATACCTACGTAGCGGCAGGTAGCTTTAGCTTCGCAGCGGCGGATCAGGCCTTTAATGGCGCGGTTTTCCGGTGTATCTTTCTGACTTGGTTTTTTGGTGCGGATAAATGCTTTGGCTTCATCCAGGATCTGGGAGCTTTTGCTTTTATCGATGTCGAACATACCTTCAAAGCCTACGGCGAAGTCGATGAAACGCAGCAGGAATTCGTCGGTAACAGCGATGTTGCCGGAAGTCTGGTAAGCTACGTGTACTTCATGTCCTTGTTCGTGGAGGCGGATGAAGGTGCCACCCATGGAGATGATATCATCATCGGGGTGCGGAGAGAAGATCAGCACGCGCTTTTTAGCGGGTTCGGAGCGTTCCGGATGCTTAGGCAGCTGCGGGCCGGGTTTACCGCCGGGCCAGCCGGTGATGGTGTCGCGGAGGGCGTTAAATTCTTTGATGTTCAGTTCGTAGGCAGAACCATATTGTACGATCAGGTCGTTGAGGCCATTTTCGTTATAGTCCTTGTCGGTGAGCATCAGGATAGGTTTGTTGAGCTTCATCGCCAGGCTGGTTACCGCTTTGCGGGTCAGGCTGGGAGTCCATTCGCAGTCGCCGGTGAGCCATGGCTCTTTGAAGCGGGTGAGCTCAGCTGAAGCCTGCTCGTCGATTACGAATTTGCAGTTAGGATGCTGTTGCAGCAGGGAAGCAGGCACCTGGTCAGTGCTGTGGCCTTCTACAGAACGGCAAACGATTTTTGCTTTGTGGGAGCCCCATGCCATCAGTATTACACGTTTGGCTTTGAAGATGGAGCTGAGACCCATGGTGATAGCCAGACGAGGCACCTGGCTCATATTCGGGAACTCGTAAGCATTGGCCAGGCGGGTGCTGTTGTCCAGTGTTACAAGACGGGTATGTGAGTTGATGTTGGAACCTGGCTCATTGAAACCGATATGGCCGTTGTTACCGATGCCCAGGATCTGAATGTCAATACCACCGGCTTCTTCGATACGTTTTTCGTAGTCTGCGCAGTATTGTTTGATCTGATCTTTAGGAATAGTACCATCAGGAATATTATATTGTCCTTCCGGAATATCGATATGATTAAAGAGGTGTTCCTTCATAAAGCGGTTGTAGCTCTGCAGGGCATCCGGCTCTATAGGATAGTATTCGTCGAGGTTAAAGGTGATTACATTTTTGAAGCTCAGTCCTTCCTCTTTGTGCAGGCGAACTAATTCGGCGTAGAGATATTTGGGTGTAGAGCCGGTGGCCATTCCCAAAACACATTTTTGATTGGCAGCCTGCCTTTCGCGTATCAGCGCAGCAATTTCATGTGCAACTGCTTTGGAACCCTCTTTGGCAGAAGGGTGTATGTCCACAGCAATTTGCTCAAAGCTGTCAATCAGTTCGATTTCCTGATGATTAATCGTCATTTGTAAACGTTTTTGATTAGATGCGGTTTAAAAACGAGCCGGAAAATTAAATAAAATACTGCTAAAATCTGCTAAAATTTAGCTCTTATTTAATTTAAAAATATTTTAACTTAAAAAGAACGTTTTTTATATTGTATAAGATTAATATCCGGCATATACTCAAACCGCTTTTCGGTGTAGGAGTCATATAAAAAACCGCCCGGGCCAAAAGGGCGGGCGGTTTTACTTTTTACTGGATAATCATTTCATCTATGAAGAGCCAGGCCGGGTTACCAGCACCTTCAGCGCCGGCAGGGATTTTCCCGAAATTGACGGCGTTCAGCTTCACATAACGTCCTCTCGCTGCTACCTTACCCCGTACCTGATTGATGCCGGTTTGTGTAAAGTCTGTCTGTTTATATACCTCTTTATAGGTTTTACCATCTTCTGAAACGGCAAATGTTACCTGTTTGGGTGGATATATCCAGTTGGGCCGCAGGTTCAGCGTGTTCATACCTACCAGGCTGATGTCCTGTACACTATCCAGATCGATCACTGCTTCAAAATTATTACCGTTATAACCAAACCACTGATTGTCGTTATAGGAGGCGATGCCTTCAATACCGTTTACCAGGGCGAAGCTATTGCCGGGATCATAATCTTTTGACGGAGGTGCAGCCAGGGTCACTTTTTTACCCAGACCTTTATGGAACACAAAGTGCTGGCTGTATTCGTTGCCAAAAGGTTTATCGTTCTGAAATACCTGCGCACGGATAGTACCGGTTTGTTTGATCTGTACTGGTCCGCTGTAGGCAGTAGATTGAAGGGAAGGAGCGGAGCTATCGAGCGTATATACGATTTTACCGCCATCGAGCTTGCTGCTGAGCGTTACTTCCACACCACCTTTTTTATTGTCTGTTACGGTGCCGGCTACTTCAAATACATGTTTGGCGTAGTTGACTTTTTTCTGGTCGAGGCGTTTTACGTGTACTTTGAGTCTTTCGAGGAAATTGTCGTAGTTGCGTTTGTCAGCGGGTGACCACAGTACTTCTGCGAGGGCGGAGGCACGTGGATAAACCATGTATTCGAGATAGTCGGTGTTGCCGATGTATTCTGTCCATAAGTTGGCCTGTGCGCCTTTGATGTAGCGGGCTTCGTCTTTGTTCAGTTCTGTGGGCACTGGTTCGAAAGCATACACTTTGCTTACAGGCGTAAATCCGCCGATAGCCAGTGGTTCGTTGTGGCCTTGTGACTGATAATGGTCGAAGTAGCAGAAGTTGCCTGGTGTCATGATCACATCATGTTTCTGTTTGGCAGCGGCGATACCGCCTTCAATGCCTCTCCAGCTCATTACGGTGGCGTTGGGAGCCAGTCCGCCTTCAAGGATCTCATCCCAGCCGATGATCTGGCGACCTTTGCTGTTCAGGTATTTTTCCATACGCTGGATAAAATAGCTCTGCAGGGCATGAGCGTCTTTCAGGCCTTCCTGTTTCATGCGGGCCTGGCATTTGGGACATTTTTCCCAGCGCACCTTAGGGCATTCATCTCCGCCGATGTGTACGTATTTGCTGGGGAACAGCGGCAGTACTTCATCGAGGATATCCTGCAGGAAGGTGAACACGCTGTCGTTGCCGGCGCAGAACACATCGTCGTATACGCCCCAGCGTGTGCCTACTTCATAGGGGCCGCCGGTGCATCCCAGGTTGGGGTAGGCAGCAAGGGCTGCCAGTGCGTGACCTGGCATTTCTATTTCAGGGATGACGGTCACAAAGTGATCAGTAGCATATTGTACCACTTCTTTCACTTGTTCCTGTGTATAGAAGCCACCATAGGGCTTTCCGTCATATTTATTGTCGGCATAACGGCCGGCCATGGTTTCCTTGCGTTTGGAAGCCACTTCCTGCAGGCGCGGATATTTTTTGATTTCGATGCGCCAGCCCTGGTCTTCTGTGAGATGCCAGTGGAAAGTGTTGAACTTATGCATGGCCAGCAGGTCGATATATTTTTTGATGAACTCCACCGGGAAGAAGTGACGGCCCACGTCGAGGTGGAGGCCGCGGTAGGCGAAGCGGGGAGCATCTGTAATGCTTACACCAGGGATGTACATGGCCTCAGCTTTCTGTACGGGAAGCAGCTGAATAAGCGACTGTATGCCGTAGAAGGTGCCGCGGCCGCTGTTGCCATTGATGGCAACGCCTTTGCTGTCTACATTCAGCGTATAACCTTCTGCGTTAGTAGAGTCGCTGCCAGTATGCAGTACGATGCTGTTTCTGTCGCCCTGGTCTTTGATGGCCAGTTCGTAGCCGGTCAGTTCTTTCAGCCAGGCATTAAAAAGGGCGGCTGTTTTGCGGTCGGCATCGCCGGAGGCGACGATAACCGTGTGTTTATCCAGAAGGAAGGAGTCCTGTTTTTCTGTCACGCTCGCGGGCATAGGAATGATGCTCACTTTGCCTTTGGGCGCGTCTGTATGCCGGGAGCCGGAGCAGCTGTATAAAGCGGTTGCCCCACCCAACAGGCATAGGTAGAAAAGTTTTTTCATTGACACATTACATATTTAGATTATGAGAATTATTTCAGTTCCAGATCGCTGAGCAGTGGCCGGTGATCGGAGGCTACGGCTTCTTCGATGACCCTGGCACCGGTAACATTCCAGTGGTGTTTGGGATGGTACATGATGTAGTCGAGTTTCACCCGGGGAGAGTCTGCGGGGAAGGTAGGACCCATCTGTGCGGTGGCGTCTGTGAATATTTTTTTTAAGATCTGTATTTCTTTGGCATTAGGTGTAGCGTTAAAATCGCCGGCGAGTATCACCGGTGTTTGTGTTTCCCTGAAATATTCTGCCAGTGTGATGGCTTGTGCGATGCGGTCGCCGGCATGTTTTTCTGAGTCGAGGTGAGTGCTTACAAAACGAAGCAGGCTGTCACCAGGTAGTTTTACGGTGATCACGCCGGCTACTCTGGGCTCTGTACCTGGTTTCGCGGAAGGCAGCGGTACGGTGACAGCTTCTGTAATAGGGAAGCGTGACAGGATACCAGTGCCATAACCACCGCCATCAAAGTCCATCGCTTTGGCAAAATAGGTATACATGCCTGTGATAGATGCCAGTTCTTTCAGCTGGTCTGTGTGTTTGGTACGCTGGGTAGCACTGTCTACTTCCTGCAGTGCCACCAGGTCGGGATTGGTGGCAAGGATCACGTTGGCAATACCCTGGAGGTCGAGCACTCCTTTGATGTTTTCGCCGTGATGGATGTTGTAGGTCAGTACTTTTACCTTTTGTTGGGCAGTCAGTGAAAACCCTGTCAGCCATATGACAGTGAGGAGCAGCAATTTTTTCATAGCATGTATATTTGATGATTTCCGGATTCCGGTGTTTGATATTGAATGAAAATCAAAAAACCGAAATCCGAAAATAAGGAATTACTTAAATGCTTCTTTCACGGGTCTTCCGGTCCATACCTGCGGTGTTTTGAGACCGAAGATCCAGGCGATAGTGGCGGCAGTATCGTAGGTTACAACACTGGTGCTAAGTTCTTTGTTTGCCTTTACGCCCGGGCCGCGGATGATCCATGGAATCTGCATCTCTTCCATGGTTTTGCCGCCATGACCTTTTTTAATACCACCATGATCTGCTGTGAGCAGGATGATGGTATTGTCCCACATACCGGCATCTTTAACAGCCTGTAATATTTTGCCCAGCAGCTCGTCATTTTTTTTCACCTGATCGAAGTAGGGTTGGATATTATGACCAATATTATGTCCTACACCATCAGGCTGATCAAAATGTATGAAGAGGAAGTCTGGTTTTTTTTCTTTGATATAAGCTACCGATGCTTCAGTGGCGAGGCTGTCATTGTCTTTGGTGCCGAGGTCCTTGTTGACTGCGGCTTTAGGGAACAGATAACCGATCCCTTCCCAGCTGTAGATGACGCCTATTTCGGCTTTGGGTTTCTGTTCACGCAACAGGGTGTAGATAGAGGGGAACATGCCGTACTGGTCGAGGGTTCGGGAAGGCAGCTCTGGTTTGCGGCTGTCCCATTCGGTATAGCCGTGGATTTCAGGGCCTGCGCCCATCACCATCGAAGCCCAGTTGACTGCACTGGAAGAAGGCAGTACACTGCGGGCCTGAAGCGTCCAGGCGCCATCCTTCATCAGCTGTTTCATATTTGGATTGTCGACCTTGGGAAAACAATAAGCACCAAAGCCGTCCATGCCGATCAGGATAACATGTTTCACACCTTTGACCTGTGCGTGCGCGAAAAGTCCGCCCAGCAACAGTCCGGTTGCAATGATCAGTTTTTTCATTTCGTTGTTCACTTTTAAAAGGCATGCACGGCCATGATGAGACCGTGCAGCGAATATTTGTACAGGTGCTAATATAGCCTACTGTTTCATCTCATGCAAGGCTTTTTCTGCGAGTTCACGAATTTGTAATACTTCTTTGCGTTGAGTGAGAGAGATACCATATTCCGGTACGCCGGGAATACCGCCCATACTCACGTTAGGGTTGCGGTACACCATTTTGCTGTCCTCGTAGGCTTTGGCAGAGGTATGGTATTCCATTACGCCGGTAGTTTTGATCAGCTGAGCGATATTATTAGCTCTGACGCCGGAACCAGCCATGATGATGATACGGTCATTGGCTCTTTCCACGAGGTCTTTCAGCAGGGAGGCGCCTTCTACGGCTGTATTGCGTGAGCCGGAGGTGAGGATACGCTCACAGCCGATTTCGATAATGTCTTCCAGTGCTTCAAACGGGTTGTCGGTCATATCGAAGGCACGGTGAAAGGTTACGCCCATCGGCCAGGCCAGGTCTACCAGCTCTTTGCAGCGATGTTTGTCTACGCGGCCGTCGGGGGTGAGCATACCGATTACTACACCGTTGCAGCCCAGCTGTTTGCACAGTTCGATATCTTTTTTCATGACTTCAAATTCCAGGTCGGAATAGAGGAAGTCGCCGCCTCTGGGGCGTATGATAGGGTAGAGATCAATTTTTACTTTTTCCCTGGCTATGGCAATAGTAGCATAGCTGGGGGTGGTGCCGCCTTCCAGCAGGTTATCACACAGTTCTATACGATTGGCGCCGCCTTCTTCGGCAGCTATGCAGGAGGCTACGGAATTGGCGCATATTTCGAGGACAAAAGACATAAGCATTTGGTTATTTGGGTTATTGGGTTATTTGATTATTTAAGAGAGTTCATATGTTCTTCAAATATCAAAATAATCAAATAACCCAATGGCAAATTAAAAATAATGTTTACCGTCTATCAGTGTGTTATTCACATCTTTATTGAGTACGGCATAGCTAAATCCTTTCTGGAGGCAGTAAGCGCCGTATTGTCCTTTTTTGTTGAGGGCGAGGAAGCCTACTTGTATTTCCTTTGCTTTGGAGGGGCTTCTTTTTACGATACGTTCTACTGCTTCCTTGCAGGCTTTTTCCGGTGGATAGCCCTGACGCATCAGTTCCACTACCAGATGGCTGCCTACTATTTTGATCACTTCTTCCCCTACGCCGGTGCTGGTGGCGGCGCCTACTTCGTTGTCCACATAAAGGCCTGCGCCGATAATGGGGGAGTCGCCTACGCGGCCATGAAGTTTGAAGGCCATGCCACTGGTGGTGCAGGCGCCGGAGAGATTACCTTCCGCATCCATAGCCACCATGCCGATAGTATCGTGGTTATATACGTTGCCCGGCAGCATGAGCGGATTAAACGCTGTAGCGCCGTTGGTGGGTGTATATGATTTGTTTTCTATGTTGATAACAGGTTTGTATTCGGATGTTTTGAGCCATTCTTTCCAGGCTTTCTCTGCTTCTGGTGTCAGCAGGTTTTCTTTTTGGAAACCGTTGGCCAGTGCGAACTGCAGGGCACCGTCGCCTACCAGCATGACATGTGGTGTTTTTTCCATTACCAGTCTGGCAACGGAGATGGCATGTGTAACATGTTCGAGGGCTGCTACGGAGCCGCAGTTGCCGTGTTCGTCCATGATACAGGCGTCGAGGGTCACACGGCCGTCGCGGTCGGGATAGCCGGAATAACCTACGGTGTGGTTATTGGGGTCGGCTTCAGGCACGCGTACGCCGGCTTCAACTGCATCGAGGGCGCGGCCTCCTTTTTTCAGTATCTCCCAGGCGGCTTCATTGGCGGCACGACCGAAGTCCCAGGTGGAGAGTACGATAGGCTTACCTTTTACGGGGCCTTTGGCTTGTGAGCGTGCAGCCGTAGCTGTTACACTGTCTAAAGAGAAAACAGCGGCACTGAGGGCCGCTGTTTTCAGAAAATTTCTTCTATTTTTCATATTACTTTAATTAGCTGTCAGGTAGCCGGCAGGCTAGTCTTTCATTTCCCAGGCCAGTGCACTGGCACCCAGAATAGCGGCATCGCTTTCTTTAAGTTCTGAGAACACCAATTTAACTTTATTCTGGAAGATAGGGAGCAGATTTTTTTCCATATGCTCTCTTACCGGTTTCATGATCAGGTCTCCTGCTTTGGTGAGGCCACCGAAGAGGATGATGGCTTCCGGGCTGGAGAACATAACGAAATTGGCCAGGGCAGCGCCCAGTATTTCGCCGGTGAACTCGTATACTTCCATGGCTAGCGGATCGCCTTTCATGGCAGCTTCGTAGATCAGTTTGGAATTGATTTCCTCTTTGGTATGTTCCCGCATCATGCTGGGCATATCCGGACGGGTAGCCAGGAATTCCAGGGCGGTGTTGGTAACACCGGTAGCGGAAGCATAGGCTTCGAGGGAGCCATGTGCGCCGGTTCCGGGATGGAAACGGCCGCCGGGGATCACAATGATGTGTCCCAGTTCGCCGGCAAAACCATCATGACCGTATATCAGCTGTCCGTTGGCTACGATACCGCTGCCTACGCCGGTGCCCAGGGTGATCACAATAAAATCTTTCATACCTCTGGCGGCGCCGTAGATCAGTTCTCCGAGAGCGGCCGCATTGGCGTCGTTGGTGAGAACTGCCGGCAGTCCGAATTTTTTCTCCAGCAGGCTAGCCAAGGGTACTACCCCTTTCCAGCGCAGATTGGGCGCATATTCGATATTACCGTTGTAATAGTTGCCATTGGGAGCACCTACGCCAATGCCTTTAATATTTTCGATGCCGCCAACTTCTGCTATCAATATAGACAGCTGTTGGTGCAGTTCTTCGAGGAAACAGTTTACATCTTCATGCTTATTCGTTAACATACGACCATCACACAAAATATTTCCTCTGCGATCTACAATGCCGAATTTGGTATTAGTCCCTCCGATATCAATGCCCACCACTAGTTGCTGACTCATAATCGATTCCTTGAGATTTTAATATGTTTTTAACTCTAAATGCAAAAAATGCGAGATAAGCAAAGCACAGCCCCGGAATGATATAGGAGGCGTGGATACCTATGCTCGGAATGTCGGCGAGGCCGCCCTGTACAGGAGGAACGAGGGAACCGCCGAGGATCATCATGATCAGGAATGCAGAACCCTGGCCGGTATATTTACCCAGGCCACCGATGGATAATGCGAAGATGCTGGGCCACATTACAGAGCAGAACAGACCACCGCTGATGAAGGCGAATGTGGCGAGTGCGCCGCTGGTGAAGAGGCCAACCAGCACCATGCCTACGCCCAGCAGACCAAATACCATGAGGGTTTTGGCAGGTTTGTCCTGGCCGGCGAAGAAGCCGATGATTTGAATCGCGATGCAGATAGTGTATGGATATAAGACAGTTACATCGTTGCCTTTGGCAATGTTGGCGCCAAGAATAACGCCGTAAGCGATGAAAGGAACGATTACGCTCAGAATCTTACGGGTGGTTTTGGAGACGTTGAATACGCTGATGGCGCCAGTCCAGCGGCCGATCATCATACTACCCCAGAACAGCGATACATAAGGGTCCAGCTCTGATTCCGCCAGCCCTTTGGGGGTGAGGAAACCAGGATGTTTCAGTAATGCACCGAGATTGCTGGCGATGGTCACTTCCCCGCCTACATAAATAAAGATGGCGAGCATGCCCAGTATCAGCTGGGGATATTTCATGGCGCCCCATCCTTCGCTGTTGGCGGCAGAAGCACTTTTAGCATAGAGGAGTATACCGATGATTCCTATGATACCTGCAATGAAGAAAGGCAGTTCATATTTCAGCACCAGTCCGAGCAGGATCATGATAAACATGACGGTGATGCCTATGATGGATTGGGTAGCTTTTGGGGATGTTTCAAATACTTCGTTGTCCTGGCTTTCCGGCATTTTCACAAACGCGAAGATGGCAGCAGCGACGAGGAACAATACGATCAGCATTATATATAAGGTATTGATTTTGCTGATATCGGAGCTGACATCACCGCCCTTGCTATTACCGAAGAGCAGCATGCTCACGATAACAGGGCCGATGGTAGTACCGAAGGAGTTGATACCGCCGGCGAGGTTGAGACGGTGTGAACCTTTGGCAGGATCACCCAGCAGGATGGCAAACGGATTGGCCGCTGTTTGTTGAAGGGAGAAACCGAGTGCCACGATGAAAAGCGCCATCAGGATAAGTGCGAAGTAACCGAAGGTAACGGTTTGCTGATGGTCTGTTTGCAGCGCGGTAACGATTTTTTCGATACTGGATTTGTTGAAGGTACCCGCATACTGATGATGTTCTTCATCTTTGGTGAAGCCCTGTGGAATCTCTGCCAGCAGGTGCGGGTTGTTGATGTACTTGTCTGCGGCTTCATTGCCGGAGATCAGGAGGGAGTAAGTGTCTTTTTCTTTTTCACGACGGATTTTCACCTGCCGATCAGAAGTCTGTAATTGTTGTTCTACCTGGAAACTGCTGATGTCGCTGATGGTTTCCTTGATGGGAACAATTTTTTCTTTGTTGACACAGGGGATCATGATAGCAGATCCAAGTACGGAAATTAATAAACCGTAAATAATACCCTTCTTATATCCTATTTTATTAAGGATATCTACTTTTCTTGCCGCAGATGCCAGATACAGGATGAGGGAGCCGATGAAATAGGCGCTGTAAAAGGAGAAGTCAACCAGTTGAGACTCAAGTTGGGTAAGGTTAAAGTGAGATTTACAGAAAGGGATAAATATACTGTTGGATGCAGCCAGGAAACCCCAGAAAAAGAACACCAGTATAAGCACAAAGAACGACGGATGTGTACTTTGTGCGCCTTGCTTTGTTTGCTGAGCCATAAACGCGTTAAGTTACAGTGAAATTTTGCCGGATAAATGTATAATATTTTTTTAAGGAATTTCTAAAAAACCAAATAAACCGTTGCATTTTTTTTCGATGATAAAACGTTTTAGCTAATATATTTATGAATTGTAGCATAAAATATAACCGAAGTTCATTATGTTCGCGTTTATCTAAAATCAACTGACAGCTATGTCCAACCAAACAGCAACAATGAATATACCTTCCAAAAAGGCAGGTTACGCCCAGGCAATGGCCATTATTGGCATTTTGTTTTTCGTGTTCGGGTTTGTTACCTGGCTCAATGGAACGTTGATCCAGTTTTTCCAGATAGTGTGTGAGTTGAACGTGTCGCAGGCGCTGCTGGTAACCATGGCCTTTTTTATGGCTTACTTCTTTTTATCGATTCCATCTTCTATGATCCTCAATAAAACGGGGTTCAAAAATGGGATGGTCCTGGGGCTTGTGATTATCGCAGTGGGTTCCCTGGTATTTATTCCCGCTGCTAATGCACGCAGTTTTGGTATGTTCCTGACAGGCCTGTTTATTCAGGGTGCCGGATTAGCCTTGCTGCAAACGGCTTCCAACCCGTATGCCAGCATCATCGGACCTAAGGAAAGCGCTGCCAAACGTATCAGTATTCTGGGTATCTGTAACAAAACAGCCGGTGCTCTGGCACCGCTGGTTCTCGGTTCTATTGTACTGAAAGGTGCAGAAAAACTGGAAGCTGACATAGCTGCCACCGTAGATACAGCACAGAAAAATGCACTGCTCGACAGTCTGGCTTCCCGCGTAATCGGGCCTTATGTAGCGATGGCTATCGTGCTCGTTATTCTGGCATTCCTGCTGAAACGCTCTGCCCTGCCGGAAATAGATACTAACACAGAAGATGAAACAACTGCAGCTGCTACCAACGGAAAAACCAACGTATTCCAGTTCCCGCAACTGGTGCTGGGTGTAATCTGCATCTTCGTATATGTAGGAGTAGAGGTAATGGCCGGTGACGTGATCGGTCAGTATGGTAAAGCACTGGGTATGAGTTTAAAGGATACCAGATATTTCACCACCTTCACCCTGATGGCCATGCTGGCAGGTTATGTGATCGGTATCGCTACCATTCCTAAATATATCACCGGTAAAAAAGGTTTGCAGATCTCTGCTGTACTGGGCGTGCTGTTTACCATCGCTGCCTACTTCAATACCGGTTATTCTGCAGTGACTTTCATCGCCCTGCTCGGATTGGCTAACGCGCTGATGTGGCCTGCCATCTTCCCGATGGCTATCGATGGCCTGGGCCGTTTCACCAAAATCGGTTCCGCCCTGCTCGTAATGGGAATCGCCGGTGGTGGCGTTATTCCACAGATATATAGTGGTATGTTCGACCAGCACAGCATATTCAATTTCCTATACAGCAGCAGCATCGACTTCAAACATGCTTTCCTGTATTGCATGGTGCCTTGTTATCTCTACATCCTGTTTTATTCACTGGCAGGAGATAAGATCGGCAAAAAAGCATAAGGATTTTTTGATATAAGGATTTACAGTTTAGATATTTAAAAATGCAGCGATGATGACCGTTAAGGTCTTCGCTGCATTTTTTTTTAAATATCAGTATCAAAAATCCCTGAATCGTAAATGTTTTTATATTATTTTAGGCGTAAAATTTACGTTTAATATCTTTTGAATGATACAGCAAACAAGGGAGAAATTCATCACGTTATTTGGAAAAGAGCCACTGATAGTAGTATCCCCCGGAAGAATTAACCTCATTGGTGAACATACTGACTACAACGACGGTTTTGTACTGCCCGCCGCTATCGATAAAAAAATCGTTTATGCCGTAGCGTTAAACAATACCAGGAAATGTAATGTACATGCGGTTTTCACCAATGAAACCGTTTCCTTTGATCTGGAGCATGTAGTACCTACTCCCGGATGGATCAACTACCTGATGGGTGTGGTATATCAGCTGCAGCAGGGCAATTACCCCGTTGAAGGCTTCGACTGTGTGATCGCTGGTGATATCCCGGTAGGTGCAGGCTTGTCTTCTTCCGCAGCGGTAGAAGGTGGGCTGGTAGCAGCACTGGACCATATCTTCCGGTACGGCATGAGCCGCATGGAAATGGCGCTGTTGGGCCAGCGTGCTGAACATTCTTTTCCCGGCGTGAAATGTGGTATCATGGATCAGTTTGCCAACCTGCATGGCAAAAAAGATCAGGTGGTACGCCTGGACTGCCGCAGTCTGGAGTATGAGTATTTCCCATTCGATTTTCCTGATTATCGTATTGTGCTGTGTAACTCTATGGTGCACCATTCTCTGGCCAGCTCAGAATATAATGTGCGCCGCCATCAATGTGAAGAAGGTGTGAAAGCCATACAGGTACTGCATCCGGAGGTGAAATCCTTACGTGATGCTACCCTTCCCATGCTGGAAGCGGTACGTACGCAGTTGCCTGCCAAAGTATATGATCGCTGTAAATATGTGATAGAAGAGATCCAACGCGTACAGGATGCAACCACACTGTTGAAAGCAGGAGATCTGAAAACCTTCGGTCAACTGATGTACGCCACCCATGAAGGACTTAGCAGCCTCTATGAAGTGAGCTGCCCTGAACTGGACTTCCTCGTATCACTGGCCAAAGAGCGGGAAGAAGTGACTGGTGCCCGCGTAATGGGAGGTGGCTTCGGCGGCTGTACCATCAACCTGGTAAGGCAAGATAAAGTGGAAGAGTTCCGCTCTTTTGTGACAGACCGTTATCAGCAGCAGTATGGTAAAGCACCGGAAATATATGTGACGACCATTCAAAACGGGACTGTGATAAATACTGATACCGCTGATTTTCCTGATGAGCGAAGATAAAAGTGGAGATAAGTGTGGATTGATTTTTTGCTAATCAATATTTATAAGAGATAAAAGAGAAGCCCGCATTGATTTTATATCAATGCGGGCTTCTCTTTTATCTTCGCTATGATCTCCGTTTATCAGGAGCATCAGCGGTATCAGTATTTATCACCGTTAGTATTGGTCGTCCAGGCCGAAGATTGGTTTTCTGTTCATCCAGCGACCGCGGGTGAAGTCGGGGATGTACTGAACGCCGCCGCCTTCGAGGATAGACTGTTCACTCAGCGGAGTGATAGCATACCAGGTGGCCATATCGTAAACGTCGAGCTGATAAGGAGCGCCACGTTTGATACTTTCCACGAAGGAGTTGAGTACGTACCAGTCCATACCGCCGTGGCCTGCGCCTTTGGCGTCGTTGGCATAACGTTTCCACAGCGGGTGGTCGTATTTACCGAAGTAGCTGTTGGCATCTTCTGGTTTGCCAGTATTTTCCCACTGATCATGCGGGCTTTTCTTTTCAATATATACGGAGTCCTGATCATCCATCCACAGGCCGTTGGTACCTTGAACGCGGAAGTTCAGGGAGTAGGGGCGTGGTGAGTTGGTGTCGTGGGACAGCATGATGGTTTCGCCGTTGTTGGTGGTGATCAGGGAAGAAACGATATCACCCAGTTTGAATTTTACTTTGGCGTTTGGATGATTTTCGTTGCTGTTGTCAACGATATATTTATGCAGACCGCGTGCTTTGGTGGCCACAGAAGAGATGGTCAGGAGGCGGTTGCCGCGGTTCATGTTGATCACGTTGCCGATAGGGCCGAGGCCATGGGAAGGGTAGAGGTCAGCATTGCGGTAAACGGAGTGGTTGGTTCTCCATTTAGCTTCAGAGAGTGCGTTATCGCCGAACTCCACGCCACCGCCGTAATATTGTTTGCCGTCGTTGAATTTAACCGGACGCAGATCGTGCTGGTATCCGCCCTGCAGGTGGGTGATTTCACCGAAGAGGCCCTGGCGTACCATGTTGAGTACTGCCATCACATCTCTGCGGTAACATACGTTTTCCATACCAAATACAGGTATGCCGGTAGCTTCGCTGGTGTTAACCAGTTCCCAGCATTCCTGGATATCAGAGGCACCGCATACTTCTACTGCAGGGGTTTTGCCGGCTTTCATGGCAGCAACGGCCATGATGGTATGCCATTCCCAGGGAGTAGCGATGATCACCGCATCGATGTCATCTCTTTTCAGCATGTTACGGAAATCATCCGGACCATTGGTGTATTCAGCCACTTTCTTTTTGCCGCCATATACTTTGGTGATCATATCTCTTGCCTTAGGCACGGTAAACGCAGTATCAGGATCAGCGAAAGCTACCACCTCTACGTCTTCCCTGTGGAGGCAGAGGCTGAGGTGACCCAGACCGCGGGCGCCTACGCCGATAAGGCCAATTCTTACTTTGGGTTTCTTTTCGTTGGCAAATAGTTTTGCAGAGGAGCCGAGCATAGAGAGTCCTATACCTGCGGCCGCCGTGTTTTTGAGAAAACTTCTGCGATGCAGTGGTTGTTTATTCATTGTTCAGTTTTTAATAGCGTATAAAAGAATACGTTGGAGGGACTAAATTTATAAATTTTGTGTCGTGTAAACCAACAGCCTGTCCCATTTTCTTACATTTTTGTGATAAACGGCAGAAAGTGCAAGCAGTTGCAGGTTAATATTCAATTAAGAAAGGAGAATAGCGGATCAGCTCCGGGTGAGAAGGATGATTATCTTCGCTGACATTAAATCGCGTGAAGGCATTGAGAAGATCAGTTATCCGTAATTTATCCAGTGAAATGAAAAAGACCAATTTAGTATTAGCCGGTTTGCTGACCTGCAGTATGGCCATGGCACAGAAAATACAGCCCTATGGCGCGTTGCCGTCCAAAGCGCAGGTAGCCTGGAATGACATGGAATATTACATGTTCATCCACTTTGGCCCCAACACCTTTACCAACAAGGAATGGGGACATGGGGATGAAGATCCGAAAGTATTTAATCCTACCCGCCTCGATGCCCGTCAATGGGCCCGTACCGCCAAATTGGCCGGTATGAAAGGAATTGTGATCACAGCCAAACACCACGACGGTTTTTGTTTGTGGCCCAGCAAATACAGCACCCACACCGTTAGGGAAAGTGCCTGGAAAAATGGTAAGGGTGATGTGCTCGCAGAATTGTCTGCTGCCTGTAAGGAATACGGGCTGAAGTTTGGCGTATATCTCTCTCCGTGGGATCGTAACCATCCGGAGTATGGCACCGCCAATTACAACCAGGTATTTGCCAACACCTTAAATGAGGTGCTCTCCAGCTACGGCCCCGTTTTCGAACAGTGGTTCGACGGCGCCAATGGCGGTAATGTCAAACAACCTTATGACTGGGACCTGTTCCACAAAGTGGTATATAAAAACCAGCCCAACGCCGTGATCTTCAGCGACGTGGGCCCTGGCTGCCGCTGGGTAGGCAATGAAAACGGCATCGCCGGCACTACCAACTGGAGCACGCTCAACGTAAAAGGTTTCTCACCAGGCCTTGGTGGCCCTCCCACCAAATCCCTCAACGAAGGCAATGAAGAAGGCGAAAAATGGGTGCCCGCAGAATGCGACGTATCTATCCGCCCGGGATGGTTCTACAGCCCTGAAACAGATGACAAAGTGAAATCCGTTAACACACTGCTGGATATTTACTACGGTTCCGTAGGCCGCAACGGCAACCTGATCCTCAACGTGCCCATCGACCGTGAAGGATTAATCCATCCCAACGACTCCACCCGTCTGATGGAACTCCGCAAAGTGCTGGACGCTTCCTTTAAAAATAACCTGGCTAAAAAAGCGGTAGTAACGGCAACGGATACACGTAAAAATACCGCAGAGGTTAAAGTGGCTCATCTGACAGATGGCAACAACAGTACTTACTGGGCTACCGCCAATAACGTCACCAAAACCACCATCAAACTGTCTTTCCCGAAACCAGTTACCTTTAACCGTTTGGTGCTGCAGGAATACATCGCTCTCGGTCAGCGTGTCGAAGCTTTCAGCGTAGACATCCTCGAGAACGGTAAGCGAAAAGAGATCGCGCGTGAAACCACTATAGGACACAAACGTATCCTGCGCCTGCCGGACTATACCACTACTGAGGTATATATTAATATAACAGATGCCAAAGCTTGTCCGGTGATCAGTGAAGTGCAGTTGTACGAAGCGCCCGGTATGCTGGCCACACCCGAGATCCACCGCAGTAAGGACGGACAGGTGACCATCACCGCGGCCTCTGCTGATCCGGAAATACATTATACTACAGATGGCACCACACCAGCACTGAATGCTCCGCTGTATGTTCCGAAAACACAGATCAGCCTGCCCGGTGGCGGCGTGGTGAAAGCCAGAGCATTCCTGAGAAAAACGAACGCAGCCAGTCCGGAAGTGACAGCTGACTTTGACGTGGCGCCGGCCAAATGGCAGGTGACGGCTCCGGCTGGCAATGCAGACGCAGCCAAAGCTATAGACGGCAATACAACTACTGTATGGGTGTCTGAGAAGATTGCCCAATATCCGCATCAGCTGGAAGTAGACCTCGGTGAAACCCTGACGCTGAAAGGGTTTACCTACACACCTACTACCAACGATCACATCGGTGGAGTGATATATGGTTACGCTTTTTATACCAGTGCAGATGGAAAAAACTGGGGACAGCCTGCAGCCACAGGCAGTTTCGCCAATATCAAAAATAACCCGGTTCCACAGAAGGTGAGCTTTGCACCGGTAGCGGCCAGGTTTGTCCGCCTGGTGGCACTTACTCCTGCTACAGAAAAAGAGAGCCGGGCAAGTATTGCAGAGCTGAGTGTGATCACCAGATAATAGATAATTCTTTAAAGTATAAGGCGGCTGGCCCCTGACAAGTTGGGCGCAGCCGCCTTTTTGTTAACGGTTTGAAAAAAAACTATAACTTCCAAAAAAAATTCGATTGATTAAAAAGATATTGTTATAACTTTGCGGATAATCTAAACTAAAGACAATATTTATAACAATTTAACGCTGAACTGAAGTTGGAAAAAAACGCAACTCATACCAACATCTCCGCATATCATCCCGCTTTACAGAAAGGGGTATATTCTGTTGGGTTCAATGTCTTTAGATTCCTTTCCCGACGACCCAGGATTTGATAGCGCTTGTCATATAACAACCGCTATCGCGCCAGGACTCCCATTCCTGGTGATGTTCCAGTAATGGAAGTCTTCAATGTAGTTTATTGGTTCACGATTTCAATTTTAAAAGTTGGAAAATCAGCATATCATCGTTAGGGTAGCTACACCTGACGATATTCACTATTCAAAGACCATCACTGATGAGATGGAAGCGTCTGCAAAAGCGCGTGGAACTGGTATTGCCAAACGTTCCCCGTCATATGTAGAGCTTAAAATGCAGGAGGGCAAAGCTGTAATTGCAGTGACCGACAACGGTGACTGGGTGGGCTTTTGTTATATAGAAGCCTGGGGACATGGAAAATTTGTAGCCAATTCCGGGTTGATCGTGAATCCTGCTTTCCGTGGGCATGGCGTAGCCAAAGCCATCAAAAAGAAAATTTTTGAACTGTCACGCGAAAAGTACCCCGAGTCTAAAATCTTCGGTCTTACTACAGGACTGGCCGTTATGAAAATCAACTCCGAACTGGGATATGAACCGGTTACCTATTCTGAGCTGACAGATGATGAAGAGTTCTGGAAAGGTTGCCGTAGCTGTATCAATTTTGATATTCTCACCAGCAAACAACGGAAGAACTGTCTCTGTACTGCTATGCTCTACGATCCCGCTGAAAAACTGAAAGAAGCGGAAGAGCGTGCTATGGCTGATGCCAAAGCGAAAATGGAAGCACCTGTTAACCAGCTCTCCGTAACGCCTGAAGGTCAGATTCTTCAGGAGAAAAAACGTCGTGGATTTAAAGGAAACATAAAGCTGTACGATCGCTGGTTAAGATTTAAAAGATTTGTTTTGCTGAACAGCAAAAAAGAAGGTGGCGCTACCGGAACAAGGAAAAAATTCTTCCTGTTCTAACCACTATATAACTGTCTGAAATATTTGTTCTGGAAATAAAAAAATGATGTCGTAAAATGAAAAAAGTAGTACTGGGATTCAGCGGAGGACTTGATACTTCCTATTGCGTTAAATATCTGACCAACGAAAAAGGATATGAAGTTCATTCGGTGATTGTAAACACTGGTGGTTTTTCGGATGAAGAACTGCAGGAAATAGAGAAACGTGCTTATAACCTGGGCGTTAAGAGTCACAAGACTGTTAATGCGGTCCGATCCTACTACGATGGCGTTATTAAATACCTGATCTTCGGTAATGTACTGAAAAATAATACCTATCCGCTGAGCGTAAGTGCTGAGCGTATGAGCCAGGCGCTTGCCATCGCGGAATATGTAAAAGAAGTGGGTGCAGACGCCGTAGCACACGGCAGCACCGGTGCTGGCAACGACCAGGTTCGTTTTGACATGGTGTTTCATATCATGATCCCGAATGTGGAGATCATCACGCCTATCCGCGATATGAAACTGAGCCGTGAAGAAGAGATTGCCTACCTGCGTTCCAAAGGTGTAGAAGTGAACTTCGAAAAGGCTATGTACTCTATCAACAAAGGCCTTTGGGGTACTTCCGTAGGTGGTAAGGAAACACTGACCTCCAACGGTATGCTGCCGGAAGAAGCCTGGCCTACACAGTTGACCAAACAAGGAGAAGAACAAGTGAAACTGACTTTTGAAAAAGGTGAACTGATTGGTATCAACGACCAGAAATTCGCGCATCCTACAGAAGCGATTCAATATTTACAAACGATTGCCGGTCCGTTTGCTATCGGCCGTGATATTCACGTTGGCGATACCATCATCGGTATCAAAGGCCGTGTAGGTTTTGAAGCCGCGGCTCCGATGGTGATCATCAAAGCACACCACGCCCTCGAAAAACATGTGCTCACCAAATGGCAGCTGACCTGGAAAGACCAGCTGGCACAGTTCTATGGCAACTGGATGCACGAAGGTCAGATCATGGACCCTGTAATGCGTGATATCGAAGCTTTCCTGCAACATACGCAGGAAAACGTTTCCGGTGAAGTATTTGTAACCCTGATGCCTTACCGCTTCCAGGTGACCGGTATCCAGTCTCCGTACGATCTGATGAGCAGCAAGTTTGGTAAATACGGTGAGATGAACAGCGGCTGGAGCGGTGATGATGTAAGAGGCTTCAGCAAAATCTTCGGTAACCAGACTATGATCTGGCATCAGGTTAAACAATCTATCTAAACAAGTATTCACGACATGGCAAATGATAAAAAGATAAGGGCTGGAATCGTTGGAGGGGCTGGCTATACCGGCGGAGAGATGATCCGGCTTTTATTAAACCATCCGGATGTGTCTATTTCGTTTGTGCACAGCCGTAGTAACGCAGGCAATCCTTTGTATGCAGTACATGCCGACCTACTGGGTGAAACTGAGCGCTCTTTCACCGCTGAACTGAGCAATGATATTGATGTGATGTTCCTGTGTCTGGGGCATGGTGAATCCAGAAAATTCCTGGAAGCAACACCAGTGGCTCCGCATGTGAAAATAATTGATCTGAGCCAGGATTTTCGTTTAGGCGAAAGCGTTGGCGAAAGGGAGTTCGTATACGGACTACCGGAGCTGCAGCGGGAGAAAATCAAAACGGCCAGCAATATCGCTAACCCCGGTTGTTTTGCTACTGCTATCCAGTTAGGTATTCTGCCGCTGGCCAAAGCAGGTCTGCTGAAAGAAGTACATACCACCGGCATCACTGGTTCCACCGGCGCTGGTCAAAGCTTGCAGGCTACTTCGCATTTTACCTGGAGAGCCAACAACATGTCAACCTACAAAGTACTCAACCACCAGCATCTGAAGGAAATCCGACGAAGCCTGCAGCAGCTGCAGCCTGGCTTTGCAGAGGAGGTGAACTTTGTTCCGGTACGCGGCGATTTCCCCAGAGGTATCTGGGTAACGTCTTACCTGCAAAGCGACCTGACACTGGAGGCAGCAGTACAGCTGTACAAAGACTTCTACGCCGGTCATCCTTTTACGCATGTCAGTGACAAACAGATAGACCTGAAGCAGGTAGTCAATACCAACAAGGTGTTGATACAACTGGAGAAAGTGGGCAACAAACTGGTGATTCACTCTATCGAGGACAATCTGCTGAAAGGCGCTTCCGGTCAGGCTGTGCAGAATATGAACATCATGTGCGGACTGGATGAAACGGCCGGACTTAAACTGAAGTCCATCGTGTTCTAATCGTTTTGATCATTTTCAATTTTACATCACATCATGAAACTTTTCGACGTTTATCCCGTAAACGACATCATCATAGATAAAGCTGCCGGTTCCAACGTATGGGACGATAAAGGCAACGAATACCTGGATCTGTACGGTGGTCATGCCGTAATCTCTATTGGTCATACCCATCCGCATTATGTAAAACGTTTGACAGACCAGCTGCATAAAGTAGGCTTCTATTCCAACTCTGTGAAGATGCCTTTGCAGGAAGAGCTGGCAGCTCTCCTGGGCAAGGTTTCCGGTAAAACGGACTATCAGCTGTTTTTGTGCAACTCCGGTGCGGAAGCTAATGAAAACGCACTGAAACTGGCTTCTTTCTACAATGGTAAAAAGAAAGTAATCGCTTTCCGCAAATCCTTCCACGGCAGAACTTCTCTGGCGGTAGCAGCTACCGACAATCCGAAGATTGTAGCGCCGGTGAATGAAACCGAAAACATCGTGTTTCTGCCATGGGAAGATGAAGCTGCGCTGGAAGAGGCTTTCAAACAACATGAAGTATCTTCTGTTATTATAGAGGGTATACAGGGAGTAGGTGGTATCAATGTGGCCAGCGAATCCTTCCTCCGCAAGATCCGGACTTTGTGTGATGCGCACAACGCCGTATTCATCGCGGATTCCGTGCAATGCGGTTATGGCAGGAGCGGTAAATTTTTCTCCCATGATTTTGCGGGTGTAGATGCTGACATCTATTCTATGGCAAAAGGTATGGGTAATGGTTTCCCGATAGGTGGCATTATCATCTCCCCTAAATTCAAACCGGTATACGGTATGCTGGGCACCACCTTTGGTGGTAACCACCTGGCTTGTGCAGCAGCACTGGCGGTGCTGGAAGTAATCGAAAGCGAAAAGCTGCTCGACAACGCTGCTACTGTAGGTAACTACCTGATGACAGAACTGAAAAAATTCTCTCAGGTAAAAGAAGTAAGAGGTCGTGGGCTCATGATCGGTATCGAGATGCCGGAGGAGCTGGCTCATGTAAGGAAAAACCTGCTGGGCGTACACAAAATCTTCACCGGTGAAGCGAAACCCAATGTAATCAGGTTGCTGCCATCTCTGGCACTGACCCAGGCACATGCAGATCAGTTTTTGGAAGCGTTTAGAAAAGAAGTCAAATAGCAATAATGAAGCAATTTATTTCAACAGCAGATGTTCCCAGTGTCCCGCGTTTGGTGGACATTGCCATGAACTACAAGAAAGATCCTTTCAGGGATAAGGAATTAGGAAAGAACAAAACGTTAGGAATGATTTTCCTGAATCCCAGTTTGCGAACACGATTAAGTACACAGGTAGCTGCTAAAAACCTGGGTATGGATGCTGTAGTGTTTAACATCGACAAGGAAGGATGGGCGCTGGAAATGAATGATGGCGTAGTGATGAATGGCAATACCACCGAGCACGTTAAAGAAGCTGCGGCTGTTATGGGGCAGTATTTTGACATTCTGGCCATCCGTACATTCCCCGGGTTGAAAAATAAAGAAGAAGATTATACCGAGAAATATATCAACCAGTTCATTAAATATGCCGGCGTACCGGTAGTGAGCCTGGAAAGCGCCACTCTGCATCCTTTGCAGAGCCTTACCGATGTGATCACCATCCGTGAAAACTGGCAACAGGCCCGCAAACCTAAAGTGGTGATGACCTGGGCTCCGCATGTGAAAGCATTGCCACAGGCGGTTCCCAACTCTTTCGCCCAGTGGATGAATGCCTGGGGTGAAACAGATTTTGTGATCACTCATCCGGAAGGATATGAGCTGGATGAAAAATTCTCTGGTAACGCCCGTATTGAATACAATCAGGATAAAGCGTTGGAAGATGCTGACTTTGTATATGTGAAGAACTGGTCTTCGTATAAGGATTACGGTAAGATCACCTGCACAGACAGCAACTGGATGGTGACCAACGATAAACTTAAAAATACCAATGCTGCCAAGGTAATGCACTGTCTGCCGGTAAGAAGGAATGTGGTGATTGCAGATGAAGTACTGGACGGACCTAATTCCATCGTGATACAGGAAGCCGGCAACCGCGTATGGGCTGCACAGGCAGTATTGAGTGAAATATTGAAAGGATAATATGATTGATCTGTTTATTATAAAAGTAGGCGGAAACGTTATCGACAATCCGGTATTGTTGCAGGCTTTCCTCGAAAAGTTTGCAGCAATACCTGGTAAAAAGATACTGATACATGGTGGCGGTAAAATCGCCACCCGTATCGGCGATCAGCTGGGTATACAATCCAATTATGTAGATGGCAGACGTATCACGGATGCAGCTACCATCGATGTAGTAACGATGGTATACGGTGGTTTGGTAAACAAACAGCTGGTGGCCAAACTACAAGCTTACCACTGTAATGCTATCGGCCTCACCGGTGCTGATGCGAATATCATCCCTGCCACCAAAAGGCCTGTAAAGGAAATTGACTATGGTTTTGTAGGTGATGTAAAGCCGGAGATGCTGCAGGTAGCTCCGCTGAAAGCGTTGCTGGAAGCAGGTGTTACGCCGGTGTTTGCACCACTCACCCATGATGGCAATGGGCAGATGCTCAACACCAATGCAGACACTATTGCTGCTTCTCTGGCGATTGCATTGTCTGCCAGCTATCAGGTAAGGCTGATCTACTGCTTCGAAAAGAAAGGCGTATTACGCGATCCTTCTGATGATAATGCAGTGATCCATCTCATCAACAAAGAAATCTATCAGCAACTGCTGGAAGAAAAAATACTCACGGACGGCATACTGCCCAAGTTGCAAAACGCCTTCTCCGCCATCGAAAATGGTGTGAAAGAAGTGCTGATAGGACACGCAGACGACGTGCTGAGCAACACAACCGATACGGTGGCAGGCACCTTAATATGCTAATCTATGTGGAACGAAAAATTATACGACGTGGCCGTGGCGCTGTTGAAACAGCTCATCGCCACGCCTTCCATCAGCCGGGAAGAAGACGGCACCGCACAAGTGATCAGTGACTTCCTGACCACCATGGACATACCGCATGAGCGGCATCTCAACAATATCTGGGCCTACAACAAACACTTCGATCCGGCCAAACGTAATATACTCCTCAACTCCCATCACGATACTGTAAAGCCCAATCCACAATACACCCGCGACCCTTTCAGTCCGGATGTGGAAGACGGCAAACTCTTTGGCCTCGGCAGCAATGATGCCGGCGGTTGCCTCGTCAGCCTCATCGCCACCTTCCTGCACTTTTATCATCGTACAGACCTGGCATACAACATCATCCTCTCTGCCACTGCTGAAGAGGAAATCAGCGGCGCTAACGGCGTAGAGAGCATCCTCTCTCAACTGCCCGCCATCGATTTTGCGATCGTAGGCGAGCCTACCCAGACACAACTGGCCATCGCAGAAAAAGGGCTGATGGTGCTGGACTGCACCAGCTATGGTAAAGCAGGCCACGCTGCCAGAGAAGAAGGCGAGAACGCGCTGTACAAGGCATTGCCTGACCTCAACTGGTTCCGCGATTACCGTTACCCTAAAGTGTCTGACACCCTGGGTCCGGTGAAGATGAGCGTTACCGTGATACAGACGTCCAACAAAGCACACAACGTAGTGCCGGCAGACTGCAGCTTTGTAGTAGACGTACGCGCTACCGACCAGTACACACTGGAAGAACTGCTGGAGATCATCAAGGCCAACGTGAGCTGCGAAGTAAAACCACGTTCCATGCGTATGCGTCCTTCCTTCATCCCGATGGACCATCCGTTTGTTCTGGCCGGCATCTCCGTAGGAAAAACCTGTTATGGTTCTCCTACCACTTCAGACCAGGCGCTGATACCCGCCACCTCCGTGAAAATGGGCCCTGGCGATTCTGCCCGTTCACATACAGCAGATGAATATATCTACCTGGAAGAGATCCGTGATGGTATCGGTAGTTATATACAGTTGCTTGAAATGATACAGTAGTTTAATCACATAAAGGCACTTGCATTTTTCCTTTGTGAGCAAAAATAATTTTATGAAACTGTGGCAAAAAGATAAAGCATCCCTGGATGCTGTTGAGAAATTCACGGTAGGAAAAGACCGTGAAATGGACGCTTTCCTGGCACCGTTTGACGTGCTGGGCTCTATGGCCCACATTACCATGCTGCAAAGCATTGGCCTGCTGGAAGCAGAAGAGCTGACTGTTTTAAAGCAGGAACTGAAGAACATATACAAAGACATACAGGATGGTAATTTTGTGTTGGAAGACGGTGTAGAAGATATTCACTCTCAGGTGGAACTGCTGCTCACCCGCCGCCTGGGCGAAGTAGGCAAAAAGATTCATAGTGGCCGCTCGCGCAATGATCAGGTTTTAGTAGACCTGAAACTCTTCCTGCGTCACGAACTGGAGACAATGGTCAGCTCCGTGAAAGCGCTGTTTGATCTGCTGCAACAGAAAAGCGAACAATACAAAAACCATCTGATCCCTGGTTATACACATCTGCAGATTGCTATGCCTTCTTCTTTCGGGCTGTGGTTTGGTGCTTATGCAGAAAGCCTGGTAGACGACCTCACCATGTTGCAGGGCGCTTACCGGGTGGTGAATAAAAACCCGCTGGGCTCTGCTGCCGGCTATGGTTCTTCGTTCCCCCTTGACCGTGAGATGACCACTCGTCTGCTTGGTTTCGATTCACTCAACTACAACGTCGTATACGCTCAGATGGGCCGCGGTAAAACGGAAAAGATCGTTGCCTTTGCATTGGCCGGCATTGCTGCCACCATCGCCAAAATGGCCATGGACGCCTGTTTGTTTATGAACCAGAACTTCGGCTTCATCGGTTTCCCGGATGAACTGACTACCGGTTCCAGCATCATGCCGCATAAAAAGAACCCGGACGTATGGGAACTGATCCGCTCTCATGGCAATAAAATACAGGCACTGCCCAACGAAATCGCCATGATGATCACCAACCTGCCTTCCGGCTACCACCGCGACCTGCAGCTGTTGAAAGAAAACCTGTTCCCCGCCTTCCGGACACTGCGCGACTGCATAGACATGAGCCGCCTCATGTTGGAAAACATCCGCATCAAAGAGAACATCCTCGATGATGAAAAATACCAATATCTGTTCAGCGTAGAAGTGGTGAACAACCTGGTACTACAGGGTACTCCTTTCCGTGAAGCATACAAACAGGTAGGCATGGATATCGAACACGGAACCTTTGCACCGTCGAAAGAAGTGAACCATACCCACGCCGGTAGTATCGGTAACCTCTGCACCGAGCAGATCGCTGCCCAGATGGACCAGGTGATTAAAGGGTTTCCTTTTGAGGCTGTGGATAAGGCGATTCGGCAGCTGTTGAATAGTTAATTACTTTATCAAAATTGGTATACCAGAGCCCTTCGCATACAGCGAAGGGCTTTTTGTTTATATTGAGGTCAATAAATTAGAAATGGCAATTGTATTTCAAGGCCTAAGTACTTGTCCGTTATGTGAGGAGGTACTGGATGAACGTAACGCATATACGATGTTTCCTCCTCTTTGCGGCAACGCAAAAGAAGCCCTTTATATATTCAGCGATGCCGCTGTACATGTTGATTGTTTGCAGAAACATCCGCTGTGTGAAATGGCTTTATCTGCCAGGAATCAGATGGATGAACATCGTCCTTCTCCTGCATCTGTATGTCTGGTGGATGGTAAAATAATTACTGATCGCCACGATATTGTCTTTATTGGCCTGCTCACCTCTGATCCTTCTGAAGATCTGCACCGGTTTAATTTCTTAACATTGAACAGAAACAATATTGCCCACTGGGAAGACAGAGATGAATTTCTCACAGCTGTAAAACAGTTTAGCAGCGACGGCAAATGGGAGCAGGAAGGACCGTTTAATTATCTGGTATACATCATAAATGAACTTACATAGTTTCAATACTTATGCCTCATACTATTCAATCCGCTTCGGAAAAATATCAAAAATACCTGCTACAGATAATATTTAAAGGCCACACTTATTATACTGTTTCGGGCGCTGACTTGACTGACAATGATACGGATAAACTGCTGGTGGACCATCAGCAACAGCTCGTGCTGGCATTAACCATCAGTGATCTGATTACTACCATTGAATACGAAGAATATTTTGATAGTCACAGGCTGAGAAAATGGGCAAAAGTACTGAGTGATACCAGCAGCCATTATGCAACCTTTAATCTGGATGATTTGTTCATCGACAAGCTGGATGAAGATAATGATGAGCATCTGTTCTCTCTCTATGCGCTGTTAGGACTAATAAGAGATTACGCTTTGCAGGCAGATGATGAATACCTGATGCAACTGCTGGACAATCCAGCTATCATAGACCTGCTGGATGAATTGGCGGATTATTTCTGGTGGAAAGGGCAACGTAGTTTGCAGATAAAGGGAAATAAGGAATTGATTGGTGGTTTGATTAATCAGATGTACATCAGGATAAATGATAGAATCACTATTTTATATGCATGAATTGAAAAGTAATGTTCTAAGTGATTTTTTATTAATAAAATAATTAGAGCAATGGAAGAACAACCAAAAAAAATATTATCAGGCTGACTTAGAAGTTGTTTTGAAAGGGCTACATATTCATATGCAGGTAGGGAATGGACATATTCCAATTATTCGATGAAATTAAATTGCATATGATAACCGGTTATATTATTGCAAGACAGCCAATGTGTGATTTTAGCGACTAGATTTTATCGAGCTGGAAAAATAATGATGATACAGTGATATTGACAACCTACGCTTCTGTGCCAGACGATTGCAACGTTAAATCTGTAAAATACGCATTGAAAAAAGATACGCTTCAATCAATTGCGAAGAGTAGTATTTGTTTACCGACGAGGTTTTGATCCGTTAAAGGTTGCTTATAATAATTCGGGAGAATGAACTAGCGTTTAGTCTTATACGTTATAGAAAGGATAGTCAATATTGATGGGACTACCACTTATGTGTTATTTTGACCACAAGAATACTTTATTAAATTTACATTTTATCACAACCAGATTGTTATTGTTTTATACTTAGTGAGATTTGTTCGAGCATGTTAACTGTAGCAGGCATTGTGCCTTAACCCTTCCGTGACCAGACACTGATCAATAAGTACATCCCTAACCTGTGGCAAACTATGAAGTACTTTTTTCCCTTATCCTTATTGTTGTTGACAGTTGTTTATAAACTGGAGGCACAAACGCTGGCACCTCAGTTGTACCAGGTAATGCCACCTTCTCCTGACGCTACGGCCTTTCACCGACAGGGTAATATTCCGGTGACGTTGAATACAGGTATCCCCCAGATAAGTATTCCGATATTTAACTATGCAGGCATCAGTAATCAGCTGAAATGTAATATTGACTTGAGTTACCATGCAGGTGGAGTGAAGGTGGAAGATATTGCCTCCAAAACAGGTCTGGGTTGGTCTTTGAATATGGGTGGTGCTATCTCCAGGGTGGTTCGTGGAATACCGGATGACCAGCCGGGAGGGTACATGGACAACAGTATCAGCATACCAGTGGAGGCAAAGGGAAAGGAGTTGTTGCCTGGATTTGAGATTTACAGAGGCTTTTTTGAAAAAAGCAAGGATAGCGAAATGGATATCTTTAACTTCAGCTTTAATGGCCGGAGCGGTAAATTCTATATTGGGAAAGGAACGGGACCAGATAGGATTGTCGTAGAACCCTATCAGAAATTACAGGTCAGCTTTAATCAACTCAATGGTTATGATATTACCAGTTTTGTGATCACGGATGAAAACGGAGTAAAGTATGAGTTTGCAGCTCGGGAGAGCTCTGGAAGTATGGCTTTGAACGTAGATGGTCTTATACTTGGGTCAAATCTTTCTGGTACAACAAGCTGGTACCTTACAAAAATGATCTCTCCGTCAGGAAAGGATGAGATTAACTTCGAATACTCTTCCATGGGATATTCCTATAAGAGTGCAATTACAGATAATTATTACCTTAATTCAGGTATCCCTTCGGTGGTAAGCAGGAGTTATAACCAGGTGTCTGGCACTGCTGTTTATCCATCCCGTATTCTTTTGCCTGATGGTACTGACATTAAGTTTACCTATGATACAGGGAAACGGTTAGATGTTCCTGGAATGGAAACACTGAAAAAGATATGGATTAACAACCGCCGTGGATATGAACTGAATTACCAGTATACTGGTGGCCTGGAAAATGGAGATCCTTCTAGGAATAGCTATAGGCTGATGCTGGCTTCTGTACAGGAAATTACGGCTCAGGGGAATATGATGCCGCCTTATCAGTTTTCATATTATCCAGGTAATCTGCCTCCCAGAAACAGTTATGCTATTGATCACTGGGGATTCTATAACGGGGCTGTTAACAATGTTACAGCAATTCCTTCGTTAGATTTTTCTATAACTGGCAGAACCTATAATATTCCCGGTGGAAACCGGGAGGTCGATTCAAGCTCGTCGCTTATCGGTACGTTGAACAAGATAGTTTATCCTTCCGGAGGATTTACCACTTTTGAACACGAAAATAACAGGGCTTACATGTACAGAGGCGTGGAAAATGAAGTCCATAAATACTTGGACCAGAATGCCAGTCAATTCGGGGAAGTATTGCCGCTAGGTATCATTGGACTTCAGAATCAGCCGGTCCTTGAAATGAAACTCACTGATCCACAATTGTCTACCAATGTGGATGTGATCGAAACAACGTTTCCATATGCAGATTTTAAATTCAGATTATATAATCCAGCTGGGCAGGTGTTATATACTTCGGAAGCTTATACCTATCGGGAAATGGTGGAGTCATGGCATAATATTCCTAATATCACCAACGCCGTGGATGGTAGTTATATAAAAGTCTTCCTTAATGAAAATCAATTTCCATCATTAACGAATATCCTAAAAAACAGCAACGCCTATATCACTTTCTCTTGTCAATATAGATCTCTGATAGTATCAACTGAAATGGCAGTTGGTGGGTTACGGATTAAAAAGATAACTGATTATGATCCGGTGCATAATAAAACACAGTATCGGGAATTCAAATATCTGATGTCCAATAATGAAAGCTCCGGTATATTACCTGTTTACCCTCGATACGATTATATTATTGATAACCCATATGGGAGTACTTATTGGGCTGCCAGCTCAAATCGAAATTCGTCTCCTTATGCCAATCAGGATGGTATTATTTATTACAAACGTGTAGAGACAATTTTAGGAAATGGAGAGATGGGACGAATAATTTCTACTTTTGATCCTGCCCATCTCGTGGCAAGTGGTTCACCTACACCCGCCGACTATCCATATATGTACTGGGGGATTCCTTCCTGGTGTCTGGGAAATCTTAAGGAAGAAGAAATAAAGGATAAATCAGGTAGAACAGTTAGACATACCATCAACCAGTATAATGTTACCTTCAATACCCATAATGCTCCAAATTTCCGTTGCCTTTATATGGCCAGTCTGTCTATGGAAAATCCTTATGTTGGTGGGTATTATGCAAAATCCTATTCGCCTGTCTCTGGAATGATTGTTAAGACAGAAGAAAAGACGAAGGAGTATAGTTATGAAAATAATTCAGCCCCGTTACTTGAAACGGTACATCAATATGAATATGATCCATCCTTTTATCAACTGAAAACTGACAAAAATCTGTCGGATCCGAATAATGCAATCATCACCCGATATAAATACCCGAATGATTTTCCTGCTTCTCCAGTATATCAGGGAATGGTGGCTCGTAACATCATTGCACCAGCAGTTGAGCAAATAGAAGAGAGGAATGGCCAGTTGGTAAGAAAGGTTGAGTCTAGATATAAGGACTGGTTCAACAATGGTAAATTATATGCTCCTGAGTCTTTTTATGTTCAGGAAGGGGCCGGTGCTAATGAGCCTCGTATTCAATTTTACGGTTATGATGAACATCAGAATATATTAACACAGGCTAATGCCACTGATGCATTACAGTCTATTATATGGGATTACAACGGGCAATACCCAGTAGCTAAAGTACTGAATGCTGGTAGTGCTCATATCGCCTATACCAGCTTTGAATCAGATGGTTCTGGTAACTGGACCATCCCTTCCGCTGCACGGAATACCAGTGCGGCCTTTACCGGCAAAAAGTCATACGACCTTGGAAATGGTAACATTACAGCAGTTTTACCTGCAGGAAGTACTGCATCAAAAGTAATGTACTGGTCTGCAGGAGGTGCTGCTACAGTAAATGGTGGGACAGGCAAAGCGTTAGCCTCCCGTAATGGTTGGACCCTGTATGAACACCTTTTGCCTGCCGGCACGCAAAATGTAACTGTTTCAGGTAATGTGACGATCGATGAGTTACGTCTTCATCCGCAGACTGCGACTATGACCACTGCTACCTATGAGCCACAAACAGGAGTTACCAGTAGTACAGATGAGCGGAACAATATGGTGTATTATGAGTATGATAATTTTGGCCGTCTGCTGATGATCCGCGATCAGGATAAAAAAATCCTCAAGCAGTTCGATTACCAATATCAATCGCCTGTTCAATAGCCTCAAAAAATAACCAGTTGATTCACTGATTAAGCCTATTACTATGTTTCAGTATATAAAACCCTATATCCTACTGTCGTTGCTCTGCTGTTCAAGTATGAGCAAAGTACATGCACAGGTGCCATTACCATATAACAGCACCAGTAAGATCAATTATGTCCGTACCTTGGAACCTTCTTTTCCAACTACAGATCCGGCTGCAGTAACAGCACCGGGCCGGCCGGTTTCAGATGTCAAACAAGCCACAAAATATTTTGATGGACTTGGGCGCCTGTTACAAACAGTAGAAAAAGGTATGAGTGGAGATAGCAAAGACATAGTCACTCCAGTTTTGTATGATGAATTCGGATTGGAACAATTCAAATATCTACCCTATGTGCCCACAGGCGGAAATATGAGCGATGGGAAATTTAAACTGGATCCTTTTGGTGCACAACAGATATTTTATAAAGACCCATCCCTCAATCCTACTTTAAAGGATGAAGGTATTTATTATCATCAAACTGAATTTGAACCATCGCCCTTAAACAGAACAATAAAGGTGTATGCCCCAGGCAGCAGTTGGGGAAAAACGATGGGGAACAAGCCTGTTGGCCAGCAGTACCTGATGAATACAGCCGCGGATTCTGTTCGTATCTGGACCATTGCGGATAATGCAGATTTGCCTGTAACAGCAGCCATTTTTGATGCAGGACAATTATATAAGAATGTAACAACGAATGAACATAATGTTCAAACGGTCGAATATAAAGATAAAGAGGGGAGGATGGTGCTGAAAAAAGTGCAGCTTCATAGCAGCGCCTTACTGGGAACTGCGCATATGGGTTGGCTTTGCACTTATTACGTGTATGATAACCTCAACCGTCTCCGGTTTGTTATTTCTCCTATGGGCGTTTCGAAAATTACAAGCAGCTGGAATGTAACAACAGTAGCGGAGGAATTTTGTTTTCGGTACCGTTATGATACCAAAAGCCGGATGATCTTTAAAAAAGTACCGGGAGCTAAACCGGTTGAAATGGTTTATGATCAGCGGAATAGACTGGTTTTCACAAGGGATGGTAATATGAATGCCGATAATGTTAAAAACTGGCTGGTGACATTTTATGATGAGCTGAACAGACCGGTGCAAACAGCTTTATATCATTCTGCAGCTTCCAGGGAGACTTTACAGGGCGCGATGAATACTGTAGTGAATGCAACCGGAAATACAAATTATAAATTTCCAGGAATTGCGGATCTGGTAGTAGCGGCAAAGGATAGAGATATTTACAAAGCAATCAACAGTATTGCATTTGAAAGCGGATTTGATACTGGAGAGAATGGAGTAATGGATGCTTATATAGATGGTAACTTAAATGAGGGAATTGCGAATATCGTTGTTAACAATCCCCTCCCAGATATCGATCCGGCTTCGCTGACACCACTTACCTACACCTTTTACGATCATTACGATTTTCCGGGTAGCCAGCCTATACTGACTACAGATCTGGGTAAGCCGGTGGCTGGCAACAATCCATATAGCGAACCTTCTGTAGTAAGTGACGTGACGACCGGTTTGGTGACAGGTACTAAGGCGAGGATACTGGGAACTGACCGCTGGCAAACCAGTACCATTTACTATAACAGCAAGGGCCGAGTCGTTCAGACAGTCACGGATAATATCGCGAATGGGAAGGATATAACCTCCAATTTGTATGATTTCAATGGAAAACTGCTTAGTACTTATGGGCGCCACAAGAACCCCATGAGTAGTATCACACCGGAGGTCCGGATTCTAACAATGATGGACTATGATCAGGCTGGCCGTGTATTGGCTATCCGTAAGCAGATCAATGATGCAGGTGCACTTAAAACAATTGTTCAACATACCTACAATGCACTCGGACAATTAACCCAAAAACAATTAGGTGACAACCTGGATGTATTGACCTATGATTATAATATCAGAGGATGGTTGCTGGGAATGAACCGTGATTTTGTGAAATCATCTGGAAATACACCATTTTTTGGTTTTGAGTTGGGATATGATAAACCCACATCAGTTATTTCGGGAGCTACTTTTGCCGGGCAACAATATAGTGGCAATGTTTCCGGTACGATCTGGCGCAGTAAAGGTGATAATATTTGCCGTAAGTATGATTTTTCATATGATCTCGTAAACAGGTTGTCAGCTGCCGATTTTAATCAGCAAAATTCCGGTAGCTCTGGTTGGTCAAAAGACCAGGCAGACTTCAGTGTGAGCAACCTGAGTTATGATGCCAGTGGAAACATTCTTACTATGAGGCAGAAAGGTATTAGTGGCGGTGCCCCAACAACAATTGATGATTTGCGATATGATTATAAAAATGGGTCTACCAATAAACTGAACTTCGTAACGGATGGTATCTTTAATCCTCAGAGTACGCTAGGTGATTTTAAGGAAAACCAGCAGGCAGATACCCAAGACTACTGGTACGACGACAACGGTAATATGACCAGGGATGAAAATAAAAACATTGGTGCTATTACTTATAATCACCTGAATCTGCCAGAAGCAATCACGATGACAGGTAAGGGAAACATCCGGTATTATTATAACGCCCTGGGTAAAAAAGTGCGCAAAGTGGTACAGGACAATTCAGGATCTTCTTCCATCACCACTACTACAGATTATATCAATGGTTTTGTGTATAAAGATAATGTTCTTCAATTCACTGGACATGAGGAAGGCCGTATCCGCGCGGTAACCAGCCAGAATGCTCCAGTTGCTTTTGTGTATGATTATTTTGAGAAAGATCATCTGGGCAATGTACGGATTGTGTTAACAGAGCAAAATACTAATGCCATCTATGCTGCTACGATGGAAACGGCTACCGCTCCTAAGGAGTCAGCACTCTTCAGTAATCTGGATGACACTCGTGTGCCTAAACCGGTTGGCTTTGCAGCAGGAGATAGTAAGGAAAATAAATTTGTGGCTAAATTGAATGCGCAGGGAAGTTCAAAGAAGATAGGACCTTCTATCGTGCTGCGAGTAATGGCTGGAGATACTGTGCAAATTGGTGCGAAAGCTTTCTATAAATCTACTGATCCTGCGAATAAAAAAGAAAATCCAGTTCAGGCAGAGAGCATAGTGACTGATCTGATAGCTGCTTTTGGTGGAACAGCAATAGCAGATGCTACCCACGGTGGTCCTGCGACTTCGTCTCAGTCTCCTTTTAATACCAATTTCTACAATAATGATTATCAACGATTGAAGGATAAAGATCCGGATCACAACACCACCGGAAGACCTAAAGCCTATCTTAATTTTGTATTATTTGATGATCAATTTAAATTAGTTGAACAGAGTAGCGGGGTAAAGCAAGTAAAGGCTGAACCGGACCAGGTACAGACACTTTCCCAGGATAAAATGCCTATTGCTAAAACTGGTTTCTTATATGTATATACCAGCAATGAAAGTCCACAGGATGTGTTCTTTGATGATGTCGTCGTGGCACATGCAAGCAGCCCGTTGTTGGAGGAGACACATTATTATCCGTTTGGGTTGACGATGGCAGGGATTAGTTCAAGTGCGCAGGTAGGCACAAATTACCCGGAGAATAGGTTCAAGTATAATGGAAACGCACTTCAATCAAAAGAGTTTATTGATGGAACAGGACTTGAGCTATATGACTTTAATGCAAGATCATTGGATCACCAGATAGGTCGTTTTTGGCAAACAGACCCATTAATGGAACTGCATCTCAATTATACTCCTTATAATTTTGCACTTAATAACCCTATACTATTTGCGGACCCATTAGGATTAGACACTACTAGAGGAACTACAATACCTGAAAGTCCTAAAGATGGGGATGTTTTGGCTATTCCTGGTAGAAATGGGGGAGAATCATTTTACAGCTATTCTAATAATGGGGGATGGGTTGGTACAGGGATGAATGGAGGTACTTTAAATGAGGTTACTGTTGGCGTTTCAAGTACGTATAGTAATTATTTTAATGCTAAGGTCTATTATGGTAGCATATCAGATGGAGAAGGAATAGGAGCTCAAGATATGATCAATTTTGGGGTATCAACTTTAGGCCTAGGTATAAATATGTTTCAGACTAGGATGAATAATGACTTGAAAACCCTAATTAGAGGTGGATTACGAACTCCTGCAGCTCGTGGTACTAGAACTGCTTTGGTGAGGAGTTTAAAGAGCTTGGATAAAGTAGGTAAAAGACTTGGTTGGGTGGGAGCTGGTCTGACAGCTGTAAATTTAGCAAATAAATACGTTATGGATGGAGAGGGATTAACACGAAAAGATCTCTTTGATGCTGCGATTTCTGTAACTTTAGCGGTTGTCTCTATATCCAATCCTATTGGACTTGTAGGGTTAGGTGTATATGGGTTTCTTGATGCTACCGGGGCCTTAGATAATATAAAAGCATACGTTGGAATTGATGATACCGTAGTGCTTCCTAGCAAGCCTGAATACACTCTACATAATTTACTTCAATAATAAATAGCAAAAATTGCTTAGAATAACAGGATGTTTTACTTTTAATACTCAATAGTTTATTAGTATGTTATGGTATAGATATTTATATATTCATATATACAAAGGCTGTGCTAAGGTAAGGCGATATAATGCGAAGTATTCAGCGCTACTGTATTTGTCATTAATAAGCATACTGCTTACCTTGCCTTTCTTTGTGCTGATTATTTCTCGATTCGGGAAAATGCCAAAAGCATTGTTTTTTTTGTTGTCAATGTCCTTTGCATATTTGGTCTATTTAGCTAACAAGAAAGTGCTTTACAACAAAAAATCCTTCAAGCAATCATTAAGATTGTTTAATTTGGAAAATAACTTACAAAGGTCAATAGGTTATATCGTCTCATTTATATTATTGGCGAGCTCCCCAGTTTTGTTTATACTGATTTTGTGGTGGATTAAACGAATTATATATTTTTAAGAATAAGAGATATCGGAAATCGGTGCGGGAATTTTTGAATTGGTAAAATATAGAATGAGAATGATGTACTTATTCTCAGCCCTGGACGCAGTAGGTTAGATGTTTGGGGGCTTGGGGGAGACTAAATCTTTAACAGAACTATGCACTTGTTTAATATAACCAAATAGAAAAGCAGCAGGCGATCCTGCTGCTTTTCTATTTATTTTAAATAATTTTAAAACCCTACACTCACTCCCACAAAACAATTAAACCCTGCCATAGGGTAGTAGTAAGTATCATATACTACCTTGTTCTGCTTCAGATCATAAGCACTGTAGGTGCTTCCGTTGGGTTCATATTTTTTATTGAAGATGTTGTTGAGCATAAGTTGCAGTCCCAGTTCGCGGAATAACGGTTGCGGTACTACGTAGTTGAAACGCAGGTTGCTTACGTAATAAGGATTAAGACTAGCATCCTTGCTGGAAGTGTTATCCAGGTATTGACGGCTGACATATTTTCCGATCAGGTCTACGGTGAGGCCTTTCAGCGGACGGGCAGTCAGCGTATATCCACCTACAAAAGAAGGGGAGAAGGAGATGTTTGTTTTCTTATACGTTTCAGTGTGAGCTACCTCGTTGCTATCGTAGGAAATGGCATTATAGTCCAGTACTTTATTCTGGCTGAAAGCTGCGTTGGCGGCGATGGAGAAAATATTACTCAGTTTAACGGTACCACTCACTTCAACGCCTGCACGATAACTCTTAGGAATATTGGTACGAACATAAGCGCCTACATCGTTGAGCATACCGGTTTGTACGAGCTGGTTTTTATAGTTCATGTAGTATACGTTGGCCTGGAAGGAGGCGATGCTGTTGCTCCAGGAGTAACCGGCTTCGAGGTCGCGGAGTACTTCGGGTTTAGGCGGTGTTACGCCGTTGTTGGATTCGAAGTCAACACGATTGGGTTCTTTATGTGCCACGGCGATGGAGGCAAACACCCGGCTGGCGGGACTGAGCAGGTAAGAGATACCAGCCTTAGGATTAAAGAAGTTATAGTAGACATGCGCCATATATTCCGGGGCAGCTTCAAAACCGTTCATATTGTAGGCGATGTTGCGGTATTGCAGATCGGCGAAGAGGCGCAGGGCTTCAGTGATTTTATATTCTCCTTTCCAGTAGATGTTGAAGTCGTTTTTATCAGCGGGGTAGCGATAGTATTCATGATCTTTGTCGATGCCTGTTTGGGCCCAGATGACTTTACCATAGTGATCGCCGGTATAGCGGTTCCAGCCGCCGCCGAGGCTCCAGTTGAATTTGTTGCCGGTACGGTTTACCGAGAAGACGCTGCCATAGAAGTAGTTGTCGAGCCAGAGCTGACGTACCAGATCGGTGTTGGTTACTTTGGTGCCATTGATTTCGAAGGGAGGCAGGCCGTAATCAGAGAATGCACTGTTGGCTCTGTATTGTTCGTAGTAGCCGCGGCCACGGGTGAGGTGCAGGGCTACATTGAAATTGAGACTGGAATTTATTTCCTGATTGAGAAACAGTTGATAGTGGTCTTGTTGGTAGTTGTCAGTTTCATTGTTGTAGGGAGTGCCGGGTTTGGTGGTGCCGGCGGAGTTGTAGGTTCTGGCAGAGTCCAGGAATGCTTTGGGTACGCCGTTCCATGCCTGGTATGTTTTTTCTTTGCCGGAGAAGATGTTGAGGCGCAGCGCTGTTTTTTTGGAGATGTAGGCGGTGGAAGTATAGAAAGAGCGCAGGTCAGAGGTAGCACGGTCTATATATCCGTCGGAGGTGATTTTAGACAGGCGGGCATCGATGGTGAAGTGGTCGTTGATAAGGCCGGAACCTACTTTGACAGTGTTTTTCCAGCTATTGAAGGAGCCGAAGCTGCTGTTGATTTCACCATATGCTTTCTCGCGGAATTCGTTGGTGCTGAGATTGAGTGTGGCTCCAAATGCGGCGGCTCCGTTGGTGGAAGTACCTACACCGCGCTGCAGTTCTATGCTGCTCACGGAGGAGGCAAAATCAGGCATGTTCACAAAGAAAGTGCCTTGAGATTCTGCATCGTTGACAGGAATACCATTGACGGTAACGTTGATGCGGGTGATGTCGGAGCCACGTACGCGCAAGCCCGTATAGCCGATACCGGTACCGGCGTCGGAACTGGTGACTACGCCGGGTTGCTGGTCGAGTAGTATGGGCAGGTCTTGTCCGAGGTTGGCTTTTTTAATATCTGCGGCAGATAAGGTGCTGTTTACAAACGGAGCGTTTTTACCCGCACGGAGACTGCTGATTTCTACCGGTTTTACAAGAAGGCCGGTTTCTTCCAGTACAATATCTGCCACCTGTGTGCTGTTGGAAGCCTGCAGGATGGTGCTATAGGATTTGTAACCGATATAACTTACCTGAAGCGTATAATTTCCTTTTTTAGGAAGATGAATGCTGTAATGGCCTTTTTGATCTGTTAAGGTGCCTGTTTGGTTGATAGAGATGGTAACACCTTCCAGCGGTTTACCATTGGTTTTACTGGTAACGGTACCCGTCAACAGGGATTGTGCCTGTAAAGTGCCTGCTATAGACAGCAGCACCAGCAACATAAGCTGTTTCATTTTTAAGTATGTCTGTTTTCTGTTTTCAATTTCCTAACCAGCATTACCTGGTCCAGGTTCTGTGGGTGTGATCTCAGCCTGAAAGTAAGGCACCCCATGAGTTGCAAAGGAGTTGTTGGTCCTTGCTAGCCGCAAAGATAGGTTAATAAAAACATAAAATTGTTTTTTGTTGACGGGCGCGTGTAACCGCCTGGCGTGAAAACAAAAAAAATGATGTATTTTCCTGCTACACTTCTCTCAATCATCTTGTATAAATTTTTAACCATTAAATCTTTATCAGATGATCAAACTTCAGTTAATCGGCCATTTGGGCCGGGATGTAGTCAGGAAGGAAGTGAACGGCAATGTGGTACTTAATTTTCCGGTGGCGGTGAATGAGCGTTTTAGGAACCATGCCGGCGTCCTGGAAGAACGGACCACTTGGGTGGACTGCTCTTTGTGGAACAGGGAAGGACTGGCGCCTTATCTGAATCAGGGTGTGCTGGTATTTGTGGAAGGAGCGCCTAAATCGGAAGGTTACATCACTAAAAACAACAATCCTGCGGGAGCGCTCCGGCTCCGGGTTTTCCAGCTGCAGCTGCTTAGCCGTAAGGATGATGAAAAACGCCGCACGATCATGCCTGAAGTTCCGGCTGTTCCCGAGCAGGAGCTTGTGGAAGAACAACCCGCCGACGATCTGCCCTTCTAAATAAACATGCATTCCAACAAGAAGGGCTGTCTCCAACGGAGACAGCTTCTTTCCGATAAGGTAATTATAGCTCCATTTATCCCAATCATATTCCTCTTATAGGGATGTTTATTATTTATATATAATAATTTTAACAGAACCGATTTGCCATGAGATATAGTGCCCTGGCTGATTGTGCTCATTTTTACGCTCTCAGAAATATTACCTCAACACACCCTTTTTTAATTTTTTTTAAAAAAGATTTGGTGTGAATGAAAATAATTCTATCTTTGCACCCTCATTGCGAGGTAGAGCAGAGGTAGCTCGTCGGGCTCATAACCCGAAGGTCAGTGGTTCGAATCCGCTCCTCGCTACAAAGAGCGCATCAGCGCTGGTAAAGAGACCAGAAAGAGCCGAAGAAATTCGGCTTTTTTTATTTCCGTAAGTTTGAGCTGTGGAATGCATCACAGCCATCATAAGATCATCATGCACAAAGCAGGTTTTGTAAACATATTCGGTAAGCCCAATGCGGGAAAAAGTACCTTGCTCAACGCCATCATCGGTGAAAAGCTGGCTATCATATCCCCCAAGGTGCAAACCACCAGACATCGTATCACAGGCGTATTGACAGAGCCGGGCTACCAGATCGTATTCTCCGATACACCTGGTATCATCGACCCAAAATATAAACTGCACGAAAAAATGATGAGTGCGGTGAAATCAGCCCTGGAAGATGCTGACGTGGCTTTACTGATCATGGACGCAAAAGACTCGCTGGAAGAAAACCTCGAACTGTTCGAATCCTTAAGGCTCAAAGTACCAGCTATCCTCATCATCAACAAAATGGATAACCTCGTTAAAGCAGACATGGACGCGCTGCTCGAACGGGCTAAAGCATGGGGAAAAGCCAAAGCGGTAGTAGCTATCTCTGCCAGACAGAAAAAAGGACTCCCCGAACTGATGAAGGAAATCGTCGCTATGCTCCCGGAAGGGAACCCTTTTTATCCGGACGATACCCTAACGGACAAGTCTACACGTTTTCTGGTAGCAGAAATGATACGGGAAAAAATCTTCCAGTTGTTTGAAGAAGAAATCCCCTACCACACTACCGTAATCGTTACACAGTTCCAGGAAAAGGAAACACTGACTAAAATAACGGCAGAGATTATCGTTACCCGTGATACTCAGAAAGGCATCATCCTTGGAGAAGGAGGTAAGTCGATCCGTGAGCTGGGAACACAGGCCAGAAAAGAAATCGAACAATTCATCGAACGTAAGGTGTTCCTCGAACTGTTCGTTAAGGTACGTGGTAAATGGAGAGACAACGACCTCTTCCTGAAAGAATACGGATATTAATTCCGTTGTGCACAATTTTTAAAAATAGTAATAGTAATATACAATGGCTGGATTTACAGTAGCTATAGTGGGCCGCCCGAACGTGGGCAAATCAACGTTGTTCAACCGTTTACTGGAACAGCGCAGAGCTATCGTAGACGATCAGAGCGGTGTAACGCGTGATCGTCAGTATGGTATTGCGGACTGGAACGGCAAATCTTTCAACGTGATCGATACCGGCGGGTTTGTATCCAATAGTGATGATGTATTTGAACGGGAAATCCGTAAACAGGCCAAAGTGGCCATGGACGAAGCAAACGTGCTGATATTCATGACCGACGTAACAACCGGTATCACCGACCTCGATTCTGATGTGGCCAATCTCCTGCGTCGTACTTCCAAACCAGTTTACCTGGTTGTCAATAAAGTAGACAACAGCCAGCGTCAGCTCGAAGCCACCGAGTTCTACAGCCTCGGCTTCGATAAAACCTATTTCCTCTCTTCTATGAGCGGAAGCGGTACCGGTGAACTGCTCGATGATGTCGTGAGTAATATCACGGATGATATGGAAGATCCCAACCTGGAATCCAATGTTCCTAAAATTGCGATCATTGGCCAGCCTAATGTGGGTAAGTCTTCCCTGCTCAACGCCCTCGTAGGAGCAGACCGTAACATCGTATCCGATATCGCCGGTACCACCCGCGATACTATTCATACCCGGTACAACATGTACCAGAAGGACTTTATCCTCATTGATACCGCCGGTATCAGACGTAAACAAAAGGTGAATGAAGACCTGGAGTTTTACTCCGTTATCCGCGCTATCAAAGCCGTAGATGAATCCGATGTGGTGATGCTCCTGCTGGATGCCGAAAAAGGTATCACCGCTCAGGACCTCAGCATCTTCAGCCTCGCCGCCCGTAAAGGCAAAGGCGTGGTAGTGCTGGTCAACAAATGGGACCTGATGGAGAAAAGCACCAACACCGCCCGCGATTACGAAAAAGACCTGAAAAAACGCCTGGCTCCTTTCTCCGATGTACCGGTGATCTTCACCTCCGTCGTTGAAAAGCAACGTATCTTCAAAGCAATAGAAGCAGCACTGGAAGTATACGACAACCGTCAACGCAGAATACAGACCTCCCGCCTCAACGAGGTGATGCTCAAAGCTATCGAAGCTTATCACCCGCCAGTAGTAAGAGGTGTTCCTATCCGTATCAAGTATGTAACGCAACTGCCTACCCATACACCGGCCTTTGCTTTCTTCTGTAACCTGCCGGATGATGTGAAAACGCCTTACAGAAATTATCTTGAGAACCAGCTTCGGACAAACTTTGATTTCAGTGGGGTGCCGATCAAAATCTTCTTCCGTAAAAAATAGTCGAAAAAAAGCGGAATGAATTGATTTTGCATTCTGAAAATATTCTATACCTTTGCGGCGGTTTTAAAAAATAAAACAAACTAAAATGAAAAAAGTATTTGTATTTGCAATCGCAGCTGGTATGTTCTTCGTAGCTTGTAACGGTGGTAGCACTCCTGCTGCTGATTCTACTGCTACAACTGTAGACACTATGAACGCTGCTCCAGTTGCTACTCCAGCTGTTGATTCTGCTGCTGCTGCCGTAGCTCCTGCTGCTGACTCTGCTGCTGTTGCTGCTCCTGCTGCTGACTCTGCTGCTCACGCTGCTAAGAAGTAATTTTCGATTTATTTTCGATAAATTCTTGCAAGAACAAAAAGGCCGATTGCTTAGCAATCGGCCTTTTTGTTTGAATATTATTCAGGGAAATTCCTATTCTTCCAGTATAGAAGCCAGATTATTCAGCTCATCCTGGCGGTAAGCATCTTTATCGTCCCGGAAACACTTGGAGAGCTCCTCCAGCAGGTACTGGATGATCCGCTTGTTGGACTGTGGCTTGAAGTAGGCAGGGATAGAAGGCACGGAAACCCTTTTCAGGTAAGTGTCCACGTCTTGCTGGGTATAAATCTGCCCTTGTATGGGATCTATGAAAAACAGAATGCGCTGGTCTTCAGGCTCTACCGGCTCATCAAAATCCACAAAAGTATCAAAGTAGGCCAGGATAAACTGCCGCGGGATATTAACGGCATATACCGGCAGGTCCAGCATCGAACAGAGACTTTGATAGATGATCCCATTGGTAAGGGGATTACCTTTTTTAGACTCTATCACCTGGTTGATGAAGAACTGATTTTTCCGCTGGTAAGACATCTCTTCTCCCTTCAGCCCGAAATAATTGTAAATCATGCTGTTGAGCACATTGATTTTTTCGAGCGGGGTGAGATAGTTGTTGAGCTCCAGCCAGATATTACGTTTAATACGTTCTATTTCGTTGAGCACCTGGGAAGGCATCAGATCGGGGAACTGGTATTTGGCAGCCAGTATAGCCCCTTGCAGCAGGTCCTGCATATCCGATAAGCCCCACACACGCAGGGCCGCCTGGAGATCCTGATAATGGACCCGGTGAATCAGCAATTCTATTCGCTCCTGTATGGCTTCGTCTACAGTATTCTCCCACAAATTCTCCAGATTGGGAATAATATCCTTACCGTACAATAATATTTTATTGGCAACAGTATCGAATACTTCCTGATCGGGGTCATCCAACAGGTGGAACAAAGCATTTATTTCCTTGTTTTCATGCATAGTGATATACGGGTCCGTCCGGGTTATTCCGCTTTTTTCTTTCTGGGTGGAGCCTTTTTCTTAGGCGGATTGGCCTTAGCTTCTTCAATGATGGCTTTGGCTTCCTCCACAGTCAGGTCAGCGGCATTATCAATTTTTTCCTTTGGAATCTTATAGTTTTTAAGTCCCTGTTTGATGTAGGGGCCATAAGGTCCTTTCAGTATCTGAATCTTCTCTTTCTCAAATATCTTGATGGTACGTTCGTCTTTGGCGGTCCTTTTCTCAACGATCAGCGGCGCGATTTCGTCCAGCTCTACAGTGTAGGGGTCCATTTCCTTTTTCAGGGAATAGAACTTTTTATCGTGCTGAGCGTAAGGGCCAAAGCGGCCGATATTGATCACTACGTCCGAATCTTCAAACTGTCCGAGGGTACGGGGCAATCTGAATAGCTCCATGGCTTCTTCCAGGGAGATGGTTTCAATGCTCTGGGTAGCTTTCAGTTTGGCGAAGCGGGGTTTTTCCTCATCTTCTACCTTACCGATCTGGATCATGGGACCGTAGCGTCCCATGCGGGCTACAATCGGTTTGCCGGTAGACTCTTCTACACCCAGCTGACGTTCTCCTTTTACACGTTCTGCGTGTTCCAGGGTGTTTTCCACATCTTTATGGAAAGGTTTGTAGAACTCTCCCAGCATTTTGTTCCACACCTTCTTGCCGTTGGCGATTTCGTCGAACTCCTCTTCAATTTTGGCGGTAAAGCCGTAGTCCATCACGGAATTGAAGTATTGGTTGAGGAAATCAGTCACGATCATGCCCAGATCAGTAGGGAAAAGTTTGGATTTTTCCGCACCGGTATTTTCGGCATCGGTCTGGTTGGTGATTTTATCATCTTTCAGAATGAGGATACGGAATTCCCTTTTCACGCCTTCTTTATCCCTTTTTTCGACATAACCACGTTTTTGGATGGTGGTGATGGTAGGAGCGTAGGTAGAAGGGCGGCCGATACCCAGTTCTTCCAGCTTTTTAACAAGACTGGCTTCTGTGTAGCGGGGGGCAGGACGGGAGAATCTTTCGGTGGCTTTCATCTCCCTGAGGTCCAGGGACTGTTTCACAGCCAGTGGCGGCAGTGAACCTTCCTGGGCATCCTCTTCGTTGATATCTTCATCATCGTGGCTTTCCATGTATACTTTCAGGAAGCCGTCAAATTTCAATACTTCACCGCTGGCAGTCAGCTCTTCGTTGTTGGTGGAGATATTGATTTTAGCGATGGTTTTTTCCAGTTCAGCGTCTGCCATCTGGCTGGCGATGGTACGTTTCCAGATCAGTTCATACAGTTTGCGGGTATCGCTGTCATCTACAGTGGTGTTTTCCATGTAGGTAGGGCGGATCGCTTCGTGCGCTTCCTGGGCAGACTCGTTTTTATTTTTGAATTTGCGGTACTGATGGTAGCGGTCGCCAAAGCTGGTTTTGATAGCTTTTTCGATTTCCGCCACTGCTGTGTCAGACAGGTTAACGGAGTCAGTACGCATGTAGGTGATAAAACCGCTTTCATACAGTTTCTGGGCCAGCAGCATGGTTTTAGACACGCTATATCCCAGTTTGCGGCTGGCTTCCTGTTGAAGGGTAGAAGTGGTAAAAGGAGCGGCAGGTGATTTTTTGCCGGGTTTTACCTGTATATCTTTAACGGTATAGGCTGCTTTTACGCATTCCTGCAGGAATTTGTTAGCATCTTCCGCTGTTTTGAACTTATTAGGGCCTTCTGCTTTGAAGGAGATGTTTTTGCCGTTGATATCTTTTCCGGTGAACCAGGCTTCTACCTTAAAGGTGCTGACAGCGGTAAAGCCGTTGATTTCTCTTTCCCTTTCCACGATCAGTCGTACGGCTACAGACTGTACACGGCCGGCAGAGAGCGAGTTACGCATGCTCATTTTCCGCCATAACACCGGGGATAATTCGAAACCCACAATCCTGTCTAGTATACGGCGTGCCTGTTGGGCATTTACGCGGTCCATATCCACCCGGCGCGGATGCTGTACCGCATTTTCGATGGCCGGCTTGGTAATTTCATGGAATACAATACGTTTGGTTTCACCCGGATCGAGGCCCAGTACCTCGCACAAATGCCATGAAATGGCTTCCCCTTCACGGTCCTCATCCGTTGCCAGCCAAACCTCATCGGTTTCCTTAGCCAGCTTCTTCAGGTCCTTTACTACCTTTTCTTTATCTTCCGGTATTACATATTTAGGCTTGAAGTTATTTTCAATGTCTATCCCCATGTCGTCCTTCTCCAGGTCACGGATGTGGCCGAAGCAGGATTTGACTTCAAAGTCCTTGCCCAGAATTTTTTCAATGGTCTTGGCCTTTGCCGGGGACTCAACTATAACTAAATTTTTTGCCATGTAAGCTTCTTTAATGTGCTGCTAAATACGTAAAAAAACGTAAAATAAATACTAATAGGATTTTGCAATTATATAAAAGTACCTTCAAAATAAAAAATAAGGCCCCTTTAAACCATAAAGTTACGAATAATGAATGTTGAAATAAGCATACCGAATGCAAGCTCTGGCAAATGATCATCTATTATTAATTATTCATTATTTACAAATTGTAATTTGTAATCCGCAATTAATCATAAATTTACTTATGGACATTGTAATAATTGGAACCGGGAATGTAGCCCATTGTTTTGGCCAGCTGCTAAAATTGCATGGGCATCAGGTGAAACAGGTGCTGAGCCGGCATATAGACCATGCCCGGAACCTGGGGGAAATGCTCAATGCCCCCTACACTGATGATTTAACGGATATAGATATGAATGCAGATGTTTATCTCCTGGCTGTCAGTGATGCCGCCATCCCGGAACTGAATGATCAGCTCCGCCTCGGCAAACGGATCGTTGCCCATACGGCAGGGGCCGTACCACTCAGCGCCATCTCCCGCATATCCGTTAATACCGGCGTATTATACCCTCTGCAATCCATCCGTAAGGAACTCAAAACCTACCCGCCTATCCCGGTGATGCTGGAAGCAGGCAATGATGAGGTACTCAGACGTCTGCAGGCCCTGGCTGGCAGTATTGCCTCCCGTATTGCTATAGCAGACTCAACCCAGCGACTGAAGTACCATCTCACCGCAGTATTGTGTAACAACTTCACCAACCATCTTTTTGCTGAAGCCAAAGCTTATTGTGAGAAGGAACAGCTGGACTTTACCTTGTTGCAACCTATTATTAAGGAGACTTTCGACCGGCTGGAGAAGTATGCTCCGGAAACGGTACAGACCGGTCCGGCCCTCCGCAAGGACAACACTACCATGGACCTCCATCGTTCTCTCCTGGCAGATAATGAACATCTCCTACGGGTATACGAAGTGCTGAGTGAAGCCATCTATCGGCTGCATCATTAATCATAAGTAGTGTAACATCCCCGCACAATTCAATTTGTTATCTGTAATTGCTATTTTTGGGGCCGTTACAGAAAAATTCTACATGAATATATTAGCTTTATTTAAACCTATTACCACTTTTGTCCTGGATGTGGATGGTGTTTTGACGGATGGAACATTGCAGCTGCTGCCCGGCGGGGAAATGTCGCGCAAAATGAATATTAAAGACGGTTATGCCTTACAGCTGGCTGTTAAAAAGGGATACCGGGTGGTGATCATCTCCGGTGGAAAATCGGAGAGCGTGGTAAGCCGCCTGCAGGGACTGGGTATCAAAGATATCTATACCGGTATTCACGATAAAAAGGAAAAACTGCAGGATTATGTATTTGAGCATGATCTTACCTGGGAAGAAATCCTGTATATGGGAGATGATATACCGGATTACCAGGTGATGCAGCTGGTGGCGCTGCCGGTTTGCCCGGCAGATGCGGCACCTGAGATAAAAAGCATCTCCAGATATGTATCACCGGTACCGGGTGGCCATGGCTGCGTACGGGAAGTGATCGAAAAAGTACTGAAGCTGAATAATCACTGGCTGATGGACGAAGGCATAGCATCGAAATAAAACACTACACTATGAAACTCTGGGCTGCGTTTTTTAAACTGGTGAGATATCCCAATCTCATATATATTGCCCTAACCCAGTTTTTGCTGCAATACTGTGTGGTAGCACCGGTATTACACAGTACCGGTGAAGAACCGTCACTCTCAGTGCCGCAGTTCATTCTGCTGAGCCTTTCTACCGTGCTGATTGCCGCCGCGGGCTATATTATCAATGATTATTTTGATATCAACATTGATATTGTCAACAAGCCCGATAAAATGGTGCTGGATAAAATCATCAGCCGCCGCTGGGCAATGGCCTGGCATACCATATTTAATATGGCAGGTGTGTCACTGGGTTTTATCGTAGCCTGGAAAACAGGCCAGATCTATCTGGGTTTTACCCAGGTGATTTGCTCGCTGCTGTTATGGTTTTACTCCACTTCCTTTAAAAGGCAGGTACTGATCGGCAATGTGGTGATCTCCTTGCTGACCGCCTTATCGGTGGTGGTAGTGGGCTTTTATGAGAAACAGATCTATGAAAGCTTTGAGGCCATCATGTCTCCTTCCGGCAGGAAACTGATACAAATCATCGGCGTGTATGCGTTGTTTGCTTTTGTCATTTCCATGATAAGGGAAATAGTGAAAGATTTGGAAGATATGATCGGTGACAGTAAAGACGGTTGCCGTACAATCCCCATCATCTGGGGCGTGTTGCCGGCCAAGCGTCTTTGTAACGCACTGATGTTGCTGCTGCAGGTAACCATTATCGCGGTGGAGGTAAGGGTGTGGATACTGGGCTGGTATGGTGCTATTATTTATCTGTTGCTGTTTGTGCAGCTGCCCTGCATTTACGCTTACTGGCTGTTGAAGAAAGCACATCTGGCGGCACATTATCACAAGGTAAGTTCCATTGTAAAGCTGGTGATGCTGACCGGTATTTTATCCATGATATTTTTTAAACTTTTGTTATAGATGTATAAAGGCGCACCTGTTGTGCTGGCTTCCCAGTCGCCCCGCAGAAAACAGCTGCTGGAGCAGGCTGGTATCCCTTTCGAAGTGAAGGTGGTGGAAACAGCAGAAACTTATCCTCCCGGGCTGGCTATAGAGCAGATTCCCATTCATATTGCAGAGCAGAAGGCGGCCGCCGTGATGGCGCTGTGTACGCCGCAGGACATTGTGATTGCGGCTGATACGGTAGTAGTGCTGGATGATGTTATCATCGGCAAACCCAAAGACCGGGAAGATGCTATCCGTATCCTGACCGCACTGAGCGGCCGGTCACATCGGGTGATCACCGGAGTGGTGATCCGCCGTAATGGAGTGGAAACAGCTTTCTCCCAAACAACCACGGTGCATTTTAAGCCCCTCACCACTGATCAGGTGAGTTATTATGTAGATAATTTCAAACCTTATGATAAAGCAGGTGCTTATGCTATCCAGGAATGGATCGGCGCGGTGGGCATCGATAGTATCCATGGTTGCTTTTATAATGTAATGGGGCTGCCGGTGAGCAGGGTAGTGGAAGAACTCAACAAGTATTAAAAATCAGAGAGGCTGTCCCGTAATGGAGACAGCCTCATATATAACTATAATGGTTGGTTTGTGCCACAGGCACTAATATCTTACTCGAGAACTAACAGGTTAACGTCTTTCTTTTTCAGCCATCCGCCTTCTCTCAGTTTTTGCAGGTTGATGGTTCCCACCACATATCTCCATTCAGGAGATTCATACTTTTCAGAGATATTGAAAAAGTCTGTCAGGTCTACCTGATCAGGTGTTTTATATCGCAGGTATACTTTCAGCTTCACGTCGTTGGAGAAGTTGGGCTGGTTGTTTTGTTTGATTTTTTTGTATTCGTAGCGGTAGTTATACAGCAGGGCAGAGATGTCGGAGAGAACGGCGCTGCCGGTAGCAGTACCGCCGGCACCTTTACCTACGAAGAACTGTTTGTCCGTGAAGGCACTTTCCAGGAGGATGCCGTTGTATTCGTTGTACACGTCGAAGAGCAGGTTGTGTTCCTTTACCAGGTGTGGTAATACATAGGAGTACACGCTTCCGTTCTGGCGGCGGCATTGTGCAATCAGTTTGATGGTACAGTTACGTTGTTTGGCGAACTGTATATCGAAGTCGTTGAGATGATGGATACCGAAGTTGAACACTTCTTCGGGTTTTACGAAAGTACCGAAGGCGTGGAGCAGAAGGATAACGATTTTAAACTTAGGATCGTATCCTTCGATATCGAGGCTGGGGTCTGTTTCGGCGAAGCCCAGATCCTGCGCTTGTTTGAGGGCAGTTTCAAAGCTGAGATTTTCTTCGAATATTTTGGTGAGGATGTAATTCGTAGAGCCGTTACAGATACCTTCTACCGCGTTGAGGAGGTCGTTATCGTAATATTCTTCCAGGTTGCGGATGATGGGAATACTAGCGCAGCTGGACGCTTCATACAGGAAAGGCACTCTGTGAACTGACTGAAGTTCGTACAGGGCAGGCAGGTTTTCAGCGATCATGCGTTTGCTGGCGCTTACTACGGCTTTGCCGTTGCGGAGCGCGGTGCTTACGATGTCGAAGGCCGCTTCTGTGTCGTTGATCAGCTCTACCACTACGTCAATAGTAGGATCTTCGAGGATTTCATTTTTATCGGTCGTAAAATAGCTGTTGTCGATAGGTCTTGATTTGTTGGGGTCTTTAATACAGATCTTTTTGATGCGTGCATTAATACCTTTTGTTCTGTTCAAAACCTCGTACAGACCTTGTCCTACGACGCCGAAGCCGAAAATACCCAGATTGATGATCTTGTTTTCCATACTTTAGTACATAATTGGTTGGTGCTGTCAGCGTTCAGTGTTGAAGCGGCCGGTGGCGGCCTATAGCTGTGAGCTGACAGCTATTGTAAAACAGTGATTTGTTTGCCGGCTGGATGATTTAGTTTATCCAGTGCTTGTTTCAGGTCGTTGATGAGGTCTTCCGCATCTTCGATCCCTACTGATAACCGGATGCAGGAGTCCTGCAGTCCTGTTTTTTTCCGGAATTCTTCCGGTATGGTGCGATGTGTCATTGTGGCCGGGTGGGCCAGCATACTTTTCACGCCGCCGAAGCTCTCCGCGAGTTTAAACAGCTTGGTAGCGTTAACGATGCGGATTGCGTTTTTGATATTGTCGCTTTTGAGCGAGAAACTAACGAGTGCGCCGTAGTTTTTCTGCTGTTTGCGGGCGATATGATGGTTTTTGTGGGAGGCGAGTCCCGGATAATATACTTTGTCTACTGCCGGATGTGCGGCCAGCCAGTTGGCGATGGCGCTGGCGTTGCTGCATTGTTTTTCGAACCGGAGATAGAGTGTTTCTATTCCGCGGATGGTCAGCCAGGCTTCAAACGGGCTCAGGATGCTACCGGAGATGTTTTGATTATACCGGATCTGATCTGCCAGGGCTTTGGAGTTGACTACTACCAGTCCGGCGATTACATCACAGTGGCCAGCCAGGTATTTGGAGGCGCTGTGGATCACGATATCGGCGCCCAGTGTGAGCGGTTGCTGCAGCAGCGGGGTGCTGAAGGTATTGTCTACTGCCAGCAGTATATTATGTTGTTTGGCAATTTTGCTGATAGATTTGATATCAGAGATGCGCAAAGTAGGATTGGTAGGGGATTCCAGCCAGATGATACGGGTATTGGGTGTGATGGCGGCCAATACTTTGTCGAGGTTGCTGGTGTCTACAAAATTTACTTTGATGCCAAAGCGTTCGAACATGTGGTTGAAGATCTGGAAGATGCCACCATAGGTATCTTCCACGGCCATGATTTCGTCGCCGGATTTCAATAGTTTGAGTACAGCGTCGATGGCAGACATGCCGCTGGCAAAGGCGAAGCCGGCATAACCTTCTTCCAGGCTACAAATGAGCTCTTCCAGCACTTTACGCGTGGGATTGTTGGCCCGCGAAAATTCAAAACCTTTATTGATACCCGGTGATTCCTGCACGAAGGTGGATGTCTGATAGATAGGTACAGAAATCGCACCTGTCAGTTCATCTACCGGAATGCTATGAATCAGTTGTGTAGCTGTTTTCATGTTAATAAAATTTTAATGAAGTCACAAATAGTCATGCTATTACGTGCAACTTTATCATTAAAAATCTACTTAAACAACCTTATTTCCAGGAAGTGACGGGAGGAGGCAAAAAAAAAGCCCTTCCGGGTGTTGGAAGAGCTCAATCAAATAATATATCTGGTGAAGAATTATCTCTGCCAACTTATCTTTCCCCGGTATAACCGAGGCAGGAATTAGCACCTTTTTCCTGATCTGTTGAATCAGGAAAGGTTGCTAAGGCATCGCAGGGCCAAGTCCCTCCGCCTTTCTGGATAAGTGATGTATAAGAACTGGGTGCAAAGGTAATAGCAGTTTTATCAATTTTCCAAATTTGGGGGCAGAATTTATTTTCCGGCAGCGGGTGAATTGTTATCTTTAGGAACATTGTTTTATTGACCAACCATATCTTTATGAGTGTTAACCCCCCGCTCTCAGAGGCGCTGTTCCAGCATATCTGGAAGTGCCGTCTGTTCAGGCAGGACAGCCTGGTGGCCATCACCGGAGAAGCTGTCCAGATCATCAGCCCTGGTACACAAAATCATCATAGTGGTCCTGATTTTATAGCGGCCCGCATCCGGATTGACGGTATTTTATGGGCCGGCCCGGTAGAGCTGCACCTGCGCTCGTCTGACTGGTACCGGCACGGGCATGCGGGCAATGAGCAGTACCGGCATATCATTCTGCATGTGGTGTATGTACACGATCTGCCGGAAGGTATTGGCGGACACATACGTTGCCTGGAATTACAACCGTATATCTCCAATCTGTTGCTGGAGCGCTATGAGGAGCTGAGGCGGACCGCTGCCTTTGTGCCCTGTAGTGCGCATGCCGGCAGGGTTTCCCGGTTGATATGGACAGGCTGGCAGGAACGCCTGCTGGCCGGACGCTGGGAACGGCGCTGGCAGGAGCTGATGCACTGGCTGAGCCTCAATGGTTTCAACTGGGAAGAAACCTGTTACTGGTCACTGGCCCGTAGTTACGGTGCCCCGGTGAACGCACGGCCTTTCCTGCAACTGGCGCAGTCGTTGCCCTATACCGTGCTGCAATGGCATTACGACCGGCCGCTGGCGGCAGAAGCACTGCTGTTTGGCCAGGCAGGCATGTTGGAAGGTCCCTTTACCGACGTATATCCTTTACAGTTACAACAGGAATATGGCCAGCTCCGTCAGCGACATCAGCTGGAACCCATGACGGTACATCAGTGGAACTGGCTCCGGATGCGGCCTTCGGCATTCCCTGCCATGCGTATTGCCAGCTTTGCTGCCCTGATACAACAACGACGGCAGCTTTTCAGCCGTATCCTGGAAGTGAAGAATATCCGGGAACTGGAGCAGCTTTTTTTCGTTCCCCCTTCCCCGTATTGGCGTACGCATTATCGTTTCGGACGCAGTGTACGCCACACCCGCCAACCCGGACGGCAGGCACTGCATACGGTATTGATCAACAGCGTGTTGCCCCTGCTCCACTTGTATGGTCAGCAGCGGGAATCAGCTTATTTCCAGGAGCTGGCATTATCGCTGCTGCAGCAGCTGCCGGCAGAAAACAACCATATCACCCGGGCCTGGAAAAAGCTGGGTATCGTACAGGAAAATGCATTGGCATCGCAAGGGCTGCTGGAGCTGAAGCAGTATTATTGCGAACAGATGAGGTGTCTGGAATGTGCAGTAGGGACGCGGATTCTGGGCGGGTAGATAAAAACAAAGGCGCAGGGGAAGACGGTTGTCAAACTCCTTTGCGCCTTTGTAGCTTTGCGTTTCCGCAAAAAATTACCAGTTGAAAGTAATATCCTGTTTAATGTCAGGGTGGATGCTCTGTGCCACAGGGCAGGTATGGGCGGCTCTTTCGAGGATGGTCTTTTCCTTGTCACCGAGGCCATGACCGGCCGGCATATCGAATATTACGTTGATGCCGGTGATACGACGGGGTTCTGTGCCCATGATCTTGGTCACACTGATTTTGGTGCCATCAATAGGCCAGTTGTTGTCTCTGGCTTTGATGCCCATGATAGTGAGCATACAGGAGCCAAGTGCCGCTGCTACCAGATCAGTAGGAGAGAAACGTTCGCCTTTACCATTATTGTCTACCGGGGCATCTGTTTCGATAACAGTGCCTGACTTCAGGTGGGTGGCTGTGGTTCTGAGCTCGCCGGTATAGATTATTTCAGCTGTTGCCATATTTTTGTTTTATAAAGACAGTAAAAGTCTGTTTGATATCAACTGTAAAATAAATGTATTTTTAGTAGATGAGAAAGCCGGAAAGATGCGCTGGCAAACTCGAAAAAAATTAGGTACGTTTGTAATATTAATATAACAATACCTTTGTTCAAGCGTTTATTTATTACATAATAGCCCATCACTGTGAAAAAATTATACATCATCCTATTTTTAGCAACGATCTCCGGAGGTTTGTATGCACAGACAACAAGCCGGCCTTCTACATCATCCAAAAGAACTGAGAAAGAAGAACGCAAACTGAAGAAGATTGCCATATTCCGGGAGCAGGAGGAAGGTGAGAATGTGTTTCAGCGTGATTTTTCCGTGGGCGCCCGTTTGAATACGGATGGCTGGTCAGGCTTTGTGGAGATGGGCTATCGTAAGAGCCGCAAAGTGGTGAACTATTTCCAGTTTGAATTTGCAGAGAAGAAAAACCCCAAGGAAACCAAACGCCAGGGCTCCGGTGGCAGCGGCTTCTCCTTTACAGAAAGGCCGTTTATCTATGGAAAGGTTAACAACTTCTACCAGGCTAAGCTGGGCATCGGACAACGGTATCTGATCGGCGGCAAAGCCAATAAAAATGGAGTAGAGGTAGATGCTATCTATTATGGAGGCCTGTCTGTAGGGCTCCTGAAACCTTACTATCTGAATGTTAAGAGCCAGGACGGCCCTGAACAGGAAGTGAAATACGATCCCAGCAATCCAAACAATAACTTCCTTAACGATGGCAAAATCATCGGTGCTGCCGGCTTCGGAAAGGGCTGGAGCGACCTGAGCGTAGTGCCCGGGTTACATGCCCGCGCAGGCCTCCGCTTCGACTGGGCCCACTTTAATGAAGTTGTGAGCGCCCTGGAGATCGGTGTAAATGCTGAGATGTATACTAAAAAGATACAGATCATGGCAAATCAGGATGATAAACAGTTTTTTTTTAATGCATATGTTAGCTTGCAGTTTGGTAAGCGCTGGAATAGGAGATAAGTATTAACTTTGTTTTTTTAAAGAAAGGAATCAGCGATGCAAGAACTACCCGTTATAGCTGCCGAACCGGCCACCACAAGAGTGAAAAAGCCCGACTGGCTGCGCGTTAAGTTACCTATAGGCGAGAACTACAAGCAGGTGAGAAACCTGGTAGATACCCATAAATTACATACGATCTGCGAAAGCGGCAACTGCCCTAACATGGGCGAGTGCTGGGGAGCCGGTACGGCTACTTTCATGATCCTGGGCAATATCTGTACCCGCAGCTGCGGCTTCTGTGCCGTAGCCACCGGCCGTCCGGAAGCGGTGGACTTCGATGAGCCACAACGTGTGGCAGAAGCCATCTACCTCATGAAAGTAAAACATGCGGTGATCACCTCTGTTGACAGAGATGAGCTGAAAGATGGTGGTTCCATCATCTGGGCCAATACCATCAACGCCGTAAGAGCCTTGAATCCGGAAACCACCATGGAAACACTCATTCCCGACTTCCGTGGCCAGTGGGAAAACCTCCAGCGCATCATCGATGTAGCGCCCGAGATCGTTTCCCATAACCTCGAAACAGTGGAAAGACTGACCAAACAGGTTAGAATACAAGCTAAATACCACCGTAGTCTGGAAGTGATCCGTCGTTTGAAAGAAGGCGGTATGCGTACTAAAAGTGGTATCATGCTCGGACTGGGTGAAACCAAGGAAGAAGTGGTACAGGCTATGCAGGACCTCTATGACAACGGCTGCGATGTGGTAACATTGGGCCAGTACCTGCAACCTACTCCCAAACATCTGCCGGTAGTACGCTTCGTACATCCCGACGAATTTGCGGAATTACGTGAGATCGGTTACAACATGGGACTCGACTACGTAGAGGCAGGTCCGTTAGTAAGATCTTCCTATCATGCAGAGAAACATATTGTCAGCGGTCGTAATAAAGGATGATCGGATAAGAATTTTCAAGTAATTGTTAAAATCCACCCATTGGGTGGATTTTTGTTTAGAGAAAGTTATCTTAGCGCCTCAATTTAATTTTACCTAAGCAGCAGGATGTCTGTTGCTCCTACCTACTCACTGTTATCGGTTGTTGTTCAATCGCTGTTACCCGCCGGACTATGCCACGGTTATCACCCCGATTGAACAAGCAGCTATCAGTCAACCCGCCTGTTTACTGCCATTGCAGCATACCATGGTTATACTTCAACGGTTTGACTATGTGCAGAGGAAATCTCTAGAAATAATGGAGCATGAAGGCCTTAACAGGTCTGCCTGTTAACGCCTTGTGCTTTCGATTGGTACAATGAAGAACTGAATGTCAAAAGCCTTTTATGAAAAGAGCATTTTACTTTTTGGCTGTTGCCTGCGGGATATTATTGTCCCCGCAACTTTATGCGCAGCAACCTGCTGATTCTGTTTTAACCAGCGCCACGCTACAGGATTGCATCCGGTATGCGCTGTCGCATCAGCCGGTGTTAAGACAGTCCAGGATCGATGAAGCTATCACCGACAGGACCGTCAAAAGCAAGCTGGCAGACTGGTATCCGCAGGTGAACCTGGACTACAATATCCAGCATTATCTGGAACTGCCAACTTCCATTTTTGGTGGCAACCCTACCAAAGTAGGTGTAGCCAACACTTCTACCGCACAGTTCGGGCTTAATCAAAACATCTTTACCCGCGATCTGCTGCTGGCATCAAATACGGCAAAGGATGTACGAAAACAGAGCCAGCAAAACACTGTCCGCAATCAGATTGATGTGGTGGCTAGTGTAAGCAAAGCTTATTACGATATCCTGCTGACTAACCAGCAGATTCGTGTACTGGACGAAGATATCCTGCGTCTGGAGCGCAGCCTGAAAGATGCCCGCAATCAGTATGAAAGTGGTACTGTTGATAAGATCGACTTCAAGCGTGCCACTATCTCACTCAACAATGCCCGTGCACAGCAGAAATCCGCCCGTGAACTGCTCACCGCCAAACAGGTATACCTGAAACAGTTGATGGGTTATCCTGACAATGCCGGCGCTGTGCCGCTGGTATATGATACTGCACAAATGGTACAGCAGGTGGCAGGTGAAGATACCACACTCACGGCCAACTATCAGAACAGGATAGAATATCAACAGCTGCAAACACAACAGAGCCTGCAGAAAGCCAATCTGCAATACAACAAATGGAGCTTTCTGCCTTCGTTGTCTGCTTTTGTCAACTACAGTTTTGCCTGGCAAAACCAGAGCTTCAGCAAGTTATACAGCACCGACTATCCCAACTCTCTGCTGGGACTTAAACTGTCATTGCCCATCTTCCAGGGTGGCAAACGCATACACAATATAAAAATGGCCGAACTACAACTGCAACGCACAGACTGGGATTTTACTACACTGAAAAACCAGATCAATACGCAGTATGCGCAGGCGCTGGCCACCTATAAAAGTAACCTGAACGATTTCATGACCCTGAAAGAAAATATGGCCATGGCACAGGATGTCTACAATATGCTGCAACTGCAATATAAAGAAGGCATCAAGACCTACCTGGACGTGCTGATTTCAGAAACAGACCTGCGCACCGCGCAGCTGAGTTATTACAACGCTATGTACCAGGTGCTGTCGAGCAAGATAGACCTGCAAAAAGCATTAGGAACCTTAACAGCTAATTATTAAATGGTAACCGGATCGGATATGAAAAAAATGAACCACTTTGTCTTAATCAGCGCTGCCGGCCTGCTGGGTTTTACTGCCTGCAAAGGGCCTGCCCAGAAAGGAGCGCCAGCCATGCCCCCTACGCCGGTAAACATTACGGAGGTATCTGTGGCACCGGCCGTTTATTACGACAAATTTCCCGCTACTGTAACAGCACTGAACAATGTGGAGCTGCGCTCCCAGGTGGCTGGTTTTATCACCGGTATTTTCTTTAAGGAAGGGGAAATCGTGCAGCAGGGAAAACCCCTGTATGAAATAGACCGCCGTAAATACCAGGCAGCCTATCTCCAGGCGGAAGCCAATGTGGCCAGTGCCAAAGCTAATTATAACAGGGCCAAAAAAGATGATGAACGCTACAAACGTCTGGCAGAACAGGATGCAGTAGCCCGTCAGATACTGGACAATGCAGAAGCTGCCCTGGAAACTACCCGCAGCGCACTCGCAGCAGCAGAAGCCAACCTGGCCGCTGTACGTACAGACCTGGACTACTCCGTGATCAAAGCGCCGTTTACCGGCCGTATCGGTATCTCACAGGTGAGGTTGGGCGCACAGGTAAGCCCCGGTACTACACTGCTGAACACCATCTCCAGTGAGAACCCTATCGCGGTGGACTTTGTGGTCAATGAAACAGATCTTTCCCGTTTTGCTGCGATGCAGGGAAAAAATATCAATGCTGGTGATTCCACTTTCCGCCTGCAACTGTCTGATGGTACCATGTACAATCATGGCGGCCGCATACTGGCTGTGGATCGCGGTGTAGATAACCAGACTGCTACCGTAAAGGTGAGGATAGAATTCAATAACCCTGACAGCCAGCTGAAAGATGGTATGAGCAGCGTATTACAGGTGCTCAACGAACAATCCGGTGACCGACTGATACTGCCTTATAAAGCTGTAACAGAGCAGATGGGAGAGTACTTCGTATTTGTGGCGAAAGACACCGTAGCAGCCCAGCAGAAAGTACACCTGGGACCAAAGATCGGCGACAGAATCGTGATCATGGATGGTATCCAGGCAGGCGATAAAGTGATTGTGGAAGGCTTCCAGCGTTTACGCGATGGCGGCAAGATACAGATAGGAATACCGGCACCACCACAGGGCGCTCCGGCGAAGAATTAGTTTATTAGTAGAATCAACAGCAGAAACTCATGATTGCAGATACTTTTATTAAAAGGCCCGTTACCGCAATAGTCATTTCTATTGTACTGGTGCTGGTGGGGATACTGGCGATGATGAACCTGCCCATTGGGCAGTACCCCGAAATCTCGCCCCCCACGGTACAGGTAACCGGCAACTACACCGGTGCGGATGCACAAACGGTGGAGCAAACCGTGGCCACGCCCGTGGAAGTACAGGTAAATGGTACGCCCGGCATGACCTACATCTCCACCAACAATACAAGTAGCGGGCAAATGAGTATGACGGTCAACTTTGAAGTAGGTACCGATATCAATATTGCCGCACTGGACGTGCAGAACCGTGTAGGTATTGCACAACCAACTTTGCCTCAGGAAGTACAGCGTTTAGGCTTAACCGTTAGAAAACGTAATCCCAGTATCCTGATGCTGGTAGCCCTGTACTCACCCAAAGGCACACACGATATTACCTTCCTCGATAACTATACCAACGTATATGTAAAGGATGCATTGCTTCGTGCCAAAGGTGTAGGTGATATCTTCACCCGTGCAGATGACTTCAGTATGCGTATCTGGCTGAAGCCCGACAAGCTGGCGCAGATGGGCGTTACCGCCGAAGATATCCGAGCAGCCCTGGCCGAACAGAACGCGCAGATCACCGCCGGTTCCGTAGGTGCGCCACCACAGCAAACCGGTCAGACATTTGAATACAACATCTTCACCAAAGGGCGTCTGAGTACACCGGAAGAGTTTGGCAATATCATCATTAAAACACGCCCCAACGACGGATCACTGGTATATCTCAAAGACGTAGCCCGTATTCAGCTGGGTAAATTCAACTATGCCGGTAACAACTTCGTAGACGGCAAACGTGCTGCCTACCTGCTTGTATACCAGGCTCCCGGCAGTAACGCGCTGGAAACAGCTGCCAACGTTACTGAAGCGATGGAGCGTTTGAAAAAGCAGTTCCCTAACGATGTGGACTATGTAGTGCCTTTCGAATCTGTGTCTGTGGTAAAAGTGTCTATCGAAGAAGTGTTGCACACACTGGTGGAAGCGCTTATACTGGTGGTAATAGTGGTGTTCCTCTTCCTGCAGAGCTGGAGGGCTACCATCATCCCCATCCTCGCTATTCCGGTGTCTATCATCGCTACTTTCATCTTCTTCATACCATTAGGCTTTACCATCAATACGCTGACACTGTTTGGTTTCGTACTGGCGATCGGTATTGTGGTGGACGATGCCATTGTGGTGGTGGAAGCGGTACAACATAACATCGACCATGAGAAGATGTCTCCCAAAGAAGCTACCATACAGGCGATGAAAGAGATCTCCGGCCCGGTAATAGCCATTGCGCTTATTCTCGCTGCAGTGTTTGTGCCGGTAGGATTTATTCCTGGTATCGTAGGCCGCTTGTATCAGCAGTTTGCCATCACTATCGCCATCTCCGTACTGATATCCGCCTTTGTGGCGCTGTCACTCACGCCGGCCCTGTGTATGCTGCTGCTGAAGCCCATGCATCTTGATAAGGACTCCAAAGGACTTAACAAGTTCTTCTATAAGTTTAACCGTTGGTTTGGTCATACCACTTCCCGTTATTCTATGGGAGTGAAAAAAAGCATTCGCTGGTCACGTTATGCAGTTGTCTTGCTACTGTGTATTTTCGTAGGTACGGTCATGTTATTCAAGGCCAAGCCCAGTGGCTTTATTCCTACAGAAGATGAGGGCCGTCTGATCATTACCTTTGACCTGCCGGAATCTTCTTCCACAGAGCGTACTGTGAGTGTGATGAGTCAGATGATGAAAGACCTTGACAGTATGCCTGGTATCAACCACTATGCTGCACTCGGAGGTCTGAACGCGGTGAACTTCTCTACCAAATCCAACAGTGGTACGATCTTTTGTTCACTGAAACCATGGAGCGAGCGTAAAGCAGAATCGCTTCAGATATTTGGCATGGTGGCTGCCGTGCAGAAAAAACTCAGCAAATATAAGGAAGCCAATGTGGTGGTGATTCCACCGCCGGCTATCCCTGGTCTGGGTCAGACTGCCGGTTTCTCGTTTGTATTACAGCAGAAGGCAAGCGGTGATATCAAGGCTTTTGAGGGGGTATTACGGAACTTCCTCGATACCGTCAACAAGCGGCCGGAGATAGCCAGGGCCTTCTCCTTCTTTACTGCCCGTACGCCAGGTTATCAACTGGACATCGATCGTGAGAAAGCTAAAAAAATGGGCGTGAAGATTTCAGATATCGCCACCGCTCTGCAAACCTATATGGGTAGTGCCTACATCAACGACTTCACGGTGTACGGACGTAACTTCCGTGTAGTAACACAGGCCGATTCCACCTATCGTGGAGATATCAAAAACCTGAGCCAGTTTTTTGTACGCAACAGCGCCGGAAACATGGTACCGCTGAGTGCACTCACATCCTATAAGGTGATTGAAAATGCACCGGTGATATCCCACTACAACCTGTTCCGTTCTGCGGAAATCAATGGTAACCCGGCGCCGGGCTACAGTAGCGGTGATGCGATCAAAGCACTGAAGGAAGTAGCGGAGATACTGCCGGATGGCTATGGGTATGAGTTCTCAGGCCTTAGCCGTGAGGAGATATTATCCGGTTCCAAAACCGTATATATCTTCGCGTTATCCATCATCTTTGTGTTCCTGTTCCTGGCAGCACTGTATGAAAGCTGGTCGGTACCGTTCTCCGTACTGCTGGCCGTGCCTATCGGCGCTTTCGGTGCGATCACCGTACTAACGTTCCTGCCTAAACTGAGTAACAACGTATATGCGCAGATTGGTTTGATTACCCTCATCGGTCTGTCAGCCAAAAACGCCATCCTGATCGTTGAGTTTGCAAAAGAGCGTGTAGACAGGGGCATGGATCTGGTAACCGCCGCTGTAGAGGCAGCCAAACTGCGTCTGCGTCCAATCGTGATGACCTCTCTGGCTTTCCTCCTCGGTATCATGCCGCTGGTACTATCCTCCGGAGCCGGCGCAGAAGCCCGTAAAACAATGGGCTGGACAGTACTCGGAGGGATGTTTACCGCTACATTCCTGGCCATCTTTATCGTGCCGGTATTGTATGTGGTGATCACCCGACTGGCTTATGGTAAAGAGAAACTGAGGAAGATGAAAGAGAATTATCAGTCAGTGCCAGAACACGACATACAACTGTGATGAGTGTGATACTACTGATGTTCCTGATGAGTGGAGATCAGTGCGGAAATTGAATAAGATTGAGTTGTTTTTTTGAATAAACGAAGAGCCCGTTGATAATTTGATCAACGGGCTCTTCTGATTTTATTATTCGCTTTTATCTTCGTTTATCAGGAATATCAGCGCCATCATACTCATCACGGTTCATTTTTTGTTGTAGCCTCCACTCTGTATAACCTACCATATACATCACACCAATGATCACGGAACCTACGGTAATGTACCAGAACCAGTCTGTCTGGCCTTCGAAAAACAGGGCACAGGCAAAGCCGGTGGGTATAAGGATAGCGCCGATGCGCCTGGAAATATAAGCTGCATCCTGGTTGGCCTCATGCCACATCTCCGGGCTTTGGGTAGAGAGGAAGCTTCGGTAACCATACCATGTTTGGGTACTCTTAGGAGGATAACGCCGGATAAAATACCCCATAAAGAAGAATAGTATCCCAGCGAAAATAGCCGCATTACAGTAGGTGGAATGCAAGAAATTCATGAACATGGGAAGGGGTTTGGTTACTATAAGGTACGAAAAAAAATGTTGTAATGTAAATGATAAGCAGTCTGTTCCGGTGGGGCTTAAATGTAAAAAAGCTCCTGATATGTCAGGAGCTTTTTTTATATACTACTAAAATATGTTTTTATTGTTTGGTAGAATCTGCCGGTTGTTTCTTTTTGCCGAACAGGCCGTTGAGTGTGTTTTTCACAGATTCGCCGGCTTGTTTGCCTACATTTTCCAGCGGTTTGCCACCAGAAGGTTGGGTAGAATCTTTTTTGCCACTCAATTGGTTTTTAAGCTCGTTTTTAAGGGCGTTCACCGCATTGTTCTTGATCTGGTTCACAGAGTCACGTACAACGCTTTTAACGGTGTCTATTTTGTTTTTAACGAGTTCGGTAGCCTGGTTCTTCAGGTTGTTGGCACTTTCCTTCAGGTCTGTTTTAAGAGAAGGCTTTCCGATATTGCCACCCATGAGCACCTGCAGGTGTACGCTGTCGCCCAGGTTTACGGGGATGCCTCTGCTTTGGGCCTGAGAGGCGAGGTTGTTGACGAGGGTGTTACCGGCGGAACCCATCAGGCTGCGGGGCAGCGCCAGTTGCAGGGTGTAGTCCAGTGACTGGTCGAAGCCGTGTGAACCGGCGATGTTCATGTTGATACCATTTACGGACACTTTGAACGGATTCACTTTTACGCGGCCGTTTTCAAAAGCGAAATAGTTTTTGATATCACGCAGGGATACATCTTTCAGCTGTGAGATATTGAGTGTGCTGGCCAGCTGGTCTACCGGAGCGAACTGTTTGAGGAAGCCCTGGATAAGCAGGAGGTTACCATCACCGGTGAGGGTGCTGAGATCGGGGCTCATGTCTTTGCCCAGTTTGCCATGCATCTTCAGCTGGGAGGTGATTTTGCCGGAGAGGAATTTACCGATAGGCATCAGTTTCTGTACGGTGTTAAAAGTATAGAAGGTCTGTTGCACATCGAGGTTTTGTACATCGTAGGCGATGTTGATATCCGGATTGTTTTTGCTGTTTTTAGTGCTGTAGCTGCCGTTGATTTCCATAGTACCCTGGAGGGCGTTGGCTTTCAGCTGCTGCATGGTTACTGTTTCATCTTTTACAAGCAGGGTACCGGTTACGTTGTTAAGTTCTGCTTTATCGTACAGTACTTTACCTACGGCTGTCTGCAGGCTGATGTTCAGGTTGGCTGGCACAGCAAAGGGGACCATGGCTGCAGAATCCACTTTGGCCGGAGCGGCTTTGCCGTCGCTGGCAGCGGTGCTGGTGGTGCCCATGAATTTATTCACATTCACCTGGTCGGCTTTGAAGTTCAGTTTACCATCCAGTGGTGCATTTTTAAACATATAGGCGAGCAGGTTATTGACTTCACCGTTGGCTTCGAAGTTGGAGCCAAGGTATTGCCCGCTGAGGTCTTTTACGGTAACGTTTTTAGGATTGAACTGGAGGAACAGGTTTTTTACGTTGACACCGTCGGGGTAGTCTTTGCTTTTATACAGCATATTGCTGAGTTGCAGGGTACCGGCGGCATAGAAGCGATCGTATTGTTGTTTTTCGATAGCGCTCATATTGCCTTTGGCGGAGATGTCGGCATCGAGAAGGCCGCTGAGGGCGGTACCTGTTTCCAGTTTTACGAACTGGGTGATCTTGGAGAGATCTATCTTACCTTTTGCGGCTCCGTCGAGGTACATATCGGATACCGGTGTTTTTACGAGCAGACGCAGGTCGAGAGGAGTATTATCCATTTCGAGGTGGCCGGTAGGCATGTCTACTATAGTATGATCAGGCACGCCGTCGGGATTGGTAACCTTCATGGCTATCTGAATATTTTTTACCGGCTTAGGCAGGTCGGGATACTGGAAGAAACCGTCTTTTATGCCCAGGTCGAGGCCGAAGGCCGGCATCTGTGAAGGAGAGTAGTTGCCTTTCACATAACCTCCGAAAGAGGCGGTGCCGCTGGTTTTGATCTTATCAAAGTCAGCTTTGTAGATAACTGGTATCAGTGACAGCAGGTCTTTGAATTGGGTGGAAGGTGCTTTAAAGCTGAGGTCCATGCCATAGGTGGAATCGTTCACCAGTTTAAAGAAGCCCTGCATGGCTATCTGAAGGTTGTTGAGGGCAGCCTTACCTTCTTTCAGTGTATACGTGCTGGTGGTATTGTCTATCTGGAGGTTGGCGTCCAGTTTGGTTTTTACGCTGGAGAGATAAGGGACCAGTCCATAGCGGAAGGAGATACCTTCTGCGGTGGTGCTGGTTTCCAGGGTAAATTTATCCTGGGTGAAATCACCTTTACCCTGGTGGGTCAGTCCATCGATGATCAGCCGCATGTTACCCTGTTGGTCATCATAGCTGATCCAGGCATCTTCGATTTTATATTGCTGCAGGCCGAGGGCGAAGCTGGTTTTACCGGTATCTGCAGGAGAGGCCTTGGCAGTATCAGGTTTGGTAATGTTCCAGTTAGCCGCGCCGTTGTTATGTACGATAGCGTTTATCTTTGGCTGTATAAGGGCTACATTGTAGATGTCCATTTTGTCCCCTTTGATAACGCTCATCAGGTTGAGGGCTACATCGATCTGTTTTACTTTCAACAGAGTATCACCTTCAAATTCTCCTGTGCCGGTCACCTTCAGGTCTTCGAGACCTACGGCCAGTCGTGGGAAATGCCGGAACAGACTGATGTCCACATCTTTAAAGTCTACTTTGGCAGTAAGACGTTTGTTGAGTTCTGTTTTTACTTTGGCCATGATCTTGTCCTTAAAAAAATAAGGAATGGCGATGGCTGCCAGGACCAGCACCACTATTATACCCGCTACAACTTTCAGGATTTTCTTGAGCATAGGTTGTCGTTTGATTTATGGGTGTGAAGGTAATTTTTTCCTTTAAAGGTGCAAAGGGGGCGCAGGGAGTCTTTTGTTGTGCAAGGTGCCCATTGTGCTGAGATATGGGCTGTATTGGCTTGTTATTCAGTGTGATGGGGTCTTTTGAGACCAGCAGGGAGCTCAATTTCATTTTTGTTATTTTTGCAGGATTCGGAAAAAATATAAACGTATGACACCAGAAAGAAGAGAGCGGTTAATCTCCACCCTGAACAATCGACAGGCCAATTTAACCGTCGTATTGGAAGATGTGCAGGACCCGCATAATGCTTCGGCCGTATTACGTACCTGCGATGCGGTAGGTATTCAGGATGTTTATATCATCAATACACTGGAGCCACGGCGCAAGAAATGGGGCCACAGGAGCAGCAGTAGTGCCGCCCGCTGGCTTACCACCCACCAGTTTGACAATGCAGCGGATTGTTTTGCCGAGTTGCGCGCCAAATACGATAAGATATTGACCACCCATCTGTCCAGCGATGCGGTGAGCTTATATGATATCGACTTCTCCGGTTCTGTGGCATTGGTATTTGGTAATGAACAAATGGGTGTTAGCCAGAAGGTAAGGGATATGGCTGATGGTAACTTTATCATCCCACAGATGGGCATCATCAAATCACTCAATATCTCTGTAGCCTGCGCGGTCAGCATTTATGAAGCCATGCGGCAGAAAAAGCTGGCGGGTCATTATGATAAACCCGGACTGCCACCGGAACAGTATAATACGCTGTTGACAGAATGGGGATATAAAGAAGAACTGGACGGAGAGTTATGATAACCACATAAAAAAGCATCCCGGTCAACTGACCGGGATGCTTTTTTATGTGATGGTTTTAGTTCTCAATAACTATTAAGGCATTGATATAGGAGAAGTCTCCATTGGTGGTTAGCGTCGGAGAATTTACAGAGAGTTTGATAACACCATTGGCATCCGGTGCTACGTTGTTGACAACCGTTTCCTGGGAAGTATTGTCTTTTATGTCCTGTAAAATTTCATTACCACCATTGACACGCCATGCGCTATACCTTGAAAGGCCTGGATTGCCGCCGTTGCTTCTTGCACCAATTAACCGGATGGTATAGGTTTTCGCAGGATTGAGCCCTTTGATATGCAGGTTGTCCATGCCAGTAGCGTATTTCAGGCTGTAGTTGAACCAGTGGCTTTTCAGAACGATATCAGGCACAATGCCGCTGTTATTGCCGGTGGTGACACCTGATGTGTCGGCAGCCTGGCTGCCGGCGAAAGGTGACCAGTATAATTTGGTGTCTGACACGTTATCCACTATCCAGTTGGTTATAGGATCTGTCATGGTGATACGCTGATTGATAGTAGTGTTATACATGTTGAGCCATCCAGGAATAGGAGTGACCTGATTTTTACTAAAGTGTACCCGCATAGTTTTTTTACCGTTGTTGTCCGGGAATACTTTAACAGAAGATTGTGCTGTCAGCACTTCACCACTGGTGGTTGTTCCGGATATTTTAAATACAAAGGTTCCATTGGTGAGGCCGGAGATACTGGCTGTTGCCGTGCTACCATTGCCGATTACGACAGTGTTGGGCCCGGAAACCTGGCTCCATTGATAGGATGTTATACTGGCGCCGTTAACGGGTATGGAAGTCAGTTGCAGGGTACTGAGCGTGGTGGTGGTATCGTTGAGCTTCAGTTGGGGTACTACTGGCAGGGTGCCCATTACACCGATATCCACAACGCTGACATGTGCAAAAGTGCTGGAAGGCCCTACACGCAGGATGATGTCCACGGAATCACGTCCGGTGACATTGCTGAAGGTAATAGCCCGGTTGTAGTCGGGTGTACCGTTGGTAGCATAACGGTCATCCACGGATTGTGCATCTGTCCAGCTTTCCTCTCCCAGTTTGGCTTGCAATACACGCGGAGTGTTGGTGTCATCCAATCTGGCACCCCACAGTTTGATATAATACTTATTGGCTTTCGCGAGTCCTTTTATGCGCAGCGTGATACCATTGGGATTGATGGAAGTATGCAGAAACATGTTATCATAAACAGCTTCATAGGGATAGTCACCAGCCGGTACTTTAAATCCATTGTAGTTGATGGCTTTGGTGTCGGATGAACCAAAAGTACCTTGTGGTGATCCAAGTAACTGTATGCTCATGTTAGTGATGGCATTGGTGGTGGTTTTCAGTTGAGTGATCGCTGCGTTATCAGCAAATCCTGTCACTCCTCCGATACCAAACCAGTTGTTCCAGTATTTCCCGGAACCATCGGGCGATGGTGTGGGTTTCCCATCGGGCAAATTGGAACCATTCAGTGTGTTAATGTTGTCGCCGCCCAGGTCTACCAGGAGCCGGTAATTAAAGTCATCTACGCCGGGGTTGGTAGGTGTGGTCTTTGCTTCCAGCGTTGCGATATTGGAATAAGGTGTGACGGTGCCGTCTTTCAATTCGGCTTTCACCCTGAAATATTGTTTGGCCTGATTGAACCGGGGATAGGTACGTTTTACAATATTTTGGTCCTGCTCTACGGCGAACTGCGCCCAGTTGGTTTTGTCCAGGGATGAATCGATTACATACCGTTTTACTCCTTTGATAGATTGGAAGTAATCCATCCAGGCGTCAAAGAGGTTGTTGGCAATAAACTGGTTGCCGGTACTGTTAAGATGGACCCCATCTCCGTTATCATATTGGGGCAGTATGTTGCCAGGAACAGCGGGATCGACCACGTCCTTATATCCTTCTACATAACGTTTGGGCCATATCGCTCTGATACTATCTCCCAGTTGCCTGAGCATATCTTTTTGCTGGGAGATATAGTTGTTGCGGGGTTGTGTTGTTTCGAAGAAAACAGGAATGCCTTGCTGTTGTGCCAGTTCATCTATTTTTTTCAGGTTGGCAATGCTCTCATTCACGGAAATACCGGAAGCAGGATCATTGGACGGAAGTGACACGAAGATGAAGTCAGGGTTGAGGTTTAAGGCTGCTTCGATATTATGTCCGGTTGCACCACCATTCAAAACAGGCAGTACATCTTTACTGTTATAGCCGGCAATAGCCAGGTTATCCCAGGTAGGATTATTGGTGTTGTTGGTTAACCACAATGATATTTTATCGCCCAGCCGGTCTGGGTTGTTGAGTCCGTAACCCGCTAGGGTAGAGGATCCCAGGGCGGTAATCTTCGGACTTAGATACAGGGTTTTAGCATTAGTGGTCCATCTGATAGTAAAAGTTTTCCCCGTATTTTCGAATGCACCGGTTTGTAGTAGCAGCGGTCCCCTTGAAGCAGGAGTCCCGGGATTGACCTCAGATCCATCCAGTGATAAATCCATTCCTCCCAGTGCTTCTATGTAAATGTGATCATTCTGTTGCAAGGCAGGATAAAAAACGATGCTGCCATTGTTATCATCTATTTTCACACCATTGGGATTAGTTCGGTATTGGAGTAATCCATTTCTCAATACTTTGATGGTGTAGCCAGCCAGTGATGAATGCTGGAATACAGTGTCACCGGCAGCCGGATACCCAGGTGTTCCTACCTGGAACTGTACCTGTTTACCCATTTTTCGGAACATCGTAACTCCATCGCCACTGTTGTACAGATATCCGGTTACATCCTTGGTTTTATTTCTCAATACCAGTTCGGCATTGTGAATTTTTACTGAATCTTTTTCTATTCTCAACGGAGGTTGAGCAACAGCAGTCATTCCCAATAACAGGAGCGGGATTAGCAGAACTTGTTTAAACATATGGATGTATTAATAAGTTATCAAGTGTTGAATGGAGTCATAATGCAATAGCCATTTTGTCTAGTGCTTCTATATAAATTTTTTCTGCCTGTATCAAAGCTGGATAAAAAATGATTGTACCGGCAATGCTGTCTATATTTACGCCACGTTGCAGATCTTTTTTCTGCAGCAATCCGCTTCGCCATACTTTAATCGATTTTTTCCTCAGGGCAGGATGACTATAGGCTGTATCACCAGCGACAGGAGATCCCTGCATACCTACAGAAAACTGTATTGCTTTTCCAGGCTGACTGAAACCGGTGACCCCATCTCCGGTATTCAATAAATATCCTTTGATGTTTCTGGTGTTATTACGAATGACCATTGACTGAGTAGTTATTTTTACCGAGTCATTCTTCACCAGCATTTTAGACTGGGCATTGACCTGCTGCAGGGATACCAACAGGAATAATCCCATACTGTAACGTATCATACACTGTTACTTTAGATGAAAAAATATAGGGAAGATGAAGGGGCATAGACATTCATCTTACATTCATTTCTACTAAAAGTTATTGCTGTTCATATATGTTTGGTATAGGGCAAACTGCCAGGGTTAAATTATTGCTACAGGAAATGAAAGTACAAAAGTTTCGCAATGTTGGTTATCTTTTCTGTTGAAAGTGTTGGTGACAAAAGGATAGGCGGAAATAGAAAAGTTGTCTTGTGGTGTCAGTTGCGTTTGTATATTTTTGAAACACTGCTAACATGAAGAATTGATCGTCTTACTATGCATGGATGTGCTATATGATCTGTTCTTAAATAGAGATACTAAGATAGAATGAAAAATAAGATGATAAATATGTTGCCTTTGATTCTGATGGCCTTCCTTGTCTGGTTTAATTTTTTATCCTGTAAGGAAAGTAAAAGGGCAACTATCGAATTTCAATCTCAAGAGATTACGCTAAACGATACATTTGATCGTATTGCTTCAAGGCTTAATCTCGAAGTTGTTCCGGATGAAGATGGTAAGGATACAATGGTGTATATGTGTATGATGTCTCATTCAGCGACAGATGTTAATTATGAATCATGTACCGTGTATTTTAGCTTTGGGAGACAGAGTAGGAAACTTGGAGAAGTAACTATACAATATTTGTTTCAGCAGAAGATTACAGCTTCTCAACTTAAAGCTTTAGCCAAAGAAGTTCCTCTCCTTAAGGAAATGAAGAACGGACATTTGAAAGTAAAGAAGAGTGATGTTATGGGGACTATTACAGCTGATCTTGATAATAAGGCTCCTTATCCTGCTGTTAGTTTGAAAATGTATAAATGAAGTGAATAAAGTTGTTCCTGAAAAAATCGTGTTGGAGTACCGTTGTGTAAATCTATATTTCTTAAAAGAGTGTACTTTAGGGCTATTAATTTTTTAGTTATCCATTCATGCCGGTAGGAAGATAATCTGACGGGTCCCGGAGATAGAGTCTCTAATATTCATAATATGTTATCTACAACTTTAATTGATATTCTTTTCAAGGGAACAATCGATAGGATTGCTCCGGCTTTTATCAATGAATATATAAGCGGATGCAAGGATTGGTGGTGGAATGAGCCGAAAATGGATTCAAAGAAGGAAATCGTCGATGTCGTTGCGGTGTTTGAGAACAATTTATATGTTGATCTGGCCATTAGCACAGATAACTTTTGTATTTTAAATCATTCAGTTCCTCATGTTTTTATAAATTTTACCAGGAAGGAAGATGCAGTTGAATTACTGTTCTTCTTGGATCTGATGAATATAGGGGGAGGAAGTGTCAGAGATAAAATAGATAATATTGAAAAGTGGGTTATTGAGTTTCGAACAAGATACCAATTTGATGAGGTAGTGTGCCAGCTGGATAATGGAGATAAATTGGCTGACAGCAATACTGAATGCCAACAGTCCTGATAAATTTATGTCGAATTAATGTTATTATAATCGGTGCTTTTAATACCTTGGAAGCTAGAGAATTTACCTTGTCCTCGTTGCTGCAACGAGTATTCTTTTCATAAATACAGAGTGTCAGGATGTTATTTAAATGTATGTATAATTTAGAAATTATACCCCATCCTTACCTTGATAGGATCTGTTCTCGGTACATGCTGGTTGTAGAGGAAGTCAAAAAGAACCATCATATTGCCTTTTAACTTACTGTTGATCTTATATTTTTTGCTGATGCCTATCAGGCCGCTGGGCGTCCAGGCCTGGCCTACGCCACCTGTTGCAGCAATACCTTCGGGCTGGTAGTTTTGTTCATAGCCACCATTGAGGAAGAAAGTGCCTTTGAGCTTCCAGTCGATGAAAGAGCGTATGCTGGCTCCCTGACCGCTGAAGTGGATATCATTGAAGCCGGTGCCCATACCCAGTTTATAAGAGGCGCCGATACCTACGCTACCGTTTTTATGAAATTTATAGGCTACCTGTCCGGCGAGGTCGCTGGTGGTGGGGAAGAATTTGGTGCTACGCTGAAACTGTATGTTGCTGCCGAATTCCAGCCGTTGAAGAAAACTTTTTGTTTTCATTTCGTTGGGCTTAAAATTGGGCATATCTGCGGCATTATCGAGATCCGGGAATTTACTTTTCAGCTCATTCATTCTGCTGCGGGCTTCGGCCATCTGCTGTCCTACAGCGGCGCCGGCATTCGGACCGCCACCCAGTCGCTGTTGTATCAGCTGCTCCACCTGGCTGCGTGTTTGCAGGCCTTCCAGGCTTTGTGCGGAGGCGCTGCTGTTCTGCAGGTTAAATAGTCCAGCCAGCTGTGAATGTTTCTGCATGAAATCATTAAAGGCAGGCACCTTTTTAATGATTTCCATGGCTTTCTGTTCTGCTTTCTTTTTGTCTTTGAAGACCTCTTTATATTCTTTCAGCTGTTGTGCGTAGTAGTAGGCTTCCTTGTTCATTTTCTGCAGGTCTTTGGTGAAGCCGGTGTATTGAGACAGCTGTTCTTTCAGTTGTTGTTTTCTTTCGCGGATAAATGCTTTGATGGCTTCTGCTTGTTGCAGTTTATCTTTCAGGGCGTCCATGGATTTGGTGGCGCCGTTGAGTTTATCGGTGATCCCTTTGGATTGTTTGAGCAGGTCTTTGGAGTTTTTGAGGAAGGCGAGAGAGTTCTGTAAACTGTCAAGATAGGGCCCTCCGGGTTGGGATAATGCGGACGGTACTTTGCCCAGTTTGCCTTTCAGCCTGGCCTGCAAATTGCCTAGTGAGTCGATGCTGCGGGTAAAGATATTGCGAGCGGCTACACTGTCTATTTTGGCCAGTTTTTTCTGCATGGTTTGTTCTTCCTTCAGCAGTCGTTTCAGGGCCTTGTCGGTGCGGGTGGTAACTTGTTTATTCAGCTTATCTGCTTTGTTTTTAGCAGTGGAAATAAACTTTTCAGGTACCTGCTGTACTTTGGTCACTACACTGTCTTTTTTAGCAGTAAGGTTCTGCGCAGTTATATTGGAAAACGAGATACAAGACAGTACTATAAGGATATAAAAAAATTTCATATAGGTAAGGGTTACAATTGTCCGGACACACTGCAAAGTAACGTAATAAATCCCAGGAAATCGGCTAGCATTAAAGTTGTGCAATCATTGGCAAATTATGTATTCTCAGCCGGAAAAACAAGCAAAAAAAATCCCCGGCCACCAGGGCCGGGGAAATACTCTATACTTATTAAACCCCTTTTCGTGATTATGCGCTGCAGGTTACACAACCTTCTTCCATGGTGCATACAGCCCCTTCAGGGATGTCTTCCAGGGAAACATCACCGCCTTTGGCGATAATGGGTTGTATCTGCTGGCCGCCCTGTTTTTCAACAGTAAACTGTACGGCTTGTGTAGCTGCCTGGGTACGCAGGTAGTACATACCGGTTTTCAGTCCTTTTTTCCAGGCGTAGAAGTGCATGGAGGTCAGTTTAGCTGCAGTAGGTGTGTCCACAAACAGGTTCAGTGACTGAGACTGACAAATGAACGCACCGCGGTCGGCAGCCATGTCAATGAGACTACGCTGTTTGATTTCCCATACTGTTTTATACAGTTCCTTGATATTGCCAGGGATCTCATTGATGTTCTGGATAGAACCATTGGAGGCAATGATTTTTGTTTTCATATCATTGTCCCAGAGGCCCAGTTCTACCAGGTCTTTCAACAGGTGTTTGTTTACCACTACAAACTCACCACTCAGTACACGACGGGTGTAGATGTTGGAAGTGTAAGGCTCAAAGCACTCGTTGTTACCCAGGATCTGAGAAGTAGAAGCTGTCGGCATAGGAGCCAGCAGCAGGGAGTTGCGGATACCGTCCTTAACAATAGACTTTTTCAGTGCATCCCAGTTCCAGCGTGCAGAAGGTGTTACATCCCACATGTCAAACTGCAGAATACCTTTGGAAGCCGGAGAGCCGGGGAAGGTTTCGTAGTAGCCTTCTTTTTTGGAGAGGTCGTTGGAAGCGGTCAGTGCTGCGAAGTAGATGGTTTCAAATATTTCGCTGTTCAGTTTTTTCGCTTCAGCGCTCTCAAAAGGATAACGCATCAGGATAAACGCGTCGGCGAGACCCTGTACACCCAGGCCGATAGGGCGGTGACGCAGGTTGCTGCGTTCTGCCTCTTCTACCGGGTAGTAGTTATTGTCAATGATTTTGTTCAGGTTCAGGGTAGCCTGGTAAGTTACTTCATATAACTTCTGATGGTCAAACTGTCCGTCGTTGATGAAACGGGGCAGTGCCAGGGAAGCCAGGTTACATACTGCAACTTCGTTGGCATCGGTATACTCGATGATTTCGGTGCAGAGGTTGGAACTCTTGATGGTACCGAGGTTCTGCTGATTGGATTTGCGGTTGGCCGCATCTTTATACAGCAGGTAAGGAGTACCGGTTTCTATCTGTGCGTCGAGGATGGCGAACCACAGGTCCTGTGCTTTCACGGTTTTGCGGGCACGGCCTTCCTTTTCGTATTTTTCATACAGCGCTTCAAATTTTTCGCCCCAGCATTCGTGCAGTCCGGGTGCTTCGTGCGGACAGAAAAGTGACCAGGTGCCGTTGGATTCTACGCGTTGCATGAACAGATCAGGCATCCACAGTGCATAGAAGAGATCGCGTGCGCGCATTTCTTCTTTACCATGGTTTTTACGCAGGTCCAGGAATTCGAAGATATCAGCATGCCATGGTTCCAGATAGATGGCGAAAGCGCCTTTGCGTTTGCCACCACCCTGGTCTACGTAACGTGCGGTGTCGTTGAATACACGGAGCATCGGAATGATACCGTTGGAGGTACCGTTGGTGCCGCTGATATAGGAACCGGTAGCACGGATGTTGTGAATGCTCAGACCAATACCGCCGGCGCTCTGGGAGATTTTGGCGGTTTGTTTCAGTGTATCATAGATACCTTCGATACTGTCGTCCTGCATGGTAAGCAGGAAGCAGGAAGACATCTGTGGTTTTGGTGTGCCTGCATTGAAGAGGGTAGGCGTGGCATGTGTAAACCAGCGCTCACTCATCAGGTTGTATGTTTTGATGGCAGACTCGATGTCTTCTTTGTGGATGCCCACAGATACACGCATGAACATGTGCTGCGGACGTTCTACCACTCTGCCGTCTGTTTTCAGCAGGTAAGAGCGCTCCAGTGTTTTGAAACCGAAGTAGTCGAATGCGAAGTCGCGGTCGTAGATGATGTTGGAATCCAGGATGTCTGCATGCTGTTCAATGATCGCCCAAACCTCGTCAGACAGCAGTGCTGCGTTTTTGCCGGTTTTAGGATCGATGTAGTTGTACAGTTTGCGCATCGTTTTGGAAAACGACTTCTCTGTATTTTTATGCAGATTGCTTACTGCTATGCGGGAAGCCAGCAGGGCATAGTCAGGATGTTTGGTCGTAAGGGAGGCAGCGGTTTCAGCAGCCAGGTTGTCCAGTTCTGAGGTGGTAACGCCATCATATAAACCCTGAATCACTTTCTTGGCTACATCAATAGCGTCTACATATTCCGTATTAAAACCATAGCACAGTTTTTCAATACGGGCGGTGATCTTGTCGAATTTCACCGCTTCTTTTCTTCCATCTCTCTTGATTACGAACATGGGTTTGTGAATTTAAGAGGTTAGATAAATAATTTTTTGATCCCGGATTTTTGATGTTGAGAAAATCCCATCATCAGCAAATCCGGAAATAATTAGAAGTCTTCTTCCAGGCTGAAGGTCTGGGCTTCTTTGGCACCGCCCATCACACCTGACTTCTGGTAATCTCCCACACGTTTCTCAAAGAAATTAGTCTTACCCTGTAATGAAATCATTTCCATGAAATCAAAAGGATTGGACGAGTTGTATATCTTGGTGTAACCCAGTTCAGAGAGCCATCTGTCTGCCACAAACTCAATGTATTGCGCCATCAGATCAGCGTTCATACCGATCAGGTTTACAGGTAAAGCTTCAGTGATAAATTCCTTTTCATAGGCCACCGCATCACGGATGATGGTATGTACCTGTTCTTCAGACAGTTTATTTTCCAGCATGCTGTAGAGCAGGCAGGCAAATTCACAGTGCAGACCTTCGTCACGGCTGATCAGCTCATTGGAGAAAGTCAGACCAGGCATTAATCCTCTTTTCTTCAGCCAGAAAATAGAGCAGAAGCTACCGCTGAAGAAAATGCCTTCTACCGCTGCAAAGGCCACCAGGCGCTCTGCAAAGGTGCCGTTCTCAATCCAGCGCAGCGCCCACTCTGCTTTTTTCTTCACAGCAGGCACCGTATCGATAGCATGGAATAACCGGTCTTTTTCAGCCGGATCTTTTATATAGGTATCTATCAGCAACGCGTATGTCTCAGAGTGGATATTTTCCATCATGATCTGGAAACCATAAAAGCAACGTGCTTCAGGTATCTGCACTTCGCTCATAAAGTTCACTGCCAGGTTTTCATTCACAATACCATCGCTGGCAGCAAAGAAAGCCAGTACATGGGAGATGAAGTGACGTTCACCATCATTCATGCCTGCCCAGTCTTTCAGGTCTGCGCTCAGATCAATCTCTTCGGCCGTCCAGAAGCTCGCTTCGTGTTTTTTATATTGCTCCCAAATGCTAGGGTATTTGATTGGCAATAACACAAAACGGTCCTTGTTCTCTTTTAGAAGAATTTCATTCTCGTTACTCATAATAATATTTTTTTATTCGGGTACTGTCGCGGTTTTCGGTTTTTCCTTGTTTGGGGTTGGTATACTGAAAGATCATATACGTCACATTTACTACCTACCCGGGTCCAGCATGTATCCAAAAAAACTAACGTCCAGATTACAAATGTAAGCATCCACTTCAGCGAGGAAAGATATAGTTTTCAACAGGTGTGGAAAAAGAATGTGAACATTATTGAAATATAATGCTGTTGAGGGTTTCAGACTATTGTGGATAACACTGTATATAATATCTTTCCTATGTGAAAAAATCATGACATAATGGGAAGATATGTACACAGGAAAACTATACAATCAGATAAGTACATGATCATCAGTATTAAAAAAGCTGCAACGAAATTTTTGTTAAATTGATCACCGGTATATCTTATATATGAATTAATTTTTCATATTTACAGCCTATCAATAATTACGTATGTCCCAACCGGTTATTGCCCTTTATTCTGTCAGAAAAAGTTACCAGGACGTGCCCGTACTGGATATTCCACACCTGGAACTGCCAACAGGCATCTATTGGCTCCAGGGTGAAAACGGCGCAGGCAAAACTACCTGCATGAAAGTAACGGCCGGCCTTATACCCTTCAAAGGGGAAATACGGCTCCAGGGGACGGTCAGCAGCCAGGAACATCCCGTACAGTTCCGCCGCCTGATCAACTACGCCGAGGCAGAACCCTTCTACCCGGCGTTCCTCACCGGCCGTGATCTCCTGGAGTTATATCTTAATACTAAAGGCGGAGACCGCCACCTGATCGGGGAAATAGCCGAAAGAATGGGTGTGCATATCTTTGTGAATAACCCGGTAAGTACCTATTCCAGCGGTATGCTCAAAAAATTATCACTGCTGCTCGCTTTTACCGGCAACCCGGCAGTCATCCTCCTCGATGAACCACTGATCACCATCGATACCCGCACCCTGGCCATCTTGTACGACCTGGTACGTACCTGGCACGCTAAAGGCGTTTCCTTCCTTATTACCTCCCATCAACCGCTCGACCCGGAAGAAATTACCCTCACCGGCACCCTCCGGGTAGCAGATAAAAATATTACGCTCAATTAATATGCGTTCAACCACCGCCATCTTACAAAAAATATTCACCGCCCAGTTTTATATCCAGAACACCGGTTTTTTCCTCGTGCTGTTTTATCTGATGTTCGGCGTAGTAGACAGCAGCAGCCTGCTCAGTTATCATCAATCACTGATGATGGGCTTCCTCGAAGGCCACTCTTTCCTGCTGCTGGTGCTCCTCTTATGGACACTCTACCTGCTCAAATGCACCGGCTTCGTCATGAAAACACTGCAAACCCGTGGTTATGAATTTCTCTACACCACAATGGGAAGTATGCACAAAAAACAACGCCTCCGCGAATGGGCCTTCATTCATACCGCTATCTACCTGCCGGTACTGATATACTCCGGAATAGCTATCGTTGTAGGTGTCAAACACCACTACTACAGCACCGCCTCCATCATACTGATTTTTAATATCGCTATGTGCTGCTGGCCACTGGCACTCTATGAAAGAAAACTACATAACCCCGACACTCTCTTTTTTACCGGTCACCTGCAACGATGGATCAACCGCCACATCGTCAAACCACCGGTATTATATTTTCTGTATGAACTCTTCACACAGTTTCCACGCCGTATCCTCAGCGCCAAACTCATTTCTGCCGCCCTTGTATGGATCACCTTTTTTCTCATGCAACAAGGCGACTACTTCGATCTGCGGGGTCTGCAACTGGGCGTGATGGTATCTGTGCTGCTACATCTGCAACTGCTTACCCATCATCGTGTGTTTGATGATACCTGGCTCAACTTCATGGAAAATCTGCCCATCAGCACTTTCCGGCATTATCTCCGGATGACAGGCATATATGTGATTATTTTTTTACCGGAGATGATCATGATTACCGTCAACGCCTATACGAAAACAGACGCGTTATCCTTGCTGATGGTTTTTTGTATGGCGCTTTCTTTACTGATGTTTTTCCGCACCTTGTTATACTTTCCGAAAATCAACAATGAAATACATGTGCGTTATGTACTAGTTACCTGTTTTGTTGTATTGTTCATGATCCTGGGACATAGAGAATGGATCGCTATCCTGATACTGCAGCTGCTGTCAGCGATCATCTTCTTTAAAAAATATCGTCAATACGAGCCATATATCGAGTCCCAGGGCTGAAGCCCTGGGCTATAATTGTTGAGGGGAAAGACGGCGTTTTATTTTCCAGGAACTGTATTTTCCTCAAACAATAATAACAGAAGAAGGACTATGATTGTATTGAAATAAATTTTTAAAAACCCAGGAAAAAGAAACCACCGTATTTTCTCCCAACAATTATAGCCCAGGGCTTCAGCCCTGGGAGCAAATGATGATCTTCGCTCTTTATCTTTGATTGAATGATCTTCGCTCTTTCTCCTTAATCAAATTCTCCTCTTTCTCCTTAATCAAATTCTCCGCTCTTTATTAACAAACTTCCGATGTATCACTTCCTGTACCGGAATATTTTCAATCTTGCTCTCCAGCCAGGAGATGATGTCCAGATAGAGGAAAGACCTGCGTTCATAAGGATCTTCGGAGATCTGTTCCAGTCTGTCTTTCAGGTCAACGAAGGCGCTGCGTAGTTCTTTTGGATTGGCATAGATATAACGACGGAGGAACTTCATGATCTCTTCCATTACCAGCCCGAGGTCTTTGTGTTTGGAGATAAAGTGATACACTGATTTGATCAGGTATTCTACGAGGCTGTAATTTTCCAGTTCGTAATGGGCAATGAGGTGCAGGATGCGGGCAAAGCATTGTATATCGGCGCGTAGGTTACCGATTTTCAGGTTGATGATTTTGTTGAGATAAACGATGGCTTTACTGTTGTCGCCACTACCGAAATAGAGGCAGGCGATTTTGTAGTAAAACACGAGTACGCGGTGCTGATCTATTTTGAGGGTATGGTTACAGATTTCTGTTTCGAGTTCTGGTACCATGGCAAGGCCCTGACTGAAGGTACCTTCCAGGAAGTAACGGTTGATCTTGGCGGTGTACAGATGTACAAAGGCTGATGTACGCGTGTTTTCGTGGAAGTACTCTTCATTTTCCCGGATGAAATGTTCCAGATCGCAGAGTGCTGATTTGAACTTCTCGAAGTTGGACGTATAAAAATGTGCCGTCAGCAGGTTATGCTGTGCTTTGATATAAAGGTCCATGTCTGTTTGCTGCATGGCGGGATACTGTTTGAACAGGTCAACCCATTTCTGTGTGTAGCGGTAGTACATCACAAAGTCCTGCAGGATATAGTAGTACCAGGAAGAGGCCTGGTAGAGATATACTTTTTCGTAGAAGCTCATCAGGGAGAAGTCCCGTTGTGGCAGCTGGCTTTCAAAAAATGATTTCACCATTTCTGCGTCTCTTTCGTTGCGGGCATGGCCCAGCTTGAGGTAGAGGCCGTACATCCGGAGGGATAGGGTGCTCAGGCGGCTGATGTTGGTCAGTTGCAGCTCTATCTGTCTGGATTCGGCGCTCAGGGCTTCGGCCCTGTTTTCCAGGCTTCGGGTGATATGGCGGGATTCTATCAGCTTTTCGAATTCCACGATTTCATAGCCCAGCATTACCTCTTCCTGTTCCAAGGCCATGGTTTTGGCTTTGGCAAGAATTTTAAGGCTCTGGTTGTATAATCCTTTGTTATATAGTACCCGGGCATGGTCCAGCTGTTCCCGCAGGTCTATCAGCGGGTCTTTCTGTTTGTACAGCTGCCGGAGGCTGGACAATAGGTGTTTATAAAGATGGGCCTTTACGTTGGACAGCTGTTGCTTTTTCAGGTCTGGTACTTTCTTCAGAATCTGTTCCTCATCATAGTCTTTCATTTTGTCCAGCGTATTGAAGAGCTGAATAAACAGAACGTCGTCTTTGCTGTTGTTCTTATTGAAAGCAAGCTGAAAATTTCGCTTTTCTGCTTTTGTAAGTGTTTTTATTAATATGAATAAGGCATCACTTTGACTGTTGGGCATCGTTAATAAAATCTTGTAAGTGTTTGATATACAGAAGGTTAATGTATATCAAGGTGTTTTAAAAGTTGTAATTAAAGCAAATTTAGCGATATGGCAATTAAATATTGACCATTAGATTTGAAGGTATAAAACAATTTAAAAAGGAAAGCATTTAAGGATGGGAAAAACGTTATTTGACAAGATCTGGGACAGTCACATCGTGAAGAGCCGGCCGGACCACCCGGATGCGGTGTATATCAATACGCACTTTATTCATGAAGTTACCAGTCCGCAAGCGTTTGATGGGCTGCGTAAGCGTAGTATCCCGGTATTTCGTCCGCAGAAAACCAGGGCTACCGCCGACCACAACGTACCGACCATGGACCAGCACCTGCCTATCAAGGAAGCGCTGAGCCGCCACCAGGTGGAAATGCTTACTAAAAATACAGCCGAATTCGGCGTGGAACTGTATGGTCTGGGACATCGTTACCAGGGTATCGTTCACGTGATAGGCCCCGAACTGGGCATCACCCTGCCGGGTATGACCATCGTTTGCGGCGATAGCCACACCAGCACCCACGGCGCTTTCGGTGCCGTAGCTTTTGGCATCGGCACCTCTGAAGTAGAACAGGTACTGGCCACCCAGTGTATCCTGCAATACAAGCCCAAACGCATGAAAATAGAGGTCAACGGTACCCTCAGAAAAGGTGTGCTGTCTAAAGATATCATCCTCTATATCATCTCTAAAATATCCGCTTCCGGCGCTACCGGCTATTTCGTGGAATATGCCGGCGATGCTATCCGCAACCTCAGCATGGAAGCCCGTATGACTATCTGTAATATGAGCATCGAAATGGGTGCCCGTGGCGGCCTCATCGCTCCGGATGACATCACCTTCGATTATATCAAAGGCCGTGAGTTTGCTCCACAGGGCGCCGACTGGGACAAAGCCCTGGCATACTGGAAAACACTGTATTCTGATAACGACGCACAGTTCGATAAAGTACTCATCTTCGATGCTGCCGATATCGAACCACAGATCACCTACGGTACCAACCCCGGCATGGGCATGGGTATCACCCAACAGATCCCTTCGCTGGAACAGATAGACGAAAAAGAAAGACCTTCCTTCAAAAAGTCCCTGGAATACATGGACTTACAGCCTGGCAGCGCTCTGCTCGGCAAAAAAATCGACTACGTATTTATCGGTAGCTGTACTAACTCCCGCATCGAAGACCTCCGTCTGGTGGCCGATCTGGTGAAAGGAAGACGTAAAGCTGATGATGTGGTGGTATGGATAGTGCCCGGCTCTAAACAAGTGGAAGCCCAGGCCATAGAAGAAGGCATCGATAAAGTGTTTGCAGAAGCTGGTTTCCAGCTGCGTGAGCCTGGATGTTCTGCCTGCCTGGGTATGAATGAAGACAAAGTGCCTGCAGGTATGTATTGTATTTCTACTTCCAACCGCAACTTCGAAGGTCGTCAGGGTCCTAATGCCCGCACCTTCCTGGCCAGCCCGCTCACCGCTGCTGCTGCCGCTATTACCGGCAGGGTAACGGATGGAAGAGAAGTATTTGGCTTCTAATCAGCGAAATAAATAAATCTCAAAATAAATAAATCTCAAAATGGCAGACACCTGGAACGCCGAATTATATAAAACCAAACACGCCTTTGTGTTTGAATATGGTAACAGCCTGATCGGAGACTGGTTGCAACCACAGGCCGGAGAACAGATCCTCGACCTGGGCTGCGGTACCGGAGAACTCACCGCCCAGCTGGCAGCCAGCGGTGCACAGGTGACAGGCATTGATGCCTCTCCTGCCATGATCGCCACCGCCCGGCAAACTTTTCCGGAAGGATCGTTTGACGTGGCCGATGCCACTACCTTCTCACTGCCGCAACAGTTCGATGCCATCTTCTCCAATGCTACCCTCCACTGGGTACGGGAAAAAGAAAAAGCTATCGCCCGGATGTATGCTCAGCTGAAGAAAGGTGGCCGCCTCGTCATCGAGATGGGCGGAAAAGGCAATGTGGACAGTATCCTGCATACACTCAATATAGTGATGCAGGAAAAAGGATACCACTACGAACCTTTCTGGTATTTCCCTTCACCGGGTGAATATACCACGCTGCTGGAGCAGGCAGGCTTTAAGGTGGAGAGGGTGCATTTCTTTGACCGGCCCACCCGGCTGGCAGATCCGCATACCGGTATTATTGACTGGCTGCAGATGTTTGGACAACATTTTTTCGCCGGTATACCGGAAACGGATATACAAAACATCCTGCAGCAGGTGCAGCAGGAGTTGGCGCCACAGATCACCCGTAACGGTGAACTATACGCCGATTATGTCAGACTGCGGGTAGCCGCCATAAAAATCTAAACAGTAATCATCATCATGAGTAAAATATTTCAACATCTCGTTTCATCTGCGGTACCCGTACCCATTGAAAATATTGATACAGACCAGATCATCCCTGCACGCTTCCTGAAAGCTACCACCAGAGACGGTTTCGGTGAAAATCTGTTCCGTGACTGGAGCTTCGATGCCAACAATCAGCCTAAAGCTGATTTTGTGCTCAACAATCCCATTTACAGCGGTAAAATACTGGTGGCCGGCAAAAACTTCGGTTGTGGCTCCTCCCGTGAACACGCCGCCTGGGCAATTGGCGACTACGGCTTTAAAGTAGTGGTGAGCAGCTTCTTCGCCGATATCTTTAAAAACAATGCGCTCAACAACTTCATCCTGCCTGTACAGGTGAGCGAATCCTTCCTGGATAATATCTTCAAAGCCATCGAAGCAGATCCCAATGCACAGATAGAAGTGGACCTGGAAAACCAGTTCATCAAAATAGTGGCTACCGGCGAAAAAGAAAATTTCGATATCAACGCATACAAAAAAACATGCCTGCTCAATGGGTATGATGATATCGATTATCTCCTGAGTCTGCGCGAGGACATCGAAAAATACGAAACCACCCGGGAGTTCAATTTCTAATAATCACTAAAACAACATAAAAGCAAAAGCAATCCTAGTATGGGCGTAGAGAAGAAAATATTGGTAATACCCGGCGACGGCATAGGTCAGGAAGTAACCTCCTGGGGACTGAAAGTGTTGAAGACGATAGCGGCTAACTATCATCACAGCTTCACTTTTGAAGAAGGTATCATGGGCCACGTAGCCATCGAAGCTACCGGCGACCCGCTGCCTGAAGAGACGCTGCAGAAAGCCAAAAACAGCGATGCTATCCTGTTTGGTGCTATCGGTCATGCTAAATACGATAATGACCCTACGCTGAAGGTAAGACCCGAACAAGGTCTGCTGAAAATCCGCAAGGAGCTGGGCTTATATGCCAATCTCCGCCCTATAAAACTTTTTGATGAACTGCTGGAAGCATCCAGTATAAAGCCGGAAATCCTCCGCGGCTCGGATATTCTCTTCTTCCGCGAACTCACCGGTGACGTGTATTTCGGCGAAAAGAAAAGAACAGAAGATCGCAACACCGCTTCCGACCTGATGATCTACCACCGCTACGAGGTAGAGCGTATCGCCCGCAAAGCCTACGAAGCTGCCCGTACCCGCCGCAAAAAACTCTGCTCTGTGGATAAAGCCAATGTGCTGGAAGCCAGCCGCCTCTGGAGAGAAGTGATACAGGAAGTGGCGAAAGAATATCCTGATGTGGAAACAGAACATATGTTCATCGATAACGCAGCCATGCAGCTGATCAAAGACCCCAAACGTTTCGACGTAGTGGTGACCGGCAACCTCTTCGGAGATATCCTCACCGACGAAGCTTCCCAGATCGCCGGTTCTATGGGCATGCTGGCATCTGCCTCTGTTGGTGATAAAGTAGGTTTCTATGAGCCTATTCACGGTTCTGCCCACGATATCGCCGGTAAAGGTATTGCCAATCCGCTGGCCTCTATCCTGTCTGCTGCGCTGATGCTGGATATCTCTTTTGGCCTGAAGACGGAATCACAGCGTGTGATCAAAGCTGTAGAAGCTACACTCAGACAAGGATACAGAACAATGGATATCGCTAACAAACATACGGAAAACGATTTCATTATGGGTACAGACGCCATGGGCGCCAAAGTGCTTGAAAATCTGAACTAATTCTTCATTGAAAATATTTCATTATCATGGATAAAAATCGTGTATACGTCTTTGATACCACCTTGCGCGATGGCGAACAGGTCCCTGGTTGCCAGCTGACTACTGTAGAAAAAATTATTGTAGCAAAAAAACTGGAAGCGCTGGGTGTAGATATCATCGAAGCCGGCTTCCCTATTTCTAGCCCCGGCGATTTTCAAAGCGTAGTGGAGATCTCCAAAGCCGTTACTGAACCGGTGATCTGCGCACTGACCCGCGCCAACACGACAGACATCGACGCTGCCGCTGAAGCGCTCCGCTTCGCCAAACGTAAACGTATCCATACCGGTATCGGCTCGTCGGACATGCACATCAAGTACAAGTTCAACAGCACCCGCGAACAGATCCTGGAACGTGCCGTAGCAGCCGTGAAATATGCCCGTAATTTTACGGACGATGTGGAATTTTTTGCAGAAGATGCAGGCCGCGCCGACAATGCTTACCTGGCCCAGATGATCGAAGCCGTGATCGCTGCAGGCGCTACCACCGTGAATATCCCCGATACCAACGGTTACTGTCTGCCCGACCAGTACGGTGCCAAAATCAAATACCTGGTAGATCACGTATCCAATATCGATAAAGCCATCATCTCCGTTCACTGTCACAACGACCTGGGGCTGGCTACTGCCAACACCATCGCCGGTGTGATCAACGGCGCCAGACAAGTGGAATGTACTATCAACGGTATCGGTGAACGCGCCGGTAACACTTCCCTCGAAGAAGTGGCCATGATCCTGAAAACACACCATGGCCTGGGTTATCATACCAACATCAACTCCAAAGGCATCTACGAAATCAGTACGCTGGTAGAGAAAATGATGCGTATGCCGGTACAGCCCAATAAAGCCATCGTAGGCCGCAACGCTTTTGCACACAGCTCCGGTATCCACCAGGACGGCGTGCTGAAACACCGCGAAAACTACGAAATCCTGAATCCGGAAGATGTAGGTATCAACTCCAACTCCATTATCCTCACCGCCCGCAGCGGCCGTCACGCCCTGAAACACCATCTGGAAAGACTGGGCTATAAAATGGATAAAATCAACCTGGACGAAGTATACCAGCGCTTCCTGGAAATGGCCGACAACAAAAAGGAAATCAGCGATGCAGACCTGCTGCAACTGATGGGCGATGGCGATAACAAAAATTACGACGATAAAGCGATTAAAGTAACGCTGTTACAGGTGGTATGCGGTGATCCGCTGCGCCCGATGGCTACTGTTAAACTGCGTATCAACGGAGAAGACCGTGAAGCCAGCGCTGCCGGCAACGGCCCTGTAAACGCTACCATCAACGCTATCCACGCCATCATCAAAGATGAAATCGAACTGGATGAATTCAGTATCCAGGCGATGCACGGTGGCAGTGAAGATATCAGCAAGGTGAATATGCGGGTAAAACATAAAGGACAGGCATTCTACGGCTTCGGCTATTCTACCGATATCGTGAACGCTTCTGTTCATGCTTATGTAGATGCTCTCAACAAGATATACTAACTATTGCCAATGAAAAGAGTAACGGAGTTGCGGGCATATGCCCGGCAACTCCGTTTTTTTATAGAACGTTATTGAAAGAAGATGTCCATCAGCGGATACTTCTTGTAGTCTGGCAGGTAAAAATGCCACCATTCGGTGCTGGAGCCCTTAAAACCGTGTTGTTTCATCGTGTCACGCAGCAGTTTGCGGTTGGCAGCCACGATAGGGTCGGCAGGCACATAGTTTTCATGCGCCTTTTTGGTAAAATCATCAAAGTCCGTAGGCATGGCCACGGGCTTTCCTGTTTTAAGGTCGGCCATCGACAGGTCTACGGCCACACCCCGGTTATGCCCCGAACCTTTGCGCGGATCGGCCGCATACAGGTCGTTGGGCACTATCTTAAACATCTCCTCTGTAACACGGTAAGGACGATAAGCATCATATATCAGCAGGGTATATCCTTTTTTATTCAGCGCTTCCTGTACAGCCTTCAGTTTCTCTGCTGCTGGCCGCCGCAGGTAAATTTTTGTATTCTTATATAATTGCTGATGGGTGAAGTTGTTGGTAGTGGCATATCGTACATCTTTACGGATATGTGGAATAAAGTGTTCCAGGTCTACCAGTTCCTGGCTGCGGTCTTTTTTTATCAGTTGCTCATACTGCGCAGTGGTGCCTACTACCAGCAGCCCGTACTTGTTAGGGGTGACCTGCTGGGCTACAGCCACCTGGATCAGGGTACCGCACAAGGCGGATAATAATAACATTCTCATGGTCCTGAATAGAAAAAATTGATTCATTTACTCCGGAATTTATTGAATTTTGCGAAAATTAGGCAAGAAAGTATGAAATACAGTGAAAATAAGATTGTAATCCACTTTCTAAAATAGGTATTTTAGAACCCTTAAATATTTTTAATATGGAGCTGTTCAGATTAGATCACAAAGTGGCGGTTATTACCGGAGGTGGTAGCGGCATAGGACAGGCAATTGCGAAATGCTTTGGTGCCCAGGGTGCACAAGTGCACATTATTGAGCTGAATGAAGATGGAGGCAGGACCACGGCAGAAGAAATCAAGGCCGCCGGCGGACAGGCGCAGGTACATGCCTGCAACGTGGCCGATCAGGCTGCGGTGATCGGTGTGATGGACAAAATAGTGCAGACAGCCGGAAAACTGGATATCCTCGTTAACTGTGCCGGTATTGCACATGTAGGTAACCTGGAAAACACTACTGAACAGGACTTTGACCGGGTATACCAGGTGAATGTGAAAGGTTCCTATAACTGTATGTATGCTGTTATCAAACAAATGAAAGAGCAGGGCGGCGGCGTGATCCTCAATATCGCTTCTATCGCTTCCAGCGTAGGTATCCCCGATAGGCTGGCCTACTCCATGAGTAAAGGTGCGGTGCTCACCATGACCCTCTCTGTGGCAAAAGATTATCTCAACAGCAACATCCGCTGCAACTGCGTATCCCCTGCCAGGGTACATACACCGTTTGTAGATGGTTTCATCGCTAAAAACTATCCCGGCAAAGAAGTTGAGATGTTTGATAAACTCAGTAAAACACAACCGATAGGCCGTATGGCTAAACCGGCAGAAGTAGGCCATCTGGCGCTCTATCTCTGCTCCGATGAAGCTGGTTTTATTACCGGATGCGATTATCCGATCGACGGAGGCTTTATCCGCCTAAATAATTAATTTATTAATGTGATGAATGTATTTTTAGGGTTATTATCTAATTTTCAACAATTCATTCATCAATCATTAATCACCATGATGCAACATTTTCGTGCATGGCCGGTGCTGCTGGCAGTTGTAGCCTTCACCGCCTGTAACCAGGGAGGAACCAAACAAGAAAAGAACAATACCGCGGACTCCGCGCTGGTACCTGCCACCCCGGCAGGCACTGTAGCAGTGGAAATTTCCGGTAAGGACAAAGACACGCAGGAGATCAATATTAAGTTTCAGGTAAAAGGTCTGACAAAGGAGAAGAAGTTTGAACAGGTAGTGTTAAAAGATGCTCCCGACGCGGAAGTGTATAAAGTGTTGTGGGATGAGCCTAACAGTTGTTATATAGGTGTGCTTAAAGCCAACCACGCTGTCAGGTATTATCATGCCAGCCTCGATGATGCCGGTAATCCAAAGGTCCTGTGGGCCACTGCTCCGCCGGAACGTATCTGGAAATACATGGAGAATACCATGGGTCTGGGTAAAGTAACAGCCAGTGCTGAACAGGTGAAAAAATACAGTAAAAACCTGCAGTCCGGAAAAATCATCGCCGACTTTATCGCAGAGATCAGGCCTGATAATTCCCCCGACAGTGTAGAACTGTATGTGGAATTTGGTGGTGTCCGCAAAAGCATGTTCATCGCGGTGCCGCAGGGTTATCAGCCTACTATCCAGCAAACTTCAGAGGCAGACCATGTGTACTTTTCTCTGGCCAAAGATGGTAAGGCAGAACCGTTCATCGACCTGCATGTGCAAAATGGCCGCTTACAAGTGGTGACATTAAAAGAAATCAAGAAAGACTAAAGGATAACAATAAAAAATATTGCAATGAAACTGATCAGGTTTGGTTTACCGGGTGAAGAAAAACCGGGCGTTGTTACAGAAGCAGGTATGTTTGATGTAAGTGCTTTTGGAGAAGATTTTGGCGAACAATTCCTGGCCGCCAATGGGCTGGAACGTTTGTCCCAATGGTGGGCACAGCACGGTGCTTCCTGCCCTAAGGTACCGGAAGGTACCCGTCTGGGCGCTCCGCTGCAACGTCCATCCAAAATCGTTTGCATCGGCCTCAACTATGCCGACCATGCCCGCGAAACAAACGCCCCGATACCTACTGAACCAATCGTGTTCTTTAAAAGTACTACCGCACTCGTAGGTCCTAACGACAACCTGGTGATTCCGCGTAACAGCGAAAAAACAGACTGGGAAGTAGAACTGGCCGTTGTGATCGGTAAAAAAGCCACTTATGTGGAAGAGAAAGATGCACTGGACTATGTAGCCGGTTACTGCCTGCACAACGATTATAGTGAACGCGCTTTCCAGATTGAAAGAAACGGTCAGTGGGTAAAAGGAAAAAGCTGCGATACCTTCGCTCCTTTAGGCCCATGGCTGGCTACCAAAGATGAAATAAAAGATGTGAACAATCTGCGTTTATGGCTCACCGTTAACGGTAAAAAAATGCAGGATGGTAACACCTCCAACTTCATCTTTAACGTACCCTTCATCGTATCCTACCTCAGCCAGTTTATGACACTGCTCCCGGGTGATATCATCTCCACCGGAACACCGGCAGGTGTAGGCCTGGGCATGAATCCACAGGTATACCTGAAACCAGGTGACGTGGTAGAACTGGGCATCGATGGCCTGGGTACTTCCAAACAAACAGCCGTAGCCTATAAATAACAATATATGAAACGTTATTGCCTGGCACTGGATCTGGTAAACGAGCCGCAGCTGATAGCCGAATATGAAAACTATCACCGCGACGTATGGCCGGAAATCAAAAAAAGCATCACCGACAGCGGTATCGAAAACATGGAAATTTACCGTGCCGGTAACCGCCTGTTTATGATCATGGAAGTAAACGATTCCTTCTCTTTTGAACGCAAAGGAGCCATGGACGCTGACAATCCTAAAGTACAGGAATGGGAACAGCTGATGTGGAAATACCAGCAGGCTTTGCCCATTGCAAAGCCAGGAGAGAAGTGGATTATCATGGATAAAATTTTTGCATTATAGATTTTTTAGATTTTCGATTTTTTGATTTTGGGGAAAGATGATCGATCCCCGGAATCAAAAAATCGAAAATCTCCCAAGGAGCTTATGGTTATTGACGCACATCAGCATTTCTGGCAGTATGATCCCGTTCGTGACGCGTGGATAGATGATTCCATGCAGGTGATCCGGGGCGATTTTTTTCCGGAACACCTGAAGCCTGTGTTGGCTGCCAATGGTGTACATGGCTGCGTAGCAGTACAGGCCGACCAGTCGGAAAATGAAACCGCTTTCCTGCTGGACCTGGCTGGTAAACATGCGTTCATCAAAGGTGTGGTAGGGTGGACCGATCTCCGTGCTTCCAACATCAGGGAAAAACTGGCCACCTATGCTGTCAATCCCAAACTGAAAGGGTTCCGGCATATTGTACAGGGAGAACCGGATGTTAATTTTCTGCTGGGAGAAGCTTTCTGTCACGGTATCACAGCGCTGGCCGAGTTCGGATTTTCATACGATATTCTCGTATATCCGAAACAGTTAGCTGCCACTGCTGCCTTTGTAAAGAAATTTCCGGAACACCGCCTGGTGATAGATCATGTGGCCAAACCAGATTTTAAAACCGGCGCGCTGGAGGAATGGGCTTCCCATATGCGTAGTATCGCACAATCGCCTAATGTCTACTGCAAACTCAGTGGCCTGGTAACAGAAGCCGACTGGCAACATTGGAAACCGGCACATTTTGAGCCCTTCCTTGATGTAGTGCTGGAGAGTTTCGGGCCTCACAGGCTTATGTTTGGCTCCGACTGGCCCGTATGTCTGCTGGCAGCCGAATATAAGGAAGTGAAAGACATCATCACCCAATACATCAGCAAACTGTCTGACACAGAACAAAACAACATCATGGGAGGCAATGCTATCTCATTTTATCATCTATAAATAACAACACCTACGAATATGGATTTAGGATTACAGGGAAAAGTGATTATTGTTACCGGCGGTGCCAAAGGAATTGGAGAAGGTATTGCAAAACTGGTAGCTGCAGAAGGAGGAATTGTTGTAATTGCAGGCAGAAATGAAGCAGACAACAGCAAAACAGTAGACGCTATTATCCAGGCTGGTGGCCAGGCCTTCGGTATTCAGGCGGAGCTGTCTAAAGTGGATGACTGCCGCAAAGTGATCGCTGAAACCATTGAAAAATACGGAAAAATCGATGGACTGGTAAACAATGCCGGCGCCAACGACGGGGTAGGCCTCGAAAGCGGAAGTCCCGAAAAATTTATGCAGTCCCTGCAAAACAACCTGTCACATTATTACAACCTGGCTCACTTTGCTTTGCCTTATCTTAAAAACACCAAAGGCAATATCGTGAACATCGGTTCCAAAGTAGCCACCACCGGCCAGGGCAACACCTCCGGTTATGCTGCATCCAAAGGCGCCATCAATGCACTCACCCGCGAATGGGCGGTAGAACTGCTGCCATATTCCGTACGCGTAAACACTGTTATCCCGGCAGAAGTATGGACTCCATTATACGAAACCTGGATCAACTCATTGCCCAATCCAAAAGAAAAACTGGCATCCATCACCGAAAAAATTCCTTTCGAACACCGGATGACCACTTCAGAAGAGATTGCTAATACAACTGTATTCCTGCTGTCACCACGTTCTTCTCATACAACCGGACAAATACTATTCGTTGACGGAGGTTACACACACCTCGACAGATCCATCAGCTAAGCTTTTGCCAACCAACTGATACATCATACTTTAACCTGAAACATTAAACTCTTCGTTATGGCCGGAGGCGCAGTCAGTAATTCCACCTATACCAGCAAGCCCACCAGCGGGAAACAAGCGGGCAGTTATCTCTTCCCGTTTATATTGGTTACCAGCCTGTTTTTCCTGTGGGCATTAATTCACAACCTGAGTCCGGTGCTTATCCCGCACCTGAAAAAGGCCTGTCAGCTTACAGACCTGCAGTCGTCCTTCATCGATTCTGCAGTATTTGCGGCCTACTTCCTGATGGCATTGCCTGCCGGCGCTGTCATGCGTAAGTTCGGTTACAAGACGGGCATCATTTTCGGCTTGTGTTTATATGCGATAGGGGCCTTTCTGTTTATTCCTGCTGCCAACAGCCGTGAATACATTGCTTTCCTGGGCGCTTTATTCGTGATAGCCACCGGGCTGACTTTCCTCGAAACAGCTGCCAATCCGTACGTGACCGTACTGGGCAGTCCGGAAACAGCCACCACCCGCCTCAACCTGGCCCAGTCCTTTAACGGCGTAGGTGCTGTACTGGGGCCGGTATTAGGTGCCCGGTTTATCCTCTCTGGTACAGAACATACACAGGATCAGCTCAATGCCATGTCATCGGTTGAGCTGCAGCAATACCTCAGCACAGAGGCCGGCACCGTAAAAATTCCCTACATGATTATCGGGATGGTGGTACTCCTCGTGGCGCTGATGTTTGTAGTCACTAAAATGCCGGAAGTGCAGGAAGCTAAAGATGAAAACGTAGATGCCAGCCCTTCCGGAGGCAGTATCTTCAGACATAAACACCTGGTAGCAGCTGTGATTACACAGTTCTTCTATATCGGCGCACAGATCGGCGTGAACGCCTTCTTTATCCGCTTTGCCAAATATGCAGCCGGCATACCGGAAAGAGAAGCCGCTAATCTGCTGGGATGGGTAGCAGGATTGGGCTTCATGATAGGCCGCTTCTTCGGTACCTTCCTCATGAGTAAAATAAAAGCCTCTTCTCTGCTGACCGTCTATGGTGCTATTAACGTGGGCCTGATATTGCTGGCGATGACTACCAAAGGTATGGTGGCTGTAGGGGCTGTGTTGCTGGTGCCTTTCTTTATGTCGATCATGTTCCCGACCATCTTCTCGTTGGGTATCAGAGGGCTGGGCGGAGATACCAAACTGGGTTCTTCCCTGCTGGTGATGTCTATTGTAGGTGGTGCAATCTGCCCGCCGCTGATGGGCCTCATCTCTGATGCATCCAATATTCAGATGGCTTATATCATACCGTTGGTATGTTTTGCAGTGGTAGTATGGTTTGGGGCCAAGGGCCACAAACTGGATGCTGCCAGAAGCTAATACATCGCTTTTTTTAATCTTCTAATCCGCAAAATCATCGTATCTTCCTGATAACAAAAAGGAATACCATGGTTTTGCGGATTTATACTTCCTTTACCTTCCGTTGTATCCTGTTATGCCTGTCTATCCTATGGCTCAGCAGTTGCTCCAAAAAAGATAAATCCTCCACAGAGGATCCGCCGGTTCTTTATTCGAGGCTGACGCTGAATTTCTCCCATGTGATGAATGGCAGTCCGCTGGTGCGTAGTAGCAGCACTTATATAAACCCTTCCGGTGAATCTTTTGTCATCTCCCGTTTCCGTTATTATCTCAGTAATTTTTCATTGGTGAATGATGCGGGGAAAACAGTTATCCTGCCGCCCGCCTATTTTCTGATAGATGATGCAACAGATTCCACCAAACGGATTTCCCTCGATAGTATCCCGCAAGGTAATTATACAGCCCTTCGTTTTATGATAGGGGTAGACAGCGCCCGTAATAACAGTGGCGTACAATCCGGTGCCCTGGCGCCGGAAAACGGGATGTTCTGGACCTGGAACAGTGGTTATATCATGGCGCAGATGGAAGGGTATGCTGATGCAGTAGCTTCTCCCACCCATCAGTTCCAGTTTCATGTAGGCGGTTTTAAAGGGCCTTATAATGTTTTAAAAATAGTTTCTCTTCCTGTGAAACTGGGTATCAATCCCACCATGAGCGTTGTCCCGCAACTGAATATTGTAGCGGATGCCGCCAAATGGTTTACGCCCGATACTGTGAGTTTTAAACAGGCGGCTGTGATCATGGCGGAAGGAACCAATGCACTGAGGATCGCCAATAACTACCAGCAGATGTTCTCCATCAAAAATTAAATCACCCATGCGTCACAAAGCCCTATATATCGCCGCTACCTTTGGAATACTGCTGATGCTGGCCCATGCCTGTAAGAAGGAGAACAAGGGCGGTGGTGATGGCACACGGCCCGAACCAGTGGCTCTACAGCTGCCTCCGGGCTTTCCTGCGCCGGTATATAGCTTTGCCAACAATCCACTTACCAAACAGGGGATTGCCCTGGGCCGCTTTATGTTTTACGATTACAGGCTCTCACGTGACAGTACAGTATCCTGTGGTTTCTGCCACCAGAAGTTCGCTGCCTTCGGACATTTCGACCATGCGCTGAGCCACGGTGTTGGCGGCCAGCAGGGCACCCGCTCTGTGCCCGTCATCTTCAATATGATTTGGCAAAAGGAATTTATGTGGGACGGTGGTGTGAATAACCTGGAAATACAGCCACTGACACCACTTACAGACCACAATGAAATGGCGATGGACCTCAAGGAGCTGTTGAAAAAAATGCAGGGCGACCCGCAATACCGGCAGAAATTCAAAGATGCGTTCGGTACCGAAGAAGTAACCAGCGAACGCATGTTTAAAGCTATTACCCAGTTTGTGGCCACCATGATATCCGGTAATTCCAGGTACGATAGTATTATGCGTAAAGAACCCGGTGCGGCCTTCAGTCTGGATGAACAGGCCGGCTATCAGATCTTCCAGCAGAAATGTGCAGCCTGTCATAAAGAGCCGCTGTTTACAGATCTGAGTTACCGCAGCAATGGTCTGCCTTACCTGCCAGCGCTCAATGATGTAGGCCGTATGAAAATCACCAACAGCACCGGCGATTATCTTAAATTTAAAGTGCCTTCCCTGCGCAATATCCTGAAAAGCTCGCCCTATATGCATGACGGTCGCTACTTCGATATATTCCAGGTCTTCGATTTTTATGATCACGGTGTCAAAGCTACCAGTACTACTGATCCGCTGGTGAAAAACGGTATCCCGCTTTCTGCCCAGGAAAAAAGGCAACTATATCTCTTCCTTAATACCCTCACTGATTATACGCTGATTAACAATGATGCGCTGAGCGAAGTGTTGATCAATCCATGAACAGAACTGTGATGGGTGTGATTTTTCTGATGAAAATGATACAGGAAGATAAAAGCGAAAGGAGCTATTGAAAATGATCAATAGCTCCTTTCGCTTTTATCTTCGTTATTAATCTCCGCTTCAATCTCCGCCCATCAGGTCAATCAGAAAAATCACATACATCATAGTTACGGTTTCCTTGTCCAGCATGTTGTCACATGATCATTCACCATCCCTGTTGCCTGCATATAGGCGTAACAGATAGTAGAGCCTACAAACTTAAATCCGCGTTTGAGCAGGTCTTTGCTCATGGCGTCGGAGATAGCTGTTTTAGCGGGTACTTCCTGCAAGGTTTTGAAATTGTTGACGATAGGCTGATGTTTGACAAATGACCAGATGTAATGGTCGAAGGAACCGAATTCCTGTTGCACGGCCAGAAAAGCTTTGGCATTGGAAATGACGGAATTGACCTTTAGTTTGTTACGGATGATTCCTTCATTCTCCAGTAGTTTTGCCACCTTTTTTTCGTCGTACTTAGCGATCTTTTTAGCGTCCCAGTTATCAAATGCTTTGCGGTAGTTTTCTCTTTTGACCAGTACAGTGTGCCAGCTCAGTCCGGCTTGTGCGCCTTCAAGGCATAGCAGTTCAAAGAGGTGGCGATCATCATGACTGGGTTTTCCCCATTCGTTGTCGTGATAATCTTTGTACAATTGATCTTTAAGACTCCAGCCGCATCGGCTTTTTTCGGTGGCTATAGTTCCCATTCATTGATGATTTTTCTCACACGGTTTTTATACTCACCCAGCTCGTTCAGTGTTTCATTGATGAAGGTGTTATGTTCCAGGCTACCCAGTACGATATCCATCTCATCAGCATTCTCATATGCCATCTGGCGGAAGGGGTTTTTATAATCTTTCTCGCGGGAATGACGAATGTTGTGTGTGATCCATTCCATGGTGCGGGTAGAGTCTTCCAGCCATTCAGCCAGTAGCGCCGGGGTAAAGTTTTTCAAAGATACCTCTTTTATTTCCAATAAACTGGCTACGGCATGTTGTAGTTTGTCTGATGAGTATTCCTTACCAATGGCAACATAAGCTTCGTGCAATTGTGGCCAGCCGGAGATCTTATTTTTTTTGATCTTCTGTTTGAGCGTATTCACCGTTTCCTCTTTCATCAGCTGTCCGCCAATGTTGTGCCATTCGCTGCGTTTAGCTGTTTTGATAGCAGCCTGTAAAGCCAGGAAAGATGGTTTGTTGGTAGTGATGATATTTTTGATACCGTAAAAAACGATCAGCTCGCGGAAGATAGCATAGGCTTTGTGTACTTTTAGCAGCTGTACCTCGCGGGAACTGTTTTCCATACCGGTGGCCAGTATGGTCAGTTGTGCTACTACTTCCGGTTGTTGCAGTAATAGCTCTTTTCCTTTTTTACGTATATCCTTCTCCGTTAGTTCCTTTTTAGGTGTGTTATCCGGAAGGGCGAACCAGGCTTTTCCTACGGCTGCTTCCATGATACCCAGTCCCTCAAACATCTCTTCTATAGAATCGGGTGCCAGAAAATCGTACTCAATGTATTGTGTTTTGTCTGTCCGTTTGTCCCGGTCTACGTATTTCCAGGAGTTGCGGGCAATCGCGTACATGTTGTGCATGAACCAGTAGCCGGGCATTACTTTGAGCCGGTTGTCATGTTCATCGTTGAGTACGAGGCTGAAAGGGATATTGATATGTAGTTCTGACATATAATTCCCTTTGGAGATGAGGGTAAAGGTGGCAAACTTTGAATTGTGTTTGAGGCTTACGCAGAGGCCGGGCCAGAAGCCTCTGCCGGCAATGACTTCACCATCTGCTCCGCGTGAGTTGTGGTTGGAGCCGATAGTAGCGCCGGCGGCCATATTGCTTTGCCCCATGATCAGCGCCGCGCACAGGAAAGAGTTGTTGTGGTGCTGTTCATGTGCTGGAAAGATCAGTGAATTCAATACTTCGCAGCAGGAGATAGTGGCGTTGTTACCCAGATAGGAGTTGATCAGCCGTGCACCATATTTCAGCTGTGAATGGGAAGCCATCACAAAACGCACAGCTTTCACACCATAAAACACCCGGCATCCGTAACCGATGATACCATTCACCAGTTCGCATCCTTCCCCGATCTGGGAAGCGGCATCGCTGGCACTGTTGATGGTAAGGTTCTTCAGTTTGTTGGCGCCTTTAAGATAGGCATCCGTGCCGATGGTAACATCTTTAATGATCTTACAGTTTTTGATCACGGTACGATCACCTACCATACCGTAGTAGCCGCGTCGTTTATCAAACTGTTTTTCAGTAAAGGCTTTGAACTGCTGTTGCAGCTGCTGATCGTCGCGGTAGCGTGTCCAGAGATAAGCATCACCGGGGAGCATGCCGTCGAAGGGCATAACACTTCTGCCACCGTTTTCGTTGCACAGCTCCAGCTGTATACGACCACTTTCCTGTTCACCATCTTTTAAAATACCATTCCCGAATTTGGCATAGTCGGTGGTGGCCATTTCATTTACATTGGCTACAATCACCTCGTTGCCCAGGATATAATGAGACAGGTAGTTGACATTATGTACGACTACATTATCTCCGAAATCACAGGCGCAGATAGTGCTGTTGTACAGTCCTACCGGCAGCCGCAGGTTGTGAAATTCCAGATAGTACGGTTCCAGTTTGCCGATGCGTACCATGCCAAAAAAGTGGCAGTGCTGCACCAGCTGAGGATTAAATTCATTGGAAACAAAAATATTGTTCCAGTCGTCGGAGCTGTTGTCGTTTCGTACCAGTGCTTCTACTTCATGGGCCAGCAGTCTTCTGTAATGATCCTGCCGGTTCCATTGTTCATTACGCAGGTAGTATTCGTCTTTACCTTTGGGCAACGGGGTCTCAATAAAGTTGTACCCCAGTTCGGATAGAGGCTTTTTTTTGATGTTGTTCATGGATAAGATCTTTGTTATTCAACAGTCACACTCTTGGCGAGGTTCCTCGGTTTATCAACGTCAAACCCTTTTAATACGCCGATGTGGTAGGCGAGTAATTGCAGAGGTATAACGGAGATAATCGGAGCAACCAGTTCATCCGCTGAAGGTACAAAAATAACATCGTCTGCCATGGGAGGAATGGTTTGATCGCCTTCTGTTACAACGGCGATCACTTTGCCTTTGCGGGCTTTTATTTCCTGTATGTTGGAAACAATTTTTTCGTAGTAGCTGTCTTTGGTAGCCACAATCACTACCGGCAGGTTTTCATCTACCAGTGCGATAGGACCGTGTTTCATCTCTGCCGCAGGATAACCTTCGGCGTGGATGTAAGAGATCTCTTTCAGTTTCAGTGCGCCTTCCAGGGCAACGGGGAAGTTGTAGCCACGGCCCAGATACAGGAAGTCACGCGCATCTTTATATTTCGCAGCTATCTGTTTTACCTGGTCATCGAGTGTAAGAGCAGTCGCTACTTTATCGGATATCTGTTCCAGCTCATCGAGCAGGTACTGGAAACGTTGTTGGGTGATGGAGCCTTTTTCTGACGCTATCTTTAGCCCTACGAGGCAGAGTACTGCCAGCTGTGCGGTGAATGCTTTTGTACTGGCTACACCGATTTCAGGGCCTGCGTGCGTATAGGCGCCAGCGTGAGACATGCGCGCAATGGAAGAACCTACTACGTTACAGATGCCGAGAATGATAGCACCTTTTTCTTTGGCAGCTTCAATGGCTACCAGCGTATCAGCTGTTTCGCCCGACTGCGATACGGCTATGATCACATCACCAGGGCCTACTACCGGATTGCGGTAGCGGAACTCAGAAGCGTATTCCACTTCCACGGGTATGCGGCATAGTTCCTCGATCATATATTCAGCGATAAGGCCGGCATGCCAGGAGGTGCCACAGGCCACGATAATAATGCGTTGGGCCTTGCTGAGGGTTTCCGCGTATTCACGGATACCACCCATGGTAAGCGTACCTTTTTTAGCATCCAGACGACCACGCAGACTATCAAAAATTGTTTGTGGCTGCTCAAAAATCTCTTTGAGCATAAAATGGGCATAACCACCTTTTTCAATAGCGGCCAGCTCGATGTCCAGCTTTTGTATGTAAGGAGTCTGCCTTTCGTTGGAGATATTTTTCAGGATCAGCTCGTCGGCTTTGATGATGGCGATCTCGTAGTCATTGACATACACTACTTCTTTCGTGTATTCCACAATAGGGGAGGCGTCGGAAGCGAGGAAGTGCTCGCCTTTGCCTACGCCTATTACCAGCGGGCTGCCTTTACGGGCGGCGATGAGTGTATCAGGGTTGTCTGCATCGATCAGTACAATCACATAGGCGCCCACTACTCTTTTTAAAGCAATGCGGAGGGCTTCCTCCAGCGGGCACTGGTTCTGTTGTTTGATCTCTTCGATGAAATGCAGCAACACTTCTGTGTCGGTATCACTTTGAAAAACATGTCCTTTTTTGCTCAGCTCCTGCTTCAGTTGTACATAGTTTTCGATGATGCCGTTATGTACCATGGAAAGTTTTCCGTCACCGGAAAGGTGGGGGTGGGCATTACGGTCGCAAGGCTCTCCGTGTGTGGCCCAGCGGGTATGTCCGATGGCAATGGAGCTGCGCATATCATAACTGGATGCGTACTCTTCCAATGCCGCTACTTTGTCTTTTTTCTTGTATACCTGAAGTCCGTCGTTGATAATGGCTACGCCTGCGCTGTCGTAACCGCGGTATTCCAGTCTTTTAAGGCCTTTCAATACTACCGGGTATGCTTCTCTGTGCCCGATGTAAGCTACAATTCCACACATGTGTTTAATCGCGTTTTTGGTGAGGGTGTTGATTGCAATATCGCATAAATTGTGAAAATAACATCAGTTTATGTTAATAAAATATAATATAAGATATGGTTCCTGCGTGCATGCATTTCACATAACGTGCATTCTAAAATAAAATGAAAAAAGGGAATATAGTGTGCGATTAACCGAATGTTAATATCCGGAGCATCGTTCACTATATTCCCTTTGATGTATAACGGATTTTAATCGCTTAGGTCTTCGCTTAAAATCCGCGTTTATTAATTACTTCAATAATGTATTCTCAAACAAATGTAAGATTCTTTTGTATTCATCCGTCCAGCTGCTGGGGGTAGTAAATCCGTGATCTTCCACAGGATAAACAGCCAGCTCCCAGTTATCTTTTCCCAGTTCTATCAATCGTTGAGACAACCGCACAATATCCTGGAAGTGTACGTTGGTGTCTACCATACCATGGCACATCAGCAGTTTTCCTTTCAGTCCATCTGCAAAATAGATGGGAGAGGAGCGGCGGTAAGCGATACTATCGGTGAATGGTTCATTCAGGATATTGCTCGTATAGCCGTGATTGTAATGTGCCCAGTCGGTAACGGAACGTAGTGCAGCACCGGAGGCAAATACACCTGGTTTGGTAAACATAGCCATCAGTGTCATGAAGCCACCATAGCTGCCGCCATAGATACCGATACGGTTCGCGTCTACCTGCAATTTCTCTGCCAGATATTTTGCTGCGTCTACTTCATCATCGAGATCTTTGCCGCCCATAAAACGATAAATACCGGTGCGCCAGTTGCGGCCATAGCCGGCACTGCCGCGGTAATCTACATCCAGCACGGTATAACCTTTATCAGTAAGCAGGTTGTGGAACATGTATTCCCTGAAGTAATTACTCCACCATTTATGTGCATTCTGCAGATAACCGGCGCCATGAACGAAGATAACGGCAGCGCCGTTTTTCTTTGCCGGGTCTGGTGTATAGAGGCGTGCATACACCGGCTGGTTGTCGCGGGCAGTAAAAGTGATCACCTGCGGATCACGCCAGGGGTAGGAACGGAATTCTTCGGATTGTGCCTGATGGGTGATCTGTACAGGTTTGGCGCCTGCGTTGTTGGGCTGCAGATACAGCTCCCAGGGTTTGTTGGAATAGGAGTAGCGGTACGCGATCCATTTTTCATCAGGGGAGATGCTGACTTCATGGGCTCCCTGCATGGAGGTCAGTTTTTCTGCTTTACCACCGGTAACGGCTATACGGTATAACTGTTTTTCACCGGGATGTATTTCATTGGTGATGATGTAAAAATATTTTTTGTCGTGAGACAGCTGCGCATCCTGCACTTCGTACGCACCACTGGTCAGTTGCTTGGTTTGGCCTGTCGCTACCTGTGTGGTGTACAAATGAGAATAGCCGCTGGCTTCCGATTGGAACCAGCAGGTGTTTTCATCTATCCAGCCCAGGTTGCTGCCTCCCATGCTCCAGCCTATACCGGGACCGGCGATCCATGCTTCATCTCTTTGACGGTTGATCGTTTTTAGTTGGCCGGTGGTGGGGTCCAGCAAAGCGATCCAGCGGTCTTTGTTGTCCTGTGAACGGATATCAACAATGGCATGGGTCCCTTGTTCAGACCAGTAGGGGCCATTTACGATTACTTCCCTGACTACAACGCTGTCTCTGCCGGGGTAGTCTTTGGTAAAATCAGGCCGGTCTTTAATGCCGGTGAGGTTGGAAGTAACGATAGGCAGTACGGTGTCGCGCAGGCGGTCGTAGAGGAAACTTTCGAAGCTGCCCTGGGGAGCACCCACCTTATCACGGGAACGGATATCCGTAGTGAAGCCAGTGGAAGTCACAAATTCAGGCACGATGGTATTACGCGCATCAGCGGCCGCCTTGTAGAGGCGGTAGGTGACATAGCGGCCATCAGGGCTTATCTGTACACTCTGCAGCTTTTTATCGTTGAGATACAGGCTGCGTAGCGGTTTGGGATCGTATTGTTTATTGAAGGCGGTGGCGGCATCTGCTTTGGTTTTTTTATCGCGGATGATGGCCATCAGCTCCAGTTGCTGTGCTTTGAGATATCTTTCTTCTGCGTTGCCCTTGTCTTTATCGGCCTTTTCAGCTGGTGGTTTGCTGCTGGTTTCGAAGCTGGTCAACTGGGTAGTGGTGCCGGTGGTGCGGTCCCAGGCGAAGAGGTCGCGGTTTTGCTGGTATACCACCTGCCGTCCGCCAAAGCTGAATACCGGTTTGGTTTCAGGGGCAGTAGTGCTGGTGATGCGGATGGTTTTGCCGGTTTTGATGTCCAGCAGGAAAATATCTCCCTGAAAGCTATAGGCCAGCAATGACTGGTCCTGGTTGTAAGTGCCTTCAGATCTGGCTGTTATCAGAGAACGTTCGGCTGCCGCGGTTTTAACGGGCGTGTTGTTTTTAATACCGGTGGCATAGAGTGAGTCGGCAAGTTGTTTGTCCGGATTCCAGTTGAAATACACTGTCTGGTTGTCGGTTCCCCAGAACACGTTGTCGGGGGAGGTGCCTATCCATTTAGGATCGCGCATGATTTTTTCTACCGTAAGCGGCCCTGGTTGTTGGGCATAGAGACTGTTGGCTGATAAAAAAATGATGGCGGGCAGTACCCATTTTGTCATAGCAGATGTTTATTTTGTTGGCTGATAAATGTAACAGTTTAATCATAAATTGCTGGAAATTTTGGATAGACGTACGGTGTTTATCTGTAATCATGCTGCCATATGCGCTTATACCCTGTTTTATGTGTCTTTGTTCTGCTGGCTGCCTGCAAGCCTAAACCGCCGCAGCGCCAGCCGGTGCCGGTATCGGAAGATACCACCTTCCTCACTGGTACCTTTTATGTAGTCAGGCACGCAGAACGGTTTCCGGGAGCAGACACCTGCCTCACGCCGGAAGGGTTTAAAAGAGCCGGGTTTTTATATGAAAGGCTGAAAAATGCCCATCTCGACAAGATCTATCTCACTCCTTACCTGCGTAGTATCCAAACGGCCGACAGCCTGCGGATCAAGCTACATCTTGATACCTGTTTCTATAAAGCAGATACTACTGGCGAATCACTGATATACGAAATCACCCGGCATGGCGACTGGGGTAAACGTCTGCTCATCATCGGTCACAGCAATACGCTGGTGCCTTTGCTGCATAGTCTCCGGGCCCGTCCTCATATGGCTGCCCTCGGCGAACATGAATACGACTGGCTTTTTATTGTCCGTAAAACATCGGCAGGCAGCAGTCTCACAGAAGACTGTTATCCTTGACGAGCAGTATAAAAAGCGAATGGGCCATTGATCAGATCAATGGCCCATTCGCTTTTTATAATTCGCTTTAATCTTCGCTCATGAGGAAAATCATCAAACATCATAACCTATCACAGTTACAGTTATAACAGTATTCCTCTCATCAGTGTATACGCCACGGTGAAGTAAATCAGCAGTCCCGTCACATCTACCAGTGTGGCTACAAAAGGAGCGGAAGAAGTAGCGGGGTCGGCGCCGGCTTTTTTAAGGATGATAGGTAGCATAGAACCGGAAAGGGTGCCCCATAATACCACGCCTACGAGGGAGAACCCTACAGTAGTGCCTATGAGAACGGTATGTTCTCCATAGGTGTGGAAAAGGCTGTTCCAGAGCAGGATGCGGATGAATCCGATGCAACCCAGAACACTTCCCAGCATCAGGCCCGAAACAATTTCGCGTCGCATAACGCGCCACCAGTCGTTGATGGTGATTTCGCCCAGTGCCATAGCCTGGATGATAAGGGTAGAAGCCTGTGAGCCGCTATTACCACCACTGGAGATAATCAATGGTACAAAGAGGGCCAGCACTACGGCTTTGGCTATTTCATCCTCAAAAAATCCCATGGCGGTGGCGGTGAGCATTTCACCGATGAACAGTACCACGAGCCAGCCTACACGCTTTTTGACCAGTTTGAGTAGGGGCATGTCGAGATAGGGCTCATCGAGGGCTTCGGTACCACCGATCTTCTGAATGTCTTCTGTATGTTCTTCGTTGGCAATCCACAACATATCATCGATGGTCACGATACCCAGCAGGATGCCCTGGTCGTCTACTACAGGGAGGGCTACCCGGTTTTCCATCCGGAACACCTGGATGGCTTCTTCCTGGTCATCATTGGCATGAAGCGATACAAAGCGGTCGTCCATGAGGGTATGTACCACCGTGTCGGTGGCTACCAGCAGAAATTCGCGAATACGGAAGTCATCGAGCAGATGGCCTTTTTCATCTATCACATAAATTACGTCGATGGTCTCACTGTCTTTTCCGTGTTCCCGGATATAGTCCAGCACTTCTTTGACGGTCCATTCTTCCCTGACAGCGATATAATCGGGCGTCATGATACGTCCTACGCTGTTCTCCGGGTATCCCAGCAGGGAAAGGGTGATGCGTCGTTCTTCCGGGTCGAGTAGTTTAATCAGCTCTTTCACGGCTTCGCTGGGCAGTTCTTCGAGGAAGGAGGTACGGTCATCGGCCGGCAACTCATTCATGAGCTCGGCTATTTTGGCGGGTGCCAGTGCCCTGATCACGTCTTCCTGCAGGGGAAAGTCCAGGATACGGAAAGCCGCTGCCGCTCGGGTGATCGACAGGTTGTTGATAATAGCGCCGGCATTTTCCGGGTCGTCGTGGATCAACTCTGCTATGTCCGTAATTAACTGGTCGTCCAGGTACACTGAGAGCTCGCGGTAGTTTTTTTCTTTCTTCAGTGTGCTGAATTTCTCCAGTAATGCTTCATTTTCCATGTACTAATTTGACTCTATGCGCGAAAATAAGTTAAAATAAAACGCCTCCGGGTTATTACTATAATAATTCTCCGACGTGTAAGCGGATATTGTTACAGATAGTATCAGTAGGCAGGTCGTTGGCGTCCAGTCCGAAAGGATCTTCAATTTCTTCGGCAATAAGTTCAAGGCTGGCCAGTACAAAGAATATAAATACTACCATGGGGATGATCAGGTAGCCCAGGCTGAACACATACCCGAAGGGCATGGTCATGATATAGAAGAAGATGAATTTTTTGATGAATACACTGTAACTGAAAGGAATAGGAGTGCTTTTGATGCGCTCACAGGCGCCGCAAACTTCGGTTAGTGCCTGTAACTCATTGTTGAGGATGATGAGTTGGTCACCACTGAGTTGTCCCTGGCGATGCAGTTCCATGGTTTTGCACTGGATCCGGGAAGCCAGCTGGTTGGGTACATGTTTGGAAAGATCTACGGGGTCCTGTTCTCCGGGCAGTGCTTCCATTTCTTCCGGCTTATAGGTTTTGCGCAGATGGTTTTTGAGGCTGAAGGCATAGTTGGGGATCATGATCCGGAAAAATTCCCGGGCTTCCTTGTTGGAAGACGGTAACATGGCCTGTAGTTTAATGGCGAGGTTACGGCTGCTGTTGACCAGCGTGCCCCATTGGCGACGTCCTTCCCACCAGCGGTCATAGGCAGTATTGGTTCTGAATACCAGTAAGAGGGAGATGACAAACCCCAGCAGGCCGTGCATCAGGGATATGTTTTTAATCTCACTGTTGGCAGACAGGTTCCAGAAAGATAGCTCCAGCCAGGCTATTGCAGCAGAATAGATGGACAGGGCTATAAACATGGGAAAGAGCTTCCGTACCGTGTCCGCTTTGTGGATACGGAAGATAAACGTAAACCAGTCTTTCGGGTTGTAGTTGATCATAAGCTAACTGTTAACGTATAAAAGTAAATACCGATCCCTTAAAAGAAAATTAAATCGGGCCGCAAACCTAAAATTTTTAAACATGATTTTGATAACTTCCTGCTTTAACTTTACTTTACGCCTTCTTTTATTTGAATTAGCGCTATGATTAAGCCATACTTATACGTAGATAAGTCCAAGGGAAAAGGTCGGGGAGTATACACAAAGGAACGAATTCCCGCCGGAACAAGGATTGAGACATCTCCCGTACTGGTCCTCTCTTATGACGACACAGAAATTGTGGACAAAACAAAACTTCACAATTATATTTTCCTCTGGGGTGTCCGTGAAACACGCTCCTGCATTGCCCTGGGGTTCTGCTCTATCTACAACCACGACTACAATCCCAACTGTGAATACGAGATGGATTTTGATGCTGAAACGATGAGTATCATCACCCGCCGCGATATCAAAAGAGGAGAGGAATTGTTCATCAACTACAACGGTGATGTGACTGACGATTCCCCGGTTTGGTTCGATATGAAACGTACCAAAGAAAACCAGGAAAAGTCCAAATAAGGACCTTCGGACCTTCCGGATGGGTGCCGCTGCGATGCCCGTCCGGAAATTTCCGGAAAAATCCTTGGCGCCTGGTAATTTTTTCCTAATATTGTATAAGTACTTATATAATTTAAAAAGGTACTGCTGCCAGAAGGCACCGGCATCACCGGCCCCGCTGATTAAGCGTCAGCTGTTCTACCAAGGTACCATTGTCTGAAGGTACCAGGATGATGATTTGGCCAGTGAAGCATCAATCCATAGGAGCGACCGGTTTTGTCCATCATAGCACCGGCACCATGATTTAGCCGGTAAAGCCCTTTCTCTGCAGACCTTGCCAACACAGATGATAAAAGCGGATGATCGCCCGCGATCACTCTTCCGCCCGTTTATCATCTTTTTAAAAGAAAATTATATAAGCGCTTATATAAATTGTAATTCATCATCCGTAATTCGTAATTGAATGAGTTTTTATCCATCACTGGGATATCTGGTCTTTGGCAGCCGCCTTCGGAGGCTCAGTGAATACTTCCTCATGGAAGTCAACAAGGTATATGAACAGGCAGGCATCCCCTTTGATGCCAGCTGGTTCCCCGTGTTTTACCTGCTCTCCGGCCAGCAGCCCATGCCTATTATAGACATCGCTGCCCAGCTGGAAATATCCCACTCTGCCGTTAGTCAGATGGTAACTAACCTGCGCAAAAAAGGTCTGCTTAAAACCACGCCCTGCAAAGAAGATGGACGACGCCAGCTGGTAGCCTTCACTAAAAAAGGCACAGAAATGCTGCATCAGATACAACCCATCTGGAAAGCCATCTCCATAGCCATGGAAGATCTCGTGATGGAGAACAAACAAAGCCAGCAGCTGCTGGCCGCTATTGCACAGGTGGAACAGGCAGTGCAGCAGCGACCCTTGTCGGAAAGAGTAGTAAACTCCTTACAACACAAATAAATCAATCATCATACACCAGCTCAATCTTTATCTATAAATCAATAACCATGAGTGATATTTTCAAATACGGTACTGACCAGTTGACAGTAGGCGTGGTGCTCGATATTGCCGCCGGCAAAATAAAAGGCATCCTGTCTCCGGAAGTCATTACCCGTATCAACACCAGCCATGGATACGTGCAGAAAATCGTTGCACAACATACCACGGTATATGGTATCAACACCGGCTTCGGCCCGCTCTGCGATACCAAAATCTCAGAAGAAGATACCCGCGCCTTGCAGTACAACATCCTGCAAAGCCACAGCGTAGGCGTAGGCAGCCCTATCCCCGAAGAGATTGCCCGCCTCATGCTCATCACCAAAGTACATGCACTGGCACAGGGATATTCAGGCGTGGCGCTCACTACACTGGAGCGCATCATCTGGCATATCGAAAACAATGTCACCCCGCTGGTGCCTGAAAAAGGCTCTGTAGGCGCCTCCGGCGACCTCGCCCCACTTTCACATCTTTTCCTGCCACTCATCGGCCTCGGAAAAGTGTGGTACAAAGGTCAGCAAACCACCATGGATGCAGTGATGCAGCAGGAAGGTCTGCAACCCATCGTACTGGGCCCCAAGGAAGGTCTGGCCCTCATCAATGGTACCCAGTTCATCCTGTCTTTCGCTGTGAAAGCAGTACAACGTCTGCACAACGCACTGGAAGCAGCTGACATCATCGGCGCTCTCTCCCTCGAAGGACTCATGGGTACCCACAAACCTTTTGACCCGCGTCTGCACGCCATCCGGCCTTTCCCAGGCAACCAGCTCGTAGCACATCGTCTTAAAACCATGCTCGACAACTCCGAGATCATGGCCTCACATGTCAACTGCGACCGCGTTCAGGACCCTTACTCACTTCGCTGTATGCCGCAGGTACACGGCGCTTCCCGCACCGCATGGCTGCACCTCGCAGAACTGACCACCATCGAACTCAATGCTGTAACAGACAACCCGATCATCTTCAGTGATACCGATACCATCAGCGGAGGAAACTTCCACGGCCAGCCTATGGCATTGCCTCTCGACTACGCTACCATCGCCGCTGCCGAAGTAGGTAATATCTCCGACAGACGCAGTTACATGATGATTGAAGGTCGCTATGGCCTGCCCAAATTGCTGATCGAAGATGCGGGACTCAACTCCGGATTTATGATACCGCAGTACACTACCGCAGCACTGGTTACCGAAAATAAAACACTCTGTTTCCCTCCCAGCGCCGATAGCGTGCCTACCTCACTGGGTCAGGAAGACCACGTGTCCATGGGATCTATCAGCGGCCGTAAACTCAACCAGGTAATCGGCAACCTCGAATACATCCTGGCGATAGAACTGCTGTATGCCGCACAGGCTGTAGACTTCCGCCGGCCACGCAAATCAGGTCCCATCCTGGAAGCTGTACATCGCTACGCCCGCGAAAAAGTTTCTTTCGCCAATAAAGACCGCATCTTCGCTTATGATATCGAAGCGCTGCACCAAATCGTTTCTGACCAGTCTCTTGTGCGCGTAGCCAATGAAGCAGCCGCACAGCATCAATTACCTATAAATGGAATCTATCATGACCAGTTTGGACTTTATTAAACAATACGCGGCGCATCCGCATTATAAGGCACCCCGCGGCACTCAGCTGCATGCTAAATCCTGGCAGACAGAAGCTCCGCTGCGTATGCTGCTCAACAACCTCGATGATGAAGTAGCTGAAAACCCCGATGAACTGGTAGTTTACGGTGGTATCGGACAGGCTGCCCGCAACCGCGAAGCCCTGGAAAAAATCATCAAAACATTACTGGAACTCGATGAAGACCATTCTCTGCTGGTGCAGTCCGGCAAACCGGTAGGCATCGTACGTACCCATCCGCAGGCCCCCAGAGTAATGCTTGCAAATAGCAACCTCGTACCTAAATGGGCTACCTGGGAACATTTCAACGAACTGCGCGCCAAAGGCCTCATGATGTATGGTCAGATGACTGCAGGCAGCTGGATCTATATCGGTACCCAGGGCATCCTGCAGGGAACCTACGAAACCTTTATGGAATGCGGTCGTCAGCACTTCAATGGTAACCTCGCCGGTAAACTGATCGTTACTGCCGGTATCGGTGGTATGGGTGGCGCCCAGCCCCTGGCCGCTACCATGGCCGGTGGCGTGATGCTCGCTGCAGACATCGATCCTACCCGCATACAAAAACGTATAGATACCCGCTACATCGACCGCATGACTTATTCCTATGAGGAAGCGTTAGCCTGGGTGAAAGAAGCGATGGCTAAAGGACAGCCGCTGTCTGTAGGCCTTGTCAGCGATGCCGGCGATATGCTGGAACGTCTGCTCAAAGACAATATCATCCCCGATGTGCTCACAGACCAGACTTCCGCACATGATCCTATCAATGGTTATGTGCCCAATGACATGACCCTCCAGGCCGCGCTGGAACTGCGTAAAAACGATCCTGCCCGTTATCGTCAGCTGTCGCTCAGGAGCATGGCCCGCCACGTAGGATTTATGCTGGAGATGCAACAAAAAGGTGCCGTGACTTTCGACTATGGCAACAACCTCCGCGAATTCGCTAAAGAAGGTGGTGAGCCCAATGCATTTAATTTCCCTGGTTTCACACCTGCTTATATCCGTCCGCTTTTCTGCGAAGGAAAAGGACCTTTCCGCTGGGTAGCCCTCTCCGGTGACCCTGAAGATATCTATACCACAGACCGTGCGCTGATGGAAGCTTTCCCGGAAAATACCCACCTGATCAACTGGCTGAAACAGGCGCAGGAAAAAGTGGCCTTCCAGGGATTGCCTGCCCGTATCTGCTGGCTGGGCCTGGGAGAAAGAGAAAAAGCAGGACTGATCTTTAACGAACTTGTAAGGACCGGTAAGGTAAAAGCACCGATTGTTATCGGACGTGATCACCTCGACTGCGGCTCTGTAGCTTCTCCCAACCGGGAAACAGAATCCATGAAAGATGGCTCTGATGCTGTGAGCGACTGGACACTGCTCAACCTGATGTCCAACACCGGTGGCGGTGCTACCTGGGTGTCTTTCCACCACGGTGGTGGCGTAGGCATGGGATACTCCCAGCATGCCGGTATGGTGGTACTGGCAGACGGTACAGACCGGGCTGCTGCCTGCCTTAGCCGTGTGCTGTTCAACGACCCGGCCATGGGCATCTTCCGTCATGCCGACGCTGGTTATGAAAAAGCACAGCAATGGGCCGATAAATTCGGGATCAATATTTAGATAAGAGATTTTTGATTGATGGATTTTGGAATTTAAAATGACGGAAAAGTAGCATAACACAATCTCCGCCAACAAATTCCAAAATCTATCAATCAAAAAATCCCTAAATCCAATCACCCAATATCCAAAGCATCCAATGAAACTATTAATAGGTCCTTTCTCGCAAATCCTTCCCCTGACAGGCCTGCCGCTGAAAGGCACGCTGCAGGACGAACAGCTCACCGTCATCGAAAAAGGTGGTATCGTGGTGAGCGATGGGAAAATAGTCGCAGTGGCGCCTTACAAGGAACTGCAGCGTGAGTATCCTGACTGTGAGCTGGCTTTTATTGACCGGCCAATGGTGTTGCTGCCAGGGTTTATTGATTGTCATACACACATTTGTTTTGATGGTACCCGCAACAGGGACTATGCCATGCGTATTGCCGGTAAAAGTTACCTTGAGATAGCCCGCGCTGGTGGCGGTATATGGGACTCTGTTACCAAAACACGTATAGCCGATATGGTTACCCTGGTGGAAAATACGGTGGCCCGTGCCAACCGTCATCTGAAAGAAGGGGTTACAACCATAGAGGTGAAAAGTGGTTATGGGCTTAACTTTGAAAGCGAACTGAAAATGCTGCAGGCCATACAACAGGCATCGCTGCATACTGCTGCCACACTGGTGTCCACCTGTCTGGCCGCACATATGAAACCAAGGGATTTCAATGGTACAGAAGAAGCCTATCTGCAATGGGTGCTCAATGAGTTGTTGCCTGTATTGAAAGCGGAAGCGCTCACCAACCGCGTAGATATTTTCATTGAAGAAACAGCTTTCTCTGCAACAGCATCACTGACATACCTGCAGAAGGCCCGTGAGCTGGGTTTTGCCGCCACGGTACATGCTGATCAGTTCAGCGCCGGTGGCGCAGCAGTGGCTGTGGCAGCAGGTGCGCTGTCTGCCGACCATCTGGAAGCCAGCAGCGATAAGGAAATAGCATTGCTGGCCAAATCTGACACTGTGGCGGTAGTATTGCCAGGTGCATCACTCGGTTTGGGTATGCATTACGCGCCGGCACGCAGATTGCTGAATGAAGGAGCCTGTGTGGCCATCGCGAGTGACTGGAACCCGGGATCAGCGCCGATGGGCGATCTGCTGATACAGGCAGCGGTGATGAGTGCGGCAGAAAAACTGTCTACTGCCGAAGTACTGGCAGCTTTAACGCTGAGGGCAGCACCGGCACTGCAGATAAAAGATGCAGGCCAGCTGGACGTCGGATTTGTGGCCGACCTGCAGGCTTACCCCACCGCCGACTTCAGAGACATACTCTACTATCAGGGTAAAATGAAACCGGCGATGGTTTGGAAAAAAGGAGATTTAGTCCAATAAACTATGATAACAAAGGAAAGCTACCGGCCTACGCCTGCTAATGCATGGACCGGCCGTATAGATGGTAAGGAAGCTGACCTGCTGCGCTGGCATCAGGTCATCAAAACAGTAGACCTGCTGCAACAGCCACTGCCTGCGCTGCAAAAAGAACAGAAAGGTGTTGTGTTCCTGGGCTTTGCCTGTGATGAAGGCGTACGCCGCAACAAGGGCCGTACCGGCGCTGTAGAAGGTCCCGGCGCGCTGAGAAAAGTCATCGCTAATTTCCCGGCCCACTTCAGCGAACAGGCTGTACTGCTCGATGCCGGCGATATCGTTTGCACCGGCACAGCCCTCGAAGAAGCACAGCTGGTACTCAGCAATGCTGTACAAGCCATCCTCACAGCCGGCTACCTGCCTGTGTTGCTGGGCGGCGGACATGAAATTACGTATGGCCATGCCAGTGGTATACGCCAGTATATGCATGGTAAGGGGCAGCTGGGGCTGATCAATTTCGACGCCCATTTTGATATCCGCATCCCTGGCGAAGAAGGGCCCAGCTCCGGCACCGGTTTCTGGCAACTGGCGCAGGATTGCAAACAAAGCGGAGAGCCTTTCAACTACCTTGCCCTCGGCATCCAGAAAAACGGTAACACCCGCCAGCTCTTTAACATAGCCGGCGAAGAAGGCGCTACCTATGTGGGGGCCGATGCCTTCCACCTGGAAGATAAAGACACCATTTTTGCGGCGATACAACATTTCCTCAGCCAGGTAGACAAAGTATATCTGACCACCTGCCTGGATGTTTTTGCATCACCTTTTGCACCAGGCGTTAGTGCTACCGCCTACAACGGCATTACCCCCGGCGGCTTGTTCCTGCAGTGTTACAGGGCCATCCTTGAAAGTGGAAAAGTATGTGGAGTGGATATCGCGGAGCTAAATCCTTCACTGGACATCGACAACCGTACTGCCAAACTGGGCGCTGCTATTATCTTTGAAGTGCTCATGGCTTATTGTGGAGAATAATCTGCAGGCTGACTAAAAAGGGCGCTGCTCTTTTTAGTCAGCACTGTTAGTCAGCATATGTATACGTTTGGCGCTATCCGCCAGTTTTTCCGTTGTTTCCCGTTGTAATTCATGAATCAGCTTTGATACATTGTCAGACAGCCCTGTTTTCTCCTTCTTCACTTTTGTGGCTGTATTTTTTATGAACAACAACAATTCACTGGCATCATGCCATTGCCCCAGCAGGTTGCCGGTTTTTTTGGTGTGCTGCAGCTGTTGCCGGTGCCGGTGTGTATGATGCGGTAATTGTGTAATGATGCTCAGTTGATAATACAACCTCTTCGTATTTTTTCGCAGATCATGCCACACGGTGTCGGGGGCCTTGCTGTCCGGCAGAAAAATGTGTCTGTATTGTTTTGCTACATGCTCGGTCATAACGGCGATAGCGGTTTCATCTTCAATATCAGCGATGGCAGCTTTAAAGGCTTTCGGTAAGGTTGTTAGTTTTTTGATAGATAGTTGTTGAGACAAGGATTCCAGGGTAGTATCGACGGTAGTCAGTTTCGTTTTCAGTAACAGATGAGCAACAGAAAAGCGCCAGGAGACTGTTTTTTCATGGCGGGTCAGCGATTGTTCCTGTAGCTGGGTATCGCGTGATATGCCGCCTATCTGTTGCAGTATTTTAAGCGTAGTCAGGTATTTACCTTTTTTGAGATGATAACCGGGGATTTGCTGTGCCAATGCGAGTAGTGCACGTATTTTCTTACTGCCCACCCGGAGCTGATGGATGGCTTTTTGTCGCCGGGTGGGGTGCTGGAGCTGTTCAAATGAGGCCGCTACTGTGGAGCAGGCAGACTCCAGATAATCGTGGAGGAGGGTTTTGAGCATTATACTAAAGATAACGTAAAATGGGAAGAAAAATAGGTATAAATACGCAGGATTATCCGACAGCCTTTTCATAGTTTTGGCAAAAATTATCCAAATGCAAACCATCCTTAGATTAGCAGCTGCCGCATTGCTGCTGGCCTTAAGCATCCCTGTCATGGCCCAGAAAATCAAACTCGTGGAAGGCGATTTGTCTGCGCTGAAAAATGAAAAACAACTGAATGTCGAGTACACTTACAACCAGCTGAAAGTAGGCAAGTTCGATAACGAAGACGACTACATCCGGAAAAAAACAGAAGAGTATAACCAGAAAGAAGCCGGTAAAGGTGACAACTGGGCCAAAGCCTGGAAAGACGACCGGAAAAACCGCTTCGAGCCCAAGTTTGAATTGCTTTTTAACGAAAACAGTGATATCAAAGCCGGACGTTTCCCTGAAGCAAAGTATACCCTTATCTTCCATACTACCTTTGTTGAACCAGGCTTCAATATAGGCATCATGCGTAAAAACGCTTATATAGATGCAGAGGTGCTGATCGTGGAAACAGCCAGCAAAAAGCCTGTGGCTAAAATGTCCTTAGACAACGCTCCGGGCCGTATCTTCGGTGGTTTTGACTTCGATACCGGCGTACGTATCCAGGAAGCTTATGCAGTGTCTGGTAAAAAACTGGCTAAGTCACTGAACCGATAACTGTGATGTATTTGATGCCGCTGATGCTCCTGATAAACGAAGATCAAAGCGAACAGTAGGCAATATAAAAGTAATGTCCCGATTGACAAACATCAATCGGGACATTGCTTTTATATTTATTCAGCTCAAATTATGTCTCCGCTAAAATCTCCGCTTATCAGGAGAATCAGCGGCATCACATGTATCACAGTTAGAAGATGATGGTCTTATTCCCATGTACAATAACCCTGTTTTCGATATGGGCCTTAATAGCTCTGGAAAGCACCTGGCGTTCTATATCCCGGCCAAGCATGACAAGATCATCCACGGAATGTTTATGACTAACGCGGGCCACGTCCTGTTCTATAATGGGGCCTTCATCCAGCTCGTTGGTCACGTAGTGGGCGGTAGCTCCGATTAGTTTTACACCACGCGTATAGGCGTTGAGGTAAGGCCGTGCACCCGCAAAAGCCGGGAGAAAGGAGTGGTGTATGTTGATGATACGTTGCGGATATAACCCTACAAAATGGGGCGACAGGATCTGCATATAGCGGGCCAGCACAGTAAAGTCTACCTGGTGTTCCTGCAGCAGGCGGATAGTGGCCTGTTCCTGGGCTGTTTTGTTTTCAGCGTTTACAGGCAGATAGTGAAACGGGATGTTGAGGGTGCTGCATTCCTTTTCCAGTCGGGTATGGTTGGAGATCACCAGTGGGATGTCAACGGCCAGTTCTCCGCTTCGCCAGCGCCATAGCAGTTCCATCAGGCAATGATCGTAGGAGGATACCATGATAGCCATCCGTTTACGCTGATCGCTGTAGTGGATATGCCATTCCATCGCCAGCGGGGTGGCCACCTGTTGCTGGAAAGAGTGCTCCAGTTGTGCCCTATCCGGCACTTCCAGCTGTATCTCCATCCGCATAAAAAACAATCCTTCTCGTGGATCTGTGCTGTGTTGGCTTGCATCGAGTATATTTGCACCGAGTTGGAAGAAAAACATAGATACGCCGGCCACAATACCTGGTCGGTCAGGACAGCAGATTAACAGACAGGCGATAGTAGGGTCAGAGGGCTTTTGCATAAGCCTAAAATAAAAAAATTAATATAAAGCGCTAAAGGATTTCTGTGAAAAAAATCGGGTTAATGTCGGATACGCACAGCTATCTGCATCCGCAAATATTTAAATATTTTGAAGAAGTAGATGAAATCTGGCATGCCGGCGATATTGGTAATGTAGAGCTGGCAGACCAGCTGGAGGCTTTTAAGCCTTTCAGGGCCGTTTATGGCAATATAGATGGGGCAGATATCCGTATCCGTTACCCTGAAACACTCCGCTTCAATGTGGAAGGTGTGGAGGTGCTAATGACCCATATCGGTGGTTATCCGGGAAAGTATGCCCCGGGTATCCGGGAAGAGCTGAAAAAAAATCCGCCCAAACTCTTTATCTGCGGACATTCCCATATCCTTAAAGTAATGCCCGACCCGGCACTGCAATTGTTGCATATGAACCCGGGCGCCTGTGGACAGCAAGGCTGGCATAAAGTAAAAACATTACTCCGGTTCCGCCTAGACCAGGGACGGATAGAACAACTGGAAGTCATCGAACTTCCCTGATAAACTTCTGCAGCAGGCAGCTGCAACTGCAAAGAAACACTATGGCCAAGCGCACTTTATTGATACTGCTGATCGTATGCGGCTGCATAGCCGGAGCCAAAGCTCAGGGAAAACTCCTGAAATGGCTGCATACCGACAACGATACAGCCTACATCGAAGAACATACGGAAGATCTCACGTTCCGCCTGTACGGCTCCCGCAAGTATACCCGTTACGATATCATGGACAAAAAACTGAAAAAAGACATCCTTTATCGTCCCAATACGCCGTCTAATATCGGAGTGGGTTTCAACTATCGCTTTATCGGTATCAACCTGGGTTTTAATTTTCCTTTTGTGAACCGCCGGAATGATAAATACGGTAATACCAGATTCATCGACCTGCAGTCGCATATCTATCTGCGCAAGCTGGTGGTGGATTTCTATGGTCAGAAATACAAGGGCTTTTATATTTCCAACCCGGAGAAAATTTTTGAAAAAGAATACTCTCTCCAGAACCCTTACCCACAACGGCCTGATATCAAAAACCTTGGCCTGGGAATGAACGTACAGTATATCTTCAATGATAAACGTTTTTCTTACCGGGCGCCGAATCTGCAGAATGAATACCAGAAAAAAAGCGCCGGTTCGTTTATCGTCGGGGGAGAGTTTTATCTGGCCAAGATACAGGGAGATTCTTCATTAATACCTATCAATCTTAACGATACGACTTTTCTGCGGAACGAACATTATTACAAAACACTGGTGGCCACGTTTGCGGCGAATGTAGGGTATGCCCACACATTTGTATTCAAAAAACATTTTTTCCTCTCACTATCAGTCACTACAGGACTGGGAGCTGCTAAAACAAGTCTGCATTACGAAAGTGGTGATGTGAGCCATAGCGTGGGACTGCTGTTCAGTAGCACAGTGCGTGCCTCACTGGGGTATAATTCCAGCCGTTATTTTGCAGGGATACATTATGTGGGAATGACTACCCGCAGCCGTCTGCCGGTACCAGATACCTATCAGGCTTTTGGTAATGGCAACCTTAGAGTGAGTCTGGTGCGGCGTTTTAGCTTAAAAAAACCGTTGTGGAGAAATAATACGCTTGCAAAAACTGCAGGATAAATACTTATTACGATACAAGATAGTTTAGGTGAATTCAAATAATAAATAATATCACATTTATGAAATGTGAAAAGGGGTAAGTCATAGTTGATTTTATCACGCTGACCTTAGCGGTATATCTTTGGGAAAAAAGCGTGGTGCTATTTTTTTTATCTTATGCAGATGAAAAAAATAATAACCTGTTACCCCCCTGTACTTGCAGCATGTATTTGTTTGTTTGCCTGCAGTAAACAAACCGATGCTCCTGAAGAAAAGCTTGATTCAGCAAAGCTGATTACAACCATCAGTTTAAAAGACATTGATCCTGCCCGTATTTCTGCTGAGATAAAAGGGGATACCTTTTTATTCAGCATACCGGGTAACCTTTCCCTCTCTGCAATAACACCTGTGATTACATTTAAGGGAACCAGTATTCAGCCGGCCAGTGGTATTAGTCAGGAGTTCGACAATCCGGTTAAATATATTGTGACTGCACAAAACGGCAGCAAGAAAGAATATGTTGTGAAAATTGTCAGAAGGAAAGTCCTTTATATTGGAGGGAGGAGCATAATGGCTTTGGATACCAAAGACGGAAAACTCTTGTGGCAAGGCACGGAGCGGGGGGATTACGGTTATTCCAATCCACTATTGCACAATAATGTTTTGTACGCCGGAAGTGCAGGCGCTAATACTAACTTATACGCACATAATTCCAATACCGGTTCCATTTTATGGAAGTTCACTCTGGGAGCTGGTGGTATCGAAGGTCCTCCGATGATTTATGGCAATACTTTGTATGTCGGCTGTAATGATAGCTATTTGTATGCGTTTGACCTCGGGACTACCTCCGAAAAATGGCGGTTTAAAACAGGTGCGAATGTGAGTACGCAGCCTGTCAATTATGGACGTACAGTCATTTTCGGTAGTAGTGATGGGTATGTTTATGCCGTAGATACTGCCACTGCAAGCGTTGTTTGGAGGTATCCGACAGGCGGGGTCATTGGTTCATCTTCTCCCCGGCTTTCAAATGGGGTGGTATTCGTTGGAGACAGAAATGGATATCTGCATGCAGTTGATGCATCCACAGGCAGCAATAAATGGAAATATTATACCGGTATTTCTATGGAGAAGGCAGAAGTAGCAGTAAGCAACGGAACGATTTATACAGCGGGTTGGTATTCCTTGCCCATACGAGGTGGTATCCCTGGAAGCCTTTACGCAATTGATGAAAATACCGGAAAATTAAACTGGGAATCACTGAAAAACCTGGGCTTCTCAGGGCGTTTGCGTTTAAATAATAACATTATCTATGTGTCTGCAGACGATGGTTATTTTTACGCTGTTAATGCTGCGAATGGAAATGTATTATGGCGGAAGTATATTCTGCCTAACGGAGCGGGCGCAGCGGTTGCGGATCACACGGTATATGTAGGAGGTGGAGGTACCCGTTATTTATATGCATTGGATGCAATAACCGGTGATGAAAAATGGAAATATCCCATTGAGGAGTTGCTCGTCTCTTATCCGGCCGTGGGCAGGAAAGCGGAAGACAAAGTGAAGATCTCTGTAGGGTTATAATAAATTATATCCAAACATTTGTTCGTGAGAACAAATGTTTGGATATCTCTTCTGATCAATCAGCTCTGCTCAGGCATTATCCACTTCGGTTTTTCCACCGGCTTGTATTGTTCCATCTGTGTCAGCAGATCATCTATTTTATCACTATAGAGCAGTATATCACGATTGGAGGCAGACAGGAAACCCTTGTCTGTCATGGTTTGCGACAGCTGATGCAACGCATCATAAAATCCGTTTACGTTGAGCATGCCAATAGGCTTCTGATGAAGTCCCAGTTGTCCCCAGGTAAGCATCTCAAACAATTCCTCCATGGTGCCGAAGCCGCCGGGAAGTGCAATAATCCCGTCAGCCAGCTCATTCATTCTGGTTTTGCGTTCGTGCATGGTATCTACCAGGATCAGTTCAGTAAGACCGGTATGGGCCAGCTCTTTCTGCTGCAGGAAATGAGGCAGCACACCGATAACGCTACCGCCTGCACGGAGAGCGCCATCGGCTACGGCGCCCATCAGTCCTACTTTGGCGCCGCCATATACCAGCCCTATATCACGTTTGGCGAGGGCTTCGCCCAGTTGTAACGCCTGTTCCATAAACACCGGATCATGGCCGGCGCTGGAACCACAAAAGACTACAATGTTTTTCATATAAGCTTGTTCCGTTATAATGAGTCCAGTTCTGTCTGTATGTTCTGCCGTGCCGCTGTTTCATATTGTTGCTGAAAGGCAGGGGTGCGGAAGATAACAGGCATCTCCAGAAAATGATGCAATACTTTTTTTCTACCCGGATGATATACCAGGTCGGGATAAATACTGTATTCCTGGCGTATCTGCCGGGTATATGCCAGATAGGCATCCGGTGCAGTGCCCAGTATCTGCAGGTCAAAGTCCAGGAAATAATCCAGGTCTGCGTTTGACTGGTTGTTGACATGCGTTTTGGTGGCCACAATAAACTCCTTTACAGCCGTTGTTTTTTCCGATGGATAGTGTATGCGTTGCAGATATTCCATCGCAGCATCAGCGCTTTTTTCTTCGTTATCTGATTTTAAAACATCATACACGATATCATGGAAAAAAATGGCAAAGAGGATGGTTTCAGGGTCCTGTAACTGTTGTGCATATTGCTGATGCAGTGTCAGCAGTTGAGCGATATGCTGCAGATTATGGTAATGCCGCGCGGTACCGGAGTAGGCGGCAGTGATATCATTAAAGGCCTGCTGAACAAGGAGCGGGTCAACATCGCGGTTCAGCTGTGCCCAGGTTTCACTAATAAAAGATGCAGACATCTGATAATTTTTTTCCGGAGGTAATTTAAAAAGAAAAACGGGCAGAATGATCTGCCCGTTTTCCACATATATGTTCAACCAGGGGCTGAATTATGCTTTTTTGGCTGCTTCTGCACGGATTACGTTCAGGGCGCCGCCGGCTTTAAACCACTCGATCTGTTGTTCGTTGTAAGTGTGGTTTACAGAGAACTCTTCAGAGCTGCCGTCTTTGTGGTGCAGTACCACAGCGAGCGGTTTGCCTGGAGCGAAGGTAGTCAGGCCGGTGATATCGATAGTATCATCTTCCTGGATCTTTTCGTAATCTTCTTTATTAGCGAAAGTCAGACCCAGCATACCTTGTTTTTTCAGGTTGGTTTCGTGGATACGGGCGAAAGATTTCACCAGGATAGCACGAACGCCGAGGTGGCGGGGTTCCATAGCAGCGTGTTCGCGGCTGGAGCCTTCACCGTAGTTTTCGTCACCTACTACTACAGCACCGAAACCGGCAGCTTTGTAAGCACGCATAGTGGCAGGAACAGCACCGTATTCGCTGGTCAGAGCATTTTTAACGGTGTCAGTTTTGTCGTTGAATGCGTTTACAGCGCCGATCAGCATGTTGTTGGAGATGTTGTCCAGGTGACCGCGGTATTTCAGCCATGGGCCGGCCATGGAGATGTGGTCAGTAGTACATTTACCTTTTGCTTTGATGAGGAGTTTCAGCCCTTTCAGGTCAGTACCTTCCCATGCAGCAAATGGTTCCAGCAGTTGCAGACGATCGGAAGTAGGGGATACGATTACCTGTACACCCTTACCATCTTCAGCAGGAGCCTGGTAACCCGCGTCTTCTACTGCGAAACCTTTGGTAGGCAGTTCAAAACCGGTAGGTTCGTCCAGCATTACTTCTTCGCCGTTTTTGTTTTTCAGCTTGTCGGTCAGCGGGTTGAAGGTGAGGTCACCTGCAATAGCCAGTGCTGTTACGATCTCAGGAGAAGCTACAAAAGCGTGGGTAGAAGCCAGACCATCATTTCTCTTCGCGAAGTTACGGTTGAAGGAAGTGATGATGGAGTTTTTACGGTTAGGATCGTCGATATGACGGGCCCATTGGCCGATGCAGGGTCCGCAGGCGTTTGCCAGCACTACACCACCTACTTTATCGAAAGTAGCCAGGAGACCGTCTCTTTCGATGGTATAACGTACCAGTTCAGAACCTGGTGTGATGGTGAATTCGGATTTCATATCCAGTTGTTTGTCGATGGCTTGTTTGGCCAGGGACGCAGAACGGGAGATATCTTCGTAGGAAGAGTTGGTGCAGGAACCGATCAGGGCAACTTCCAGTTTTTCAGGCCAGTTGTTTTCTTTGATCGCTTGTGCAAATTTGGAGATAGGCCATGCCAGATCCGGAGTGAACGGACCGTTTACATGAGGCTCCAGTTCGTCGAGGTTGATTTCGATCAGCTGATCGTAGTATTTAGCAGGGTCTGCATATACTTCAGCATCCGGACGCAGGTGTTCTTTTACTGTGTCAGCCAGGGCTGCAACTTCAGCTCTGCTGGTACCTTTCAGGTAGTCAGCCATTTTGCTGTCGTAAGCGAAAACGGAGCAGGTAGCACCGATTTCAGCACCCATGTTACAGATAGTACCTTTACCGGTAGCGCTCAGGCTGTCAGCACCTTCACCGAAGTATTCCACGATAGCACCAGTACCACCTTTTACAGTCAGGATACCAGCCACTTTCAGGATAACATCTTTGGCAGAAGTCCATCCGCTCATTTTACCAGTCAGTTTCACACCGATCAGTTTCGGCATTTTCAGCTCCCAGGGAAGGCCTGCCATCACGTCTACCGCGTCAGCACCACCTACACCGATAGCCACCATACCCAGACCACCAGCGTTAGGGGTGTGGGAGTCTGTACCGATCATCATACCACCCGGAAAAGCATAGTTTTCCAGCACTACCTGGTGAATGATACCAGCACCTGGTTTCCAGAAACCAATACCGTATTTGTCGGAAATGGAAGAAAGAAAATCGTAAACTTCTTTATTAGTGTCAATAGCAATCGCCAGATCTTCTGTGGCGCCCACTTTGGCTTGTATAAGGTGATCACAGTGTACTGTGGAAGGAACCGCAACTTTATCACGACCGCAGGTCATAAACTGAAGCAACGCCATCTGCGCGGTGGCATCCTGCATGGCTACACGGTCCGGCGCAAATTCAACGTAGGATTTGCCTCTTTCATAAGGCGTAGTAGTTGGTGCGTACAGGTGCGCGTATAAAATCTTTTCGGCAAGTGTGAGCGGGCGGCCTAACATATTACGGGTCGCTTCCACCTTACCCGGTAGTGCCGCATACACTTTTTTAATCATGTCAATATCAAACACCATGGGAAAAAAATAATTTAAGAGCGGTTAAAAATTGCACGCAAAATTAACTAAAAACAACAAGTTTTTAAATTAATTAGTAAAGATATAGATAGATTTTTACCCCGCTTCCAACAGGAGAAATACATCAGGCGGATTGGGCCACACCTTTAAAAGAATTGTTAAAAATTATTATATTAAATTTTGAGCCGCTGTAAGTATTGCCCGGCTCCTCCTGTCTGTAACCAGCCACCCTGTTAAAATACAGCAGCTAAAACCGTTGTCTGTCGTCCTTGTTTTTCCGCCCGGAATTTGATACATTTGGAATATGAACCGGATAAAAGACTTTTTGGAATGGAAGGCCTTCGGTGTATGTGCGGCTATCGGGGATAAACTCGGTGTTGCCACTTCCCGGATCCGCATCTTTTTCATTTATGCCACCTTCCTCGCGATGGGGTCCCCACTCATCGTTTATATGATCCTCGCTTTCTGGGTAAATATGAAAAACTATATCCAGAACGCAAGAAGAAATCCACTACGCTACTTATAACATCTGTACCAGCATAATACTGTAAAGCCCCTTTTCCTGTTTTTGCAGGGAGATGGGGGAGATATGCCTGCGCGATGACATAAGGAAGCGTATTCCCATCTTTGAAACGACTAAAAAACAAAGAGGAAATCTCCGGGATCAACCGGAAATTTCCTCTTTATCTATATTTTGCCCGGATGTTATTCCAGGTGGAAATTAGTCATTCCATGATAATGGTTCTGCAACTCATTCAGTGTAATGGGCGCATTCAGGTTCCTGGTTTCATCCCGGTAATGCAGCTGCATCAGCGGTTTGTTGCCTGGTTCAAACATACGCACAGAGAACGGGCCTCTGACGTACACCTTGCTTGTACCACCACCGGACTGTGAATTGTCCAGATGGAATTGCAGTTTCAGTAACGTGGCTTCGTCCAACGGGATGGAGTACAGGTTGTCCAGATCGTACCAGAACTCATTTGTGTTGTTATCAGTGGCAACAAGCACTTTTTTGTCCTCATGATCTACCTGCAGAATCTTCCCCGGTTTCTCTACACCTCCATAATTGGTAATCACCGAATCTCCGGTTTTTAAATGGTGTAAACTGATCATAGCGAGTTGTTTTTGGTGTTGTATGAATTTACATAAATCAATCCAAAACAACAAGGATACAGTTGACCGTTATTACAATTTAACCGCCACTTTTCTGAGTTCTACCAGTTTCTCCAGCAGCTCTTCGAGCAGGTCGAGACGCAGCATGTTGGCGCCATCAGATTTAGCATTGGCCGGGTCCGGGTGGGTTTCGATAAACAGACCATCCGCTCCGGTAGCAATAGCTGCTTTGGCAATAGTGCTGATCATCTGCGGGTTGCCGCCGGTAACACCGCTGGTCTGGTTAGGCTGCTGCAGCGAGTGCGTGCAGTCCATCACCACCGGATGACCGAAATGTTTCATCACCGGGATATTGCGGTAGTCTACCACCAGGTCCTGATAACCGAAGGTAGTACCCCTTTCGGTGAGCATAATATGTTCGTTGCCGGCGCCCTTAATTTTTTCAACAGCAAACTTCATGGATTCGCCGCTGAGGAACTGGCCCTTTTTTACGTTCACTACTTTACCTGTTTCTGCAGCTGCCAGCAGGATGTCTGTCTGACGGCACAGGAAGGCAGGTATCTGTAACACATCTACGTAAGCAGCTGCCATAGCGGCTTCGGCTGCAGAGTGAATGTCGGAGGTTACCGGCACATTAAAGGTTTTACCTATTTTATGCAACAGCTCCAGCCCTTCCACATCGCCAATGCCCGTAAAAGAGTGTACACTGGTACGGTTGGCCTTGCGGTAAGAGGCCTTAAAAACATAAGGTATAGCAAGCCGTTTGCAGATACCGGAAACCTTCTCTGCTACGGTCATCAGCAACTCTTCTTCTTCAATTACACAAGGGCCTGCAATCAGGAAGAAATTCTCCGGATTGTACTGTTCTTTGAACAATGATTTTAAATGCTTCATAATTTATAACTATTGGGTCACTAATCGAAATGCAAAGATAGTCTTTCCCTGTATTAACAGGGAGCCGTCAAGCCCCGTTCCTGTAATATGAAAAGTTAAAATTGTCATACTTTTGTAATCCGCCATTGGAAAGTTCTCTCATGGTTGTTTTTATTGTTATGGCATTGTCATGCGAATGATCAGGCAGTGCGGAAATACCGCCGAACCTGTTAATATTACGCTCTCAAATTATAGCTTACAATTTTCGTGTATGAAGAAAGATAAGATCCTGGTTATTGGTGCCTGCGGACAAATAGGCGTGGAGCTGACCCTGGCGTTAAGGAAAATGTATGGAGATGCCAACGTACTGGCATCAGATCTCCGGGAAGAACATGAGCTGCTGAAAGGAACAGGGCCTTATGTGTCGCTGGACGTGATGAACAAGGAAATGCTGCACGTACTCGTGATCCGGCACAATATCACCCAGATCTACCTGCTGGCAGCCATCCTGTCTGCTACCGGTGAAAAAAATCCGCTGCTGGCATGGCATATCAATATGCAAAGTCTGCTCAACGTACTCGATATCGCCAAAGAGGAAAATATTGATAAAGTATACTGGCCTAGCTCCATTGCGGTGTTCGGTCCTAACTCCCCGATGATGGAAACACCTCAGCACACTATCATCGAGCCTACCACCATTTACGGTATCAGCAAATTTGCCGGTGAACGCTGGTGCGAATACTACAACCACCGCTATGGTGTGGATGTAAGAAGCCTCCGCTACCCAGGCCTGATTAGCTACAAATCTGCTCCAGGCGGCGGTACTACCGACTACGCAGTGGAAATCTTCCACGAAGCCAAGGAGCGCCAGGAATACACCAGCTTCCTGTCTGAAGATACTTATCTGCCCATGATGTACATGCCCGACGCTATCCGCGCCACCATCGAACTCATGGAAGCCGATGCCTCCAAAATAACAGTTCGTTCTGCCTACAATCTCTCCGGCATGAGCTTCTCTCCTAAAGAGATCGCAGCAGAAATCAAAAAACATATACCTGACTTCACCATCAGCTATGAACCAGACTATCGTCAGCAAATCGCCGACGGCTGGCCCAACAGCATGGATGACAGCCGCGCACGCGCTGACTGGGGCTGGAAACACGAGTATGACCTGGCGAAGATGACCGCCGACATGCTCCAGAACATATAACTTGATGCATGTGAACTGTGATGCATGTGATTGTACTGATGCTCCTGATTCTTAGCAACAATAATAATGACGAATTTTGCTGACGCTTTGTTGAAGCCAGCATGTTTGATTTGAGTATTAATAAATAAAGGCCCGTTGATTTCTCAACGGGCCTTTGTTTTCTCTATATTTTGTTATTCTCCCTTAACATCATCTGTCAATCTCCGCTCATCAGGAGAATCAAAAGCATCATACTAAATCACCGTTCCGACAGCGACGGTAGTATTATTAAACTCATCTATCAGTATAAACGCGCCATTGGCAGGGTTTTCCTGATAAAGGTCTGCAAAGATGGGGGCCGCAGTTTTAAGCGTGATTTTTCCGATATCGTTTAATCCCATTTCTTTTTTATCGGTCACTTCCTGGTAGCTGGTAACATCGGTGACGAAGTGAAGCTGCTGTACTTTAGCTTTCACGCGGTTTATACCGTGTTGCAGCAGGTATGTTTTGCCTGCAGTGAGTTTTTGCTGGTCCATCCAGCAGATGTAGGCGGATATTTCTTTCCGTTGCTCGGCAACGTTGTCTGTTTTTACGAGCATATTGCCACGGCTGCTGTCAATTTCGTCTTCGAGCGTGATGACAACGCTTTCGCGTGCATGCGCGGTATTCAGTTGTTTTTCGAACTGCTCGATGGTTTTGATCTTGCTTTTCTGACCGGAGGGCAGGGAGATGATTTCATCGCCTACACTAAAATGACCGCTGGTCACTTTACCGGCAAAGCCACGGAAGTCGTGGTGGGCGGCTGTTTTTGGGCGGATCACACTCTGGATCGGGAAACGGGCCGGATGGCGGCTGTCCTGATGGTCGAAGGAAACCTGTTCCAGGTATTCCAGCAGGGCAGGGCCTTCGTACCAGTTGATAGCACCGGTATGGGAAGCCACATTTTCGCCATGCAGGGAAGAGATGGGAATAAACTTCACTTCCTGGTCTTTGAAGGCGGAGTTGTCGAGCAACTGCTGGAAGTCTTCTACAATCTGGTTGAAGCGGGCTTGACTGTAATCTACCAGGTCCATTTTATTGACACATACTACCAGGTAGGGGATGCGTAGCAGGCTGGCGATGAAGAAGTGACGGTGTGTCTGTTCTACAATGCCTTTGCGGGCATCTATGAGTATCAGGGATACCTGTGCGTTAGACGCGCCGGTCACCATGTTACGGGTGTATTCGATGTGGCCGGGGGTATCTGCGATGATATATTTACGGGTAGGGGTGGAGAAGTAGATATGCGCCACGTCGATGGTGATGCCTTGTTCTCTTTCAGCTACGAGGCCGTCTGTCAGCAGTGACAGATCGGTGAAGTCAAGTCCCTTGCGTTTGCTGGCCGCATGGAGTGCTTCCATTTTATCCTGGGGGATAGAGTTGGTGTCGTATAAAAGACGGCCGATCAATGTACTTTTACCATCATCCACACTACCGGAAGTGGCTATACGTAAAACCTCCATATTATTAAGCTTTATGCTGTAAAAAGTAAATGTTAAAAATAGCCTGCCTGCTTTCTCTTTTCCATGGCGGCTTCTGAGCGTTTGTCGTCGATACGGGCGCCGCGTTCGGAGATTTTAGCTTCCATGATTTCGGCGATGATATCTTCCAGCTTATCTGCTTCGGAGATAACGGCAGCGGTACAGGTCATGTCCCCTACGGTGCGGAAGCGTACTTTCTGGCGGTAAGGTACTTCGTCATCGGTGGTATTGAGATAAGGCGAATAAGGCCAGTAGAGTCCGTCGCGCTCGATGATCTCTCTTTCGTGGGCGAAGTAGATAGAAGGTATTTCCAGCTTTTCGCGGCGGATGTAGTTCCATACGTCCAGTTCGGTCCAGTTGGAGATAGGGAATACACGTACGTTTTCGCCGATATTGATTTTTCCGTTGAGCATATCAAACAGCTCGGGGCGTTGCATTTTGGCGTTCCACTGGCCAAATTCATCGCGTACGGAGAATATTCTTTCTTTGGCGCGGGCCTTTTCTTCATCACGGCGGGCGCCTCCGATGCAGGCATCGAATTTACCTTCTTCGATGGCATCGAGGAGGGTAACGGTTTGCAGTGCGTTACGGCTGGCGTATTTACCGGTTTCTTCCTGTACTTTGCCCTGGTCTATGCTGTCCTGCACATTGCGGACAATCAGATCGAGGCCCAGGCTGTTGACCAGCCAGTCGCGGAACTGGATTGTTTCCGGGAAGTTGTGGCCGGTGTCCACGTGTAAGAGGGCAAAAGGTACTTTCCCTGGATAAAATGCTTTCTGGGCCAGTCTCACCAGGGTAATAGAGTCCTTACCACCGGAAAAGAGCAGTACGGGTTTCTCGAACTGGGCGGCTGTTTCCCTTAATATGTATATGGCTTCATCTTCCAGCGCCTGTGGAAATTCCCAATTTATTTTGTTAGTCATGGATGACAATGATTTAAAATTGCAAAGGCTGTTTGTTTATCCGTGCAGGCCGCATTCCTTATGCGACGTTTCCCACCACCACCGGCCGGCGCGCGGATGTTCTCCCGGCTCGATGGCGCGTGTACAGGGTGCACAACCGATGCTGACGAAGCCTTTGTCGTGCAGTTTATTATAGGGGACGTTGTGTTTGGTGAGGTAATCCAGCACTTCATCATATCCCCAGTGGATAAGCGGATTGTACTTATAAAGGTGCCGTTGTGCATCCCATTCCAGCGTCTGCATATCGTGGCGGTTTTCGGACTGTTCGGCACGTAAACCGGTGATCCATACTTTCACACCTTCCAGCGCCCTGTTGAGGGGCACTACTTTACGGATGCCACAGCACTGTTTGCGGTTTTCCACCGATTCGTAAAAGCTGTTGGGGCCTTTTTCGGAAACCAGCTTTTCCACGGCTGCCGTGTCGGGGTAGTACACTTCAACCGGCTGTTTATAACGGGAAAGGGTAAGGTCCATCACGTCGTAGGTCTCCTGGAACAGGCGGCCTGTGTCCAGTGTGAATACCCTGACGGGTAAATGGTGACGCCAGATAATATCGGCGATGACCTGGTCTTCCTGGCCAAAGGAAGTGGAAAACGCCACAGCGCCCGGATACTGCTCCAGCAGATACTGTATGGCTTCTTCCACGGGCTTGTTGGCCAGTGCAGTGGTAATGTCTGTCATGTAATCTTCCTTAAAGATAAATGCCTTGTGCCAGCGCATCACTTTTCAGTGACGCCATGCACAAAAATACATAAAACCTATAAAAAAGATAGACTATTGTGTCAAAAAATTGTGGGTTTTGCGGGAAGGCGCTATAGGAGAGAGTTTCAGGAGAACCGGTACTGCGGGGATATTGCTCGTATCTATCCGGGTTTGGTTGGGAACAAGGCAGATACCCTGGGCTTCAAAAGCCTTACAGGGCATCTGCCTAGTTAAGCCTTCAGCATATCGGAGGATAATTTGTATAATGCCATGCTTATACGAAGTGTCCAATGGCCTCTCAGCCATTCATCGCGAAAGACTTACACTTAAAAATTCCTGGGTTGACAGGTGCTGTCCGAAATGATGCACGATTTCGTTTACAACATAATTTTGTTGCATACGATTGAAGGCTGAAGTCGCATCCTGCAACAAAATTGGGTTGTAGCCTTTATCATGGGCCTCTCGTAATGTGCTTTCAACACATACATGGGTTGCATATCCGGTTAAATAAATATCCTCAATTTTATTATTTCGCAGCCAGATATCCAGGTTGGAGCCGGCAAAGCCACTTGCGCCGGTACGCCCGGTAACCACAAATTCACCTTCTATAGGTCGAAAAGGTTCATAGAACCGGGAGCCAAATTCATTCAACTGGAATGTTCCGAATTCAGGTATTGCTTTGTTTAAGCCACTTTTGCCATGGGCTAATTCAGGATAACCTTCCTGAAACCGGAGTCCCACATGGGCTACGGGCATTTTTATTTGCCTTGCATGCTGCAATACCTGAATAATGTTACCCACCGACTCGTCAAACATATCTCTGTCTTCAATCAATCTTTGCAGTTTACCATTAGGGGCGAGCCATTCATTCTGGCATTCAATTAAAATCAGTGCTTTCATTTTATATTATTTTCAATTATTGTAAATAATTTACAATTGCAAAGTAAGGTGAAAAAATCTATATTTGTTACAATTATTGTAAATAATTTACAAAATGAGTAAATCAAATACGAATCCGGATCTGTCGTTTGACTTCGATTTTTTGGAAAAACTAGTTGTTGGCATTGGGGAGGTGTCACAAATAACAGGCATCCCTACACGACAAATTCGTTATTGGGAAGACAAAGCTATTATTTCAAGTCTGACAGAAGAGGAAGGAAAGAACAGGAGATATGATTATAAAAACATTAAAAAAATGTTGCTCATTAAAGAGTTGATGGATGATGGTTATACCCTTGATGCAGCGGCAGAAAAAGTAAAAAAACGAATGGAGCTGATTGAAGAGACATTGAAAAAGCTAACAAAGAAGGAGGATTAATGAATATCCTCAATGTTTCCGGTAGGGCATACGCAAAAAAAGCCGGCTGGATATACCAGCCGGCCTGATAGTTTTCACCGCAAGCGCCGTTTATACGTTGCGGGTAAGAATGTCTTTCAGTGTTTTTGTTTCCAACAGCTTCAGGGTGGCGTCCCTTACCTTGCTCATCACTTCGTGGAGGCCACATACAGCTTCATCACGACAGTTCTCACAGCGCTCATAGTAGTTGAGGCTCACGCAGGGCAGCAGGGCGATAGGCCCATCCAGCAAACGGATAATTTTGGCCAGCGCAATCTCTTTAGGAGGCTTCATCAGATAATATCCGCCGCCTTTTCCTTTTTTACTGCCCAGAATACCGGCATTCTTCAATTCCAACAGGATATTCTCCAGGAACTTGATGGATATGTTTTTCTCCTGTGCAATTTCGGAGATCAGGATAGGTCCTTTATCAATGTTTTCTGCCAGATGAATGAGTGCGTGAAATGCGTATTGTGTTTTCTTAGATAACATACTGACTTATTTGCATCCCTGGGATGACTCTATCGGTGTTGCAATGAACATATTTGACACAACAAATATAAGCTCTTCTTTTCAGTTTCAAATTTCAGCAGCCAGGGTGTCGTGGAACAGGAATTTTTATTAACTGATTTTCAATTAATTGTGTGATGTCTACAGATTCAGCACATCCCGCATGGTAAATACCCCTGTTTTGCCTTTCAGCCATTCTGCAGCTACCACAGCACCAGCGGCAAATCCTTCCCGGGAATGGGCGGTATGCGTAATGGTGATATCGTCGATAGGCGAAGTATAGGTGATGGTATGTGTACCAGGAGCAGGATCTATCCTTTTGGAGATGATGGACAGCGTATCAGCCTGATGGCTTTCTTCGTTTATCCATGCGGTTTTCCGGGTTACGGAAGACATCAGTTGTTCTGCCAGTGTAAGGGCAGTACCACTGGGTGCGTCTTTTTTCTGGGTATGGTGGATTTCTTCCATCCATACATCGTATTGAGGCTGGGATGCCATGAGGGCAGCCAGTTTTTTGTTCACTTCAAAGAAAATGTTTACGCCGATGCTGAAGTTGGTAGCATGTAAAAAGGCATGCTGGCCTTTTGCACACAGGGCTTCTATCTCAGGCAGTTTATCGAGCCAGCCGGTAGTGCCGCAAACAACGGGTACATTGGCTTCGAAACATTTCTGGATGTTATGAAAGGCTGTTTCAGGTGTCGTGAATTCAATGGCCACATCTGCCTGACTCAGGTGTTCCTTTTCCAGCAGGTGCTGGCTGTCGTGATCTACTCTGAGTATAACCTCATGACCTTTGGCGGTGGCAATGGCATCAATGGCTTTGCCCATTTTACCATATCCTATAAGTGCTATTTTCATGCCCCTTGGTTGTTATTTTTTGATAGATGGAGAGATGAACTACCGACCGGCAAGCCAGGTATTCTTTTTAGCCTTTTTACTGCCGCCGATTGAAATATTAACACTGATACCCAGTGCACGGTTGTTGATCAGTGCAGGGGATATCCGCATGCTCAGCTCGTCATTCATGTCCCAGTTGCGTAGGTGCGCAAACACGGTAGCATCAGCGATATTGAGGCCATAGGCCAGTACAAAGAACAGTACGGAATAGTCAATATTCTGACGGTAGTAGTCGCGGTAGGCCTTCAGGTATTGTTCAGACCTGGCGGCCAGGAATGGATCGGAAATATTGGTGTCAGGATTACCGTCTACCTTCAGCCGGTAGGCATCGCGGTAGAGATGGTATTTGTCCAGGTTAAATACAAAGAAGTAGGTACAGGTGCCAATAGCGGCATATACCAGCGGCATTTTCCAGTATTCACGGTTGTAAGCCTGCCCCAGACCCGGCAGGATAGCAGAATATAGCGCTGCCTTACGTGGACTATGCGGGGGACGCAGTTCCATATGCGAAGTACGCACGGTATCCTTCGACACAATGGTGACATCACCAGTAGTGTCAACATGAGGACGGGCCACTGTATCAGCGGCCCTGGCAGCAGGACGGGTAACGTTCTGCGCCCGTGCAGATGTGGCTACTACCAGCAGCGACATCAATATCAGGAAATTGCAACGAAATAAATGGAATGATTTTCCAGCCTTAATTGCCACCGTATATATCTATTTTTTCCAGAATGCTATCCAGTTCTTCGTCCGAATAGAATTCAATCATGATGCTTCCTTTGCCGTTCTTACCTCTGTCCAGTTTCACTTTTGTTGAGAAGTGGGAACTGAGATTATCCTGTATTTTCTGGTAGGCTGGCGGTAACTTAACTTTGACAGCTTTCTGCTGATTGCCTTTGTCAGCCTGGTTTAATCTGCGGGCCAGTTCTTCTGTTTGTCTTACAGACAGACCATTTTGCAGGATCTCGTTGTAGAGGAACAGCTGGTTTTCCACGTTCTCCACACCAGTCAGTACGCGGGCATGGCCCATGCTAAGTTGGCCGTTCCTTACCGCTACCTGGATATCAGGCGGCAGTTTGAGCAGACGTATATAGTTGGTGACGGTGCTTCGTTCCTTGCCCATACGGTCGGCTACCTGTTCCTGTGTGAGGGTACATTCTTCCATCAACCGTTTGTAGCTCAATCCAACCTCTATGGCGTTCAGGTTTTCCCGTTGCAGGTTCTCCAGCAGCGCCAGTTCCAGCAGCTCCTGGTCGTTAGCCTGACGTACATATGCCGGGATATCTTTCAGTTCCGCCATTTTACTGGCCCGTAAACGCCTTTCACCAGCGATCAGCTGATATTTTTTATTGTTGATTTTGGCAACGGTAATAGGCTGAATGATATCATGCAGTTTGATAGACTGGCTCAGTTCCTGCAGGGCAACCTCATCAAAGTCACGGCGCGGTTGCTTAGGGTTGGTCACAATCTGTTCCAGCGGAATACGTTCAATACCGGTAACTGCAGCTACTGCTTTATCGCCCAATGTGGTGGCAGTATGCTTAAGGTCAGTATCTATGTTCTGGAGCAGAGAGCGGATGCCTTTACCCAACGCCTCTTTCTTACTTGGATTGCTCATCTTAAGATTTTGTCTTTGGATTTAATTTTCGTGTAGTTATGTTTCTGCAGTATTTCCTTGGCCAGGTTCAGGTAATTGATAGCACCGGTACTGGCTGCATCATACATAATAACGGATTTACCGAAGCTGGGAGCCTCTCCCAGTTTGGTATTACGATGGATGATAGTGTTAAACACACTCTCCTCGAAGTGTTGTTTCACTTCGTCCACCACCTGGTTGCTGAGGCGCAAACGACCATCATACATGGTCATCAGAATACCTTCAATTTCCAGGTCTGTATTCAGTCTGCTCTGAACGATCTTGATGGTATTGAGCAGTTTGCCCAGACCTTCCAGTGCAAAAAATTCACATTGAACAGGAATGATCACCGCGTTGGAAGCCACCAGGGCATTCACAGTGATCAGTCCCAATGAAGGGGAACAGTCCACGATCACAAAATCGTAATCATCTTTTACAGACTCCACCACCTGTTTCATCACCCGCTCACGGTTAGGGTGATTGATCAGTTCCAGTTCTGCACCTACCAGATCGATATGGGAAGGCAGTACCTTGAGGTTAGGTGTATCAGATTCCAGTATCACATCTTTGGCCTGAACATCGTTTACCATACAGTCGTACAGGCTCTGCTGCACATTGCGCAGGTCAAAACCCAGTCCTGTGGTACTGTTAGCCTGGGGATCGGCATCTACCAGCAATGTTTTGTATTCCAGTACAGCCAGGCTGCTTGCCAGGTTGATTGCACTGGTTGTTTTTCCCACCCCACCTTTCTGATTAGCGATTGCGATTACTCTAGCCATTGTGTAATTTAAAATTCAAAGGTTCATTTATAGGATAAAGGATAAAATAGCAGGATCGCCTCTTCCTCAAACCTCTATAGTACTTCCGATTTCCGGAAGCAGCAGTTCTACACCGGCATCATCAAACATCCGGAGCACTGCTTTCGTGTCTATCTTGATATATCCGAAGGTATCGTAATGTATACCGATGATTTTTTCACACCCGATCATATCGGCGGCGGCAATGGCATCTTCCGGGCCCATGGTGAAATTATCACCTATCGGTAAAACAGCAAAATCCAGCTGGGCAATGTCCGGGATCAGTTCCATTTCCATGGTCAGCGCCGTATCACCACTATAATAAAAATTGCCTTCGTCTGTCATAAATACAAACCCCATCGGGTTGCCGGCATAGGAGCCATCCGCAAAACTGCTGGAGTGCTGGGCTGCCACACATTTCACCGTACCAAAATCAAAGTTCCATTTCCCGCCGGTATTCATCGGATGTATCTTGCTGATACCCTGCCTGCTTGCCCACATCACAATCTCAAAGTTGGACACCACCGTGGCACCGGTTCTTTTGGCCAGGTCTATCAGGTCGGCCGTATGGTCTTCATGACCATGGGAAACAAAAATGTAATCTGCCTGGATGGCATTTATATCTACCTTTTTCGCCAGTTCATTGTGCGTGATAAAAGGATCAAAAAGTATCCGCTTGCCCTTGATCTCCACTGCAAAGCAGGAATGACCGTAGTTGGTGTATCTCATGGTCTCAATTTTAGGTAAAAATTACGAATTACGGATGGGCAGATACGAATTTAGTGATTCGCCTCCGGCATCCGTAAACACAATTTTATTCGAAAATCAGTCCTTTGTTTGAATTAAAAGTAGCCTGAATCGGACAAAAATACAACGATTAGACAGAAAACCGGCGCTGTAGTATATTTATTTATTCACAAAGTGTCCTGATGACCATAGATATTTCCTATAAATATTAATATTTTATTAATGTATGATAGCGCTGTTCTGTTTTTTTAAGAATTAATTTAAAACCCTGCAATTTATCCGTTTGTTATACGTCTGCATGACGTCAGGAACCAGTTTTTAACTTTTCCTACCCGATTACTTGTGTTAAATTGCCGCTCATTTCTTTTTTATATTAATATTTTATAATGCGATCCGGACTGAATTCTATTATATTGGTTGTTTTTCTCCTCTTACTGGACATTTATGTGTTTCAGGCAGTAAGGGCCATGGTATATATGTCGCTGCCCAGGGTCCGCAATATCACCTATGCCGTCTATTGGTCTATTTCCGCGATATGCGTCACCATGGTGCTATTGTTACCTTATATCAACTGGCATAGCTGGCCTGCCCAGGTAAAGTCTTACCTGATGGCCATCTTCCTGGGATTGGTAGTGGCCAAACTACTGGCAGTCGTATTTTTACTGATTGATGATGTGCGCCGGGGGATTGTATGGCTGATCCGCCGCTTTACCAATGAAAAAGATATCGTGCCCACAGAAGGTGTTGTCAGCGGACTTACCCGCTCTCAGTTCCTGAGCAGGCTTGGACTGATCACCGGCGGTGCCTTCTTTGCCACGCTGGTCTACGGCTTTTCCAACAAGTACAATTATCGCGTCCATAAACTGAAACTGGCATTCAGAGACCTCCCGTCTTCTTTCAGAGGGCTCCGTATCGTTCAGATCTCCGACATCCACTCCGGCAGCTTCGCCGACCGCGAAGCAGTGGTCAAAGGCGTGAATATGATCAACGCCCAAAAAGCGGACCTGGTGCTCTTTACCGGCGACCTGGTCAATGATCGCGCAGATGAAATGGCCCCCTGGATGGATGTGTTTAACCAGATAAAAGCCCCTATGGGCGTGTATTCCACTTTAGGTAACCACGACTATGGCGATTATTACCCCTGGCCCGATAAAACAGCTTCTGGTCATAGCGATATGCAAAAACAAAACCTGGAAAGATTGAAGGCGCTACATGGGGAACTGGGCTGGAAACTGATGATGAATGAAAGTGTGGTTCTGGAAAAAGGTGGCGACCAGATTGCGCTGCTGGGCGTGGAAAACTGGAGCGCCATTAAGCGTTTCCCCCGCCACGGCGATCTCCGCAGGGCCTACCAGGGCGTAAGCCATATTCCGTTTAAAATACTACTCTCGCATGATCCTACCCACTGGGATGCACAGATCAGACCCGAATACCCTGATATCGCACTCACCCTTGCAGGACATACACATGGTATGCAGTTTGGTGTAGAGATACCTGGTCTCAAGTGGAGCCCAGCACAATACTTCTATAAGGAATGGGCCGGACTGTACAAGGCCGGTGAACAACGACTGTACGTAAACAGGGGCTTCGGTTTCCTGGGTTACCCAGGCAGGGTAGGCGTACTCCCGGAAATTACCGTGATAGATCTGATATAACCTTAAGCGCAAAACAGCATTGGGATTGACAAAATTATCAGGAGGCAAAGTGATCAAATCCCAAAATATGCTATATTGTGGGCAGTATCTCTATATAATGCGCGTATTCCTGACAAGTCTGCTACTGTTTTGCAGTGTTTTCGCCAATGGCCAATCTTTAGCGGAAGTGGAAAGGCAGTTGGATTCGCTGCTGAATGCCCAGCGGAAAAGTGAAATGGTGGTAGCGTTCAGTTACGGAAATAATCCCGCCTACGGCAACAAAGTCGCCAACTACGAACAGCCTCTTGTCATGAAGCCCTTTCTTTCTCCTTCCCTGACATGGTATCATAAAAGTGGTTTTTTTGCCGGCGCCAACGCTTACTACTTATTCAATACGGAGAAAAATCATTGGTTTGAATGGGACCTGACTGCCGGATACGACTATACGAAAAATAAAAACTTCCAGACCGGCATTTCGTATACACGTTACATTTTTGCGGATTCCACTGATGTTCCTACTACACCGATCAAGAATGAACTGTATGCCTATTTTTATTACCGTAAGTGGTGGCTGCAGCCTGGTATTAGCCTTGATTACGGGTGGGGCAACCATTCCAGCAGCGGGCTGCATAGCAAGGAAACTCTGCAGGGCAGTGACTTTAACGTAATCGCTACCGTAAGACATTCATTTATTTTCGATGGATTGTTGAGCTCCCGCGATGCCTTGTTGCTGTTGCCTTCCTTGTCATTGACCCTGGGCACGGCCAACTACTACAGCCAGTTGATCGCTTTCCGTTATGTGACCCGCTCTAAAAAAATGAAATTTGATAAAGTACATCCGGGTAAAGTGCTGAGTTTTGAAGATCATACCGGTTTTGAACCCCGCGCAATAGACTGTACGATCAATGCGTCCTATCTCGTAAATAAATTTACCATCTCTCCCGCCTTCACTATTTTTAAGCCACTTACTGGCGCAGACCAGCATTTGATGAGTTATTTCACTGCAAGACTGGCCTATAGTTTTTAGTATTGTTAACAAATAGCACGGAATTTGTATTTGAGGAATCTCCTTTTTGATATAGGGGTATTTTACTGTTCGGGCGTCTATAATTTTAACCATTACTAACAACATACAATTATGAAAAAACTGTTTCTCGCCGTTGCGATCCTGGCTACTACAGCTGTGACTACTACCGTTAGCGCACAAAGATTACTGCGTTTTGGTATCAAAGGTGGTGCTAATCTTGGAAAACTGGACGGAACCGGATTTCAGGATGGATTTAAATTAGGCTACCACCTGGGTGGTTTTGCACAATTAAACCTGATAAAAGGTTTTGGTGTGCAGGGTGAAGTGATCTTTTCCTCTACCAAAACTGAAACCACAAGTGATTTCAATCACTTTTACGATAATGTAACTGATGCTGATAACCGTAAAAAAATAAACCTGAACTATCTGAGCATCCCGCTGCTGGCAAATATTGATCTGGGTACCCCTCGTCTGAAACTGCAGGTAGGTCCTCAGTTTGGCGCGATGGTAAGTGACAGAAAAGTTTTCGGCGCTGCCAATACTGCCTTCAAAGGTGGTGAAATTTCAGGTGTGGCTGGTCTCTGGCTGCAATTGCCTATCGTAAATGTCAGCGCCCGTTACATCATTGGCTTCAATGACGTAAAAGGTATCGGCAGTATAGCCAATACCAGCAACTGGAAAAACCAGGGCATTCAGCTGGGCGTTGGTGTTACCCTGTAATTACGCAGGTAAGCTAAAGGACTAGCCCGAAGCAAAGCCAGGGAGCGAATGATCAGCATGATCATTCGCTCCCTGGCTTTTTTGTCTGAAAAAAATATTGTTTCCTTGTGTCGCTTTGTGTTGTTATACGAAATGAACTGCCATCCAGTCACTTGGCACTAAACTTGACAATATAGGGAAGCATAAAAAAAACGGGGGTTTAAACAGAATTTTCTGACATAATGTCCTCCGGGCTTTAAATATCTCAGATGAACAGATTTTATTTAGGAAATTCGGAAGATGAAATGGAGTTCATGCCTATTATCCCTTTGAATGAAGATGGGGAAGGTCAGGAGGATGAGCGTATTCCCGATGAACTGGCATTGTTGCCATTACGAAATACAGTATTATTTCCCGGTGTAGTATTACCTATTACAGTGGGCCGGGATAAATCCATAAAGGCAGTTAACGATGCGTACAAAGCTGACAAATTGATCGGTGTAGTAGCGCAAAAAGACAGTACGATAGAAGACCCGAATGTGGCAGACCTCAGTGATGTGGGCACGGTAGCGCGTATTGTAAAACTGATCAAGATGCCGGATGGTGGTACTACCATCATCATACAGGGTCGCAAACGTTTCAAGATAAAGGAGATCGTATCAGAAGATCCTTATTTCAAAGCACAGATAACCGTTTTACAGGACGAGGCTGCAGACGATGATTCTGAGTTTGAGGCTTATATTTCTTCTATCAAGGATCTGGCAGCACAGATTATTCAGCTGTCTCCCAACCTGCCTTCTGAAGCGAGCATCATCCTGAAAAATATAGAGAATGCTTCTTTCCTGGTGCATTTTGTTTCTTCCAATCTCAATTCTGATCTGAAAGAAAAACAACAGTTGCTGGAAATCAACAATCTGCGTACCCGCGCAGAGCTGCTGATGAAACTGTTGCAGACAGAACTGCAGTTGGCTGAACTAAAAAACAAAATCACCAATAAAACAAAAGCTGATCTCGACAAACAACAGCGTGATTACTTCCTGCAACAGCAGATGAAGTCTATCAAGGAAGAACTGGGCGGAGATTCCAATGATCGCGAGATCAAGGAAATGAAGCGCAAAGCGGAAGAAAAGAAATGGCCTGTTGCTGCTGCTGAAGCTTTTGCCAAAGGTATTGAGAAACTGGAACGCATGCATCCCTCCACACCAGACTACAGCGTGGTGTACAACCACCTGGACCTGCTGCTGGACTTGCCATGGGGCGAATACACAACTGACAGCTATGACCTGAAAAAGGCCAAAAAAGTACTGGACCATGACCATTATGGCATGGAAAAAATCAAGGAAAGAATACTGGAATACCTGGCTGTACTGAAACTGAAAGGCGACATGAAGTCTCCTATCTTATGTTTTGTAGGCCCTCCGGGTATCGGTAAAACCTCCCTCGGACGTTCTATTGCTAATGCAGTAGGCCGCAAGTATGTGAGGCTGAGCCTTGGTGGTTTGCACGACGAGAGTGAGATCCGCGGACACCGTAAAACCTATATCGGCGCTATGCCAGGCCGCGTAGTACAGTCTATCCGCAAGATCAAGTCCTCCAACCCGGTGATGATCCTCGATGAAATCGACAAAATCGGCAACGATCTGCGTGGAGATCCGAGCTCTGCACTGCTGGAAGTGCTGGACCCTGAACAGAACAGTACCTTCTATGATAACTACCTGGAGCTGGAATTTGACCTGAGCAAAGTGTTGTTCATTGCTACGGCCAATAACATCAGCGCTATTCATCCTGCATTGCGTGACAGGCTTGAAATCATCGATCTGAGTGGTTATTCCATTGAAGAAAAAACGGAGATCGCCAAACGTCACCTGTTGCCTAAACAGAAAGATGCGCATGGTCTGGCAGATGCGAAATTCAAAATCGCCAATAATGTAATAGAATATATCATCGCCAACTATACCCGGGAAAGCGGTGTGAGAGAGCTGGACAGGCAATTTGCGGCCATTATGCGTAATCTCGCCAAACAAGTAGCGATGGAGCATAAATTGTCCGACAATATTACTACCGCTGCTGTGGAGAAGATCCTGGGCAAACCGCGTTACTCCAACGAAATGTACAAGGTGGGCAACCCGCCGGGGGTAGCGGTAGGGCTGGCCTGGACTTATGTAGGTGGCGAAATTCTGTTTATCGAGAGCAGCCTTAGCGATGGTAAGGGAGAGCTGAAACTGACAGGTAATCTGGGAAATGTGATGAAAGAGTCTGCTGTAACGGCGCTCACATACCTGCAATCCCATGCCGCGCAGCTGAAGCTGGACCCGAAGATTTTTAGTACTAAAAGTGTGCATGTGCATATACCGGAAGGTGCGGTGCCTAAAGACGGCCCCAGTGCAGGTATCACTATGCTCACGGCGCTGACTTCCGTTTTCACCGGCCGTAAGGTAAAATCCTATCTGGCGATGTCCGGGGAGATCACTTTAAGAGGTCTGGTGCTGCCAGTGGGTGGAATAAAAGAAAAAATTCTGGCCGCCAAAAGGGCAGGTATTCGCGAGATTATCTTGTGCTGGCAGAATGAGAAAGATATAAAAGACATAAATCCGGCATATATCAAGGGGATGAAATTTCATTATGTGAAAGAAATGAACCAAGTGCTGGAAATTGCGTTATTAAAGAAGTAAATAACGAATAACGTCATTTTGTTGCCAGTCCTGGCAGCAATTTTTAAATAATTCATATCGGTTTTGTTGTGACCCCGATATGAATATCATGTTGATTGTTTTAAGGGTTCTTTGAAGCCATTCCTCTCAGCGGAATGGCTTTAAAGTTTAACGGAGATGAGTGCTGATGAATGCTGATGGGTCTGATGCGCGAAGATTAGCATGAAGATAAAGAAGATAAAAGAGAAGCCCCCATTGATATAGCAATCAATGGGGGCTTCTCTTTTATCTTTGTAAATATTGATCAGCAAAAAATCAATCCACACTTATCTTCGTTTATCAGGCCCATCAGCATTCATCAGCATTCATCTCCGTTTCAGTCGATTAATTGTCTTTTATACAATTGTATTGTGTTTTCCAGGCCGAAATAGAGTGCATCAGCGACGAGGGCATGACCGATAGATACTTCTTTGAGCTGCGGGATATGCAGTTTAAAGAAGCGGAGGTTGTCCAGGTTGAGGTCATGGCCGGCGTTGAGATCCAGGCCGATGGCGGTGGCAGCGCGGGCGGTGTTTTTATAGTCGTTGAAGAGCTGGAGGTTTTGTTGTTGGGTGCGGGCATTCGTATATTCTTCGGCGTAAGGGCCGGTATACAGTTCGATACGGTCGGCACCGGCAGTTTTGGCGCCTTCTACCTTATCAACCTCTGCGTTGAGAAATATAGATACTCTGATGCCGGCTTTTTTCAGTTCGGTGATCACATCCTTTAATTGTGACTGGTTACGGATGGTATCCCAGCCTGTATTGGAGGTGATGGCATCTGGTGGATCGGGCACCAGGGTACACTGGTGTGGTTTAACGGCCAGTACCAGGTCCATAAATTCTTTGGAGGGGTATCCTTCGATATTGAATTCGGTGGTAACGATAGGTTTAAGGTCTCTTACGTCCTGGTAGCGGATGTGGCGTTCATCCGGGCGGGGGTGTACGGTGATACCATCGGCGCCGAAGCGTTCGCAGTCCTGGGCCACTTTAAGAATATCCGGAAGATTGCCGCCGCGTGCGTTTCGCAGGGTAGCAAACTTGTTGATGTTTACACTCAGCTTTGTCATATTGCAAAAATACGCTAAAAAGAATGAACGATGTATTCAGCAAGTTGAATAAAAAGAGAAGACCCGGGCTATAGTGGCCCGGGTCTTTGTTATTTGAAGTACTAATTGCTTAGTATCTGTAGTAGTCTGGTTTGAATGGACCTTCAACCGGAATGCCGAGGTATTCAGATTGTGTAGGAGTGAGTACGTCCAGTTCCACACCGATTTTTTTCAGGTGCAGGCGGGCTACTTTTTCATCCAGGTGTTTAGGCAGTACATAAACTTTGTTTTCGTACTTGTCTGAATTCAGCCACAGTTCCAGCTGAGCCAGTGTCTGGTTGGTGAAAGAGTTACTCATTACGAAGGAAGGGTGACCGGTAGCGCAACCCAGGTTTACCAGGCGGCCTTCAGCCAGCAGGATGATATCTTTACCGTCGATGGTATATTTATCTACCTGAGGTTTGATTTCCACTTTAGTATTACCGTAGTTTTTGTTTAACCAGGCAACGTCGATTTCGATGTCGAAGTGACCGATGTTGGAAACGATACATTTATCCTTCATCAGTTTGAAGTGTTCGCCATTGATGATATCGCGGCAACCGGTAGTGGTAACGATGATATCAGCTTCTTTTACGGCGTCGTTCATTTTTTTCACTTCGTAACCTTCCATAGCAGCTTGTAAAGCGCAGATAGGATCGATTTCGGTAACGATTACGCGGGCGCCTGCACCTCTGAGGGATTCAGCAGAACCTTTACCTACGTCGCCAAAACCGGCTACAACAGCTACTTTACCAGCGATCATCACGTCAGTGGCGCGACGGATAGCGTCTACGCAGGATTCGCGGCAACCGTATTTGTTATCGAATTTGGATTTAGTAACGGAGTCGTTGATGTTAATGGCAGGCATAGGAAGCGTACCATTTTTCATGCGCTCATACAGACGGTGAACACCGGTAGTGGTTTCTTCGCTGAGACCTTTAATGTGTTGGATCAGCTCAGGGTATCTGTCGAATACCATGTTGGTGAGGTCACCACCATCGTCCAGGATCATGTTCAGCGGGCGTTCAGCGCTACCGAAGAACAGGGTCTGTTCGATACACCAGTCAAATTCCTGCTCATTCAGGCCTTTCCAGGCAAATACAGGTACTCCGGCAGCAGCTACAGCAGCAGCAGCATGATCCTGAGTAGAGAAGATATTGCAGGAGCTCCAGCGTACTTCTGCACCCAGATGTACCAGAGTTTCTATTAATACAGCAGTTTGAATGGTCATATGCAGACAGCCGGCAATACGGGCACCTTGCAACGGTTTGCTGTTGCCATATTCTTCCCTTAAGGACATCAGTCCGGGCATTTCAGCTTCTGCCAGCTCTATCTCTTTACGACCCCAGGCCGCGAGCGACATATCTTTTACCTTGTAGCCAAGATTAAAGTCAATGTTGGATTTCGCAATTGTAGACATTAAAATGGAGTTTTTTGCAAATCTAGGGTTATTTTACCTTTTTACATAAAAACCACTGCCGTTTGACCTCATAGTCTACTAATCATTTGATAATCATTTTCTTATAACTGAATCTTGTTTTCTAAGTTAAATTTAATTTGATTAAATATAAATAATATTATAAGTTTGCTAATTAAAATATATGATTTTATAATTAATTGTTTGGTGGTAAAGAACAGCTAGTAGGGTATAAACAATTATTAAAACATCATAATATGCACAGCTAGTGAGTCTTATACCTTGCCATGTTAGGGTATTTTAAATTTCAGATGATTGCCGGCAACAGGTTTTTCAGTTTCATCGCATGAAAGTTTTTATGCAAAAATTGCCGGGAGAGCCAATTTTATAGGCATATAGGGTTTTACAAAGGACTGTATCTTAATTTCTTGACTAAAAAACTATATGTATAAATAGAAATTTACATACGCATATGTTAGTCCTGTCCTATCCTACGAAAGTTAAAGTACGTCTATTGCCGGAAGGCAAAAACATGCTCAGGCGCTGCGTTACCTTATTGATGACGATATTGCTTATCAATACAGGCATCATGGCACAGCTGCCGGCCATCCGCGTTATAAACCCCACAGGAGGCAACACTATCAGCGATGGCCTCCGCCTGGAACTAGATGCTAAAGGCAGAATACAGGTCTTCAGAAATGGTAAAACAGAGTCTTATGTGGCCAACGGAGAAAAGGGCTTCGGCGACTATATCCGCGTAAAGCACAGCACCTACACCATGACCGCCCTGCAAAGCCTCGATACCACCGTGTGTTATATCTCTCCCCTGATAGGAAAAGGAACAACTGCAGAACCTTACCGCATTTTTGTTTTTAATAAGACATCAGATAAAAAGCCGATCGTCAATCCGGCCATGGACAGCGTGGCGCCTATCTATATCACCCGTACCATCAGTTACGTGGTCCCCAATAAATATTTCACCATAGATTATTCCTTTAATGGTCCCAACCAGGGCTACAACATGCTGCTTTACCAGGAAGAACACCTCGCCATGCAGCAGGACCCTAACTTTGCTTATGCAGGACCAGCCTTTAAAGCAGGTGTGCCGGGATATTGCTCCTATGGCTTTAGGCAGGCTGCCTTTAACAACCAATATGCTGGTGTGTACCATTATCCCGGAGAGTGTAGTATTGCAGAAATGTTTTCCCATGGGTTCGTTGCATTTGACTCTTTGTATAGCTATACCGTTGCTAACAATGCTGCCAGAGGAAGTACCCAGATCACTACCCTGTCAAGCACCTATCCCTATAACAAAATCGTTGGGCAGATGTATACGACGGGTACCGACAGAGCCCTTTGCGTACAGACCATCATCGATAATAAACTGCTCAACACTACCCTGGGCACCAGAATCGCGGTAGGTTATGGAGAAGATAATACCTTCGCGGATTATGATGCCATCCATACTGCCATCGGACAGACGCCTACGAGCAACGGCAGTAACCCTGTCACCGTGGAATTTGCCGGTGATGCCAGCGATCCGGAAGGTAATGCCGGTAATAACCATCCTCCGCAAAGTCTCAAACTGAAAGTGACCGGTGGCGTCCTCACGGCTCCTGTGTACATGGAAATGAAAGTAGTGGCCGTTCCGGGAGAACCACACCCTGCTGTGGAAAACCAGGACTTCACCTACTCCATGGGATTCACCATCCCCGCAGGCGATTATACGCAAACCGCCAATCAGTTGGTACCCGTAACCAACGTGACCATCATCGGAAATAATAAACTCGAATATAACCGTAAGCTCACCCTCGCCCTGGTGGATATTTCCTGTAATGCGCAGGTGGTATTGGGCACTACAAAGCAGGCTACCTATACCATTGTAGATGATGAGGACCGCACCCTGACACTCAGTTTCAATAAAACGTCTTTCCTCGAAGGCACTTCCATCACCGGTACGCTTTCCCTGCCAGGGACAGTAACGGAAGATACCTACATCGATTTGTCTGTACTGACAGGTAATACTGCCACACCGGACGTGGATTTTAAAATGCCTGCTCGTGTGATGATCGGAAACGGAGCAGGAAGTACCACCTTTACGATCACGGGAGAACCAGACCTGATACTGGAACCCGATGAAACCTTCAAGGTGAAAGCTGATGCCATGGTACTCGGACAAGCCTCTTCCGCAACAGGGCCACTGCTTACACTAAACGATGATACCCGCAACCACATAGAAAATATTACGCTCGGCATGACCGTCACGCCGGCAGATCCGGACCCGTCTTATCCGGCCCTTACCTTTAAGGAAGGGTATACCGGTACGCTTAACATAAGTCTGCCGGCAGGTGTATCCACCGTTATACCAATTACCGTCAACATTAGCAAAGCAGGAACCGCCACAGAAGGAAATGATTACACGCTGGTCATACCGGCTAACACCATCTCCGGCAGCACAACGGTGAGCGGTACCCTTACCCTCATCAACGACTACAGGATAGAAGGAGATGAAAACATTAAGATCACCGGTACTGCTACAGACGGTACTGCCACTGCTTTTGTGATAACACCCACCACCATCACGATCAAGGATGCCCAGTTGCCACTGACAGATCCGGTGTCTCTGCATCTCTCTACCAATGATATTAATGAAGGTGATGCCGGCGCCAAATGCTGGATAGAATTGCCTGCGGGCATTGTAGCCACGGATATCCAATTGGATTTTGATATCTCTACCGTCGCCGGTACTACTGCCTTATCTACTTCCTACGCCGGACTACCTGCTTCCATGAGCATCCTGGCCGGCAGCAAAGCATCTACACAGTATACCATTACTGCCGCTACCAACAAAGTACTGGAAGATGACCGCGTAGTAGTAATCCATGCGACCACCGCTACTACCACTACGTTGCCTGGTGTTACCACCGGTGCTGATGTGACGCTCAATATTCATGATAAAACAGATCCAACTGGTGTAGCAGTGGTGATCGCTCCGGTAACCACACCATTACCGGAAGGTCAGGCTACTAAATTCACCATCGGCCTCACCAATGGTTTCAGTTCTGCCAAAAAAATCAGTGTCACACTGGCACCCAATCCTGTTGGAACAGAAGCTACTACCACAGACTATACGATGGTGGGTGGTATCTCAGTGATAGAGCTGCCTGCTTACACCACCGGTGCCTATACCACACCGACTGATGTTGTGTTTGCCAATCCGGACATGGTGATTGAGAAAGATAAAAAACTGATCTTCACCGGTACCGCCACCGGCTATACGGTGCAGGATGCTGTGATGATCATTCAGGACGAAACCAGAAGGAATACCGCCAATACCAAAGTAACACTGACAGCTCCTCAAACCACCATCAAAGAAAATAACTATACTACTATTACGGCTAGTCTGCCTGCAGGAGTAACGACAGAAATACCCATTACCGTAGATCTGAGTGCTATAACGGGAACGGCTACACCGATAGCAGATTTTACATTAGATAAAACAATTCAGATTACTGCAGCTACTCCTCAACCAGTAGCTACGTTGAATGTGCTGAAAGATGACCTGGTAGAAAATCAGGAAGATTTCACAATTACACCCGCTATCAGCGATGCTTACAGCACCACTTATACCAGTATTCCTGCCACGTTGACATTTACCATCCAGGATTATGAGTATCCGCTGCTGGCCACCAATCCTATTGTATTGAGTGCCACACCTTCTACCATACTGGAAAATGATCCAACCGGTGCCACGCTCACTGCTACCTTACCCAATAGCTGGAAAACAGCGATCCCGCTGGATGTACAGCTGGTTAAAAACAGCAGTTCTACTGCCGCCGATGATCGCCATACTTCCATCCTCAATCAAAAACTGACTATCCTGCCAACATCCGGTACCGCTTCCATGCAGATACTGGCTACCGACAATAATGTGCTGGATGATGATGCTGACCTGGTGATAGATGGTAATCCCGGCAACACAGTATTGCCTGTTACCAGCACCACCATTCATATTGCAGATAACACTATCAATAAACCTAACGCCAGAAATATTACACTTACGGCCAACAAAACACTGATACCGGAAGGAGAGAAGTTGAGTGTAACAGTGTCCCGTTTGTACACTTCTTCCAAAAAAGTAAGTATTCAGCTGACCGTAGATCCTTCTTCAGAAGCCAGTCTCGCCAAAAATGATTATTCCATCATCAATACGATGCTGGAGCTGGACCCAACAGATAAAACGCGCACCTTCGATGTAATACAAACCAACACCGATGATGTGCTGGAAAAGGATGAATCTCTGTTGATCAAAGCAGCACTGGCTGGTTATATATTGAATGACCTTGACCTGAAAATCAAGGATATGACCAGGACTATTCCCTCCAATCTGGTGCTGACATTGACACCTTACAAGACTGTACATGCACAGGAAGGGGATAATGGAACAGTACATATCAGTCTGCCAGCGGGCATCACCACCGAAGTGCCCATCAACCTCACACTGGCTCAGACCAGCGGAACAGCAGAAGCAGGGCTGGATTATGAAATGCCCACTAACTTCAGCTTTAATAATGCCAATGATACCACCATTGCCCTGAAAATTCTGGTAGATGACCTGCTGGAAGGACCAGAGAAACTGGTGATTTCCACTACTGCTACTGACGGAATCAGTGCATATACTGCCAATGATTTTGAGGTGAATATAGATGATGCACAGTATCCGCTCACCTCACCGATTCGCATCACTCTTACTCCGGGTGCTATTGATGAAGGTGGTGCCGGCGCTGCCATCGGCGTGATGCTGCCTCCCGGTATACGCGCGGGTAAACCCATCACTATCACTATTGACAAAGACGCAGCTTCTACTGCAGATGTAAATGATTATAAACCATTCGCATTTCCATTTACTATCACCATACCGAAACTGGCCACCAGCGCCACCCATCCGGTGTTGATGGAAGCTATACTCGATAAGATCCTGGAAGATGATGAAACTGTCATCTTCAATGGAACAACCGGTGATGTAAATATGCCTGTAAAAGGAGACACCCTTGTGATCCACGACAGAACACATGATGATCCGGCCACCGGTTATATCCACATTATTCCGGTAACACCCGGAACCAGCGTGAGAGAAGGAAATACCTATAATGCCAAAGTATCGCTGGCGCCAGGTGTGACCTCCAGCAAAGCCATCACCATATCCTTGTACGCTGGTAGCGGTACACAAGCCAAAGTATCGGACTACAGCGGTCTTCCGCCAACTGTAACGATACCAGCCCTGCAACCGGATGTGGCCTTCTCTGTACATGCCGAACCGGATAATATTATTGAGAAAGACAAGCTGTTACAGATTGTGGCGCAACCACAGAACTTCGTTGGAATGAAAGGGGATACGCTGAATCTGATCATCGAAGATGCAACCCGTCTGGATCCCAATAACCTGAAAATGCAGCTGAAAGTGGATTCCACCATCCTGCATGAAGGCAGCTCTTCCAAAGTGACGGTAGGTTTTGTGAACAGTCTGATTTCTTCCGATGAAGAGATTGTGATCAACATCAACAGAGATGCGGTGACTTCCACTGCTGATGATGCAGATTACACCGGTCTGCCCGCACAGGTAACGCTGCCGGCCCTGCAGAATAATCAGGTATATACACTGCAGATAACCGATGATAATATACTGGAAGGAGATGAAGTGTTGCAACTGAATGCACAGCTGGTGACACCGGGTTATACTATTAGTCAGCCTGCACCGATTCTGATACCGGAAACCGGAAATATGAGTGTGCAGTTACTGAAAGGTAATGATGCCGCAGAACCTGGCACCACCGGTAATTATATCCTTAAATTCCCTGGTAACAGCACTGCTGCTGCCGATGTGAAAGTAGTATTTTATGTAAGCAGCATTGCCGGTACTACCAATATAGCGCCGATACAAACATCCGCTACCATTCCTCAGGGACAAAACAGTGTAACCGTTCCCGTGAATGTGATTGATAATAACGTGATAGAAGGAGATGAAGAAGTGAAGGTTGCTCTGATGCTGGCACAGATGAAACGGTTCAACAAAAACCTTCCTTTCGATGTGAATGATATGGATACTGTGCGCATGACCGTATTCGATGATGAAAGTTATGCTTCCGGACCTAAAGCTGTATCCAGAGAGATGATGGTGGAAAAAACTGCCGATGCTTCCGAACCTGCTACTCCTGGCTATTTCAGAGTACATTTCACGGATACTCAGCTATCGGCTGTAAAAGATGTAACGGTAACTTACCAGGTGAGCGGCAACGCTGTACCGGATAGCCGTTACCGTAAGCTCAGCGGTACTGTAGTGATCCCTGCCGGCCGCAACTATACAGATATTAAAGTAGATCCGATTGATAATACCATTGTGGAAGGAGATGAAGATGTACAGGTACAACTGCAAACAGTCAGCGGTAATATCCCGGGTGTTACCTGGCCTTTATCTGCGAACAACAAGGCATCTGTGCTTATCCATGATAACGATACGCTGATGGTGGAAATATTTAATGATGGTTTGCCAGTTGAAGAAGGTAAACCAGTAACCTTCCATATCCGCTCTGTGAACAGTGCTACACATGATATGCCTATTACTTTCAAGGTAGAGCAGGATGTAGCCCGCACTTTCACCGCCACCAATGCTACTGTGAGTGGTAATACCATCACCGTGGTACTGCCTGCTTTCGGCACTTCCCGCGACTTCACTATTACTGCGGTAGATAATGATACCAACGACGACGACGGTTTTGTGAAAGTCACTATCCTGCCTTTTGCGGGCAATAGTGGTCTCCCTATTTACAAGGCTGGTACCAACAGTGTAGCCGAGACCGTTATTACCGACAATGATCCGCTGACCCTGGCATTTGCTGCAGATCAGTTCAGTGTGAAGGAAGGTAATACTGGTGATGTTACGCCACTGAACTTTATCGTGAAAATGAACCGTCGCAGCTCAAGGGATATTACCATCAAATTTGACTTTGAAGAATCTAAAGATGGGGTAAGTTATCCTTTCCTGGACTTCAGGGCTACGCCAGGTGTTGATTTCGATACTGCCGTTAAGAAGGCCATTATACCGGCCTTCCAGCCTGAAGGTAAAGTGGTCGTGAAAATCTTTGGTGATGATAAGTTTGAACAAAACGAAAAATTCATTGTGAAGATGCTGTCCGCAACAGTACCTTCCGGACAAAACAAACCAACCCTCGGTGATCCATCCAAAGCGACAGGTATTATACTCAACGATGACGCGATGTGCAGAACCTGCGATACTGATGGTGATGGTCTGACAGATGAACAGGAAGATATCAACGGCAACGGAGATCCTTTTGATGATGATACAGACGGAGATGGTATTCCGAACTTCCTGGACCTGGATTCTGATGGCTCTGGCATTCCGGATTCTGTAAGCCGCTTCCATCTGGATATGAACCGCAAGATGGATTATATCGATGGCCGTGACGGCAAGATAAAAGTACATCCGGCCATCTCCCCCAATAACGACGGGCTGGGTAACGATGTGATGTATATCGCGAACATCAACAAATATCCGAAGAACGAAGTGGTGGTGTTTAACCGCTGGGGTGGTGTTGTATTTAAAACAAGTAATTACGATAATAAATCCAACAATTTCAATGGCAAGGCCAATACCGGCGGGCAGTCGGGTACAGATGTGCCGGATGGTTCCTACTTCTACCAGATATTGATCTGGACAGATGGTAAGGTAGAGCGGCATACTGGTTTTATCGTCATCAAACGTTGAGGTAATTATTAGTAACGAAAAACATTTAAGCTGATACCTATGACCAAGCGATTTTTGAAAGCTTTAGGGTTTGCTATATTATGCTGTTGCTGTTGTCTGCAGAGTCGGGCACAGCAACAGCCGATCTACTCCCAGTATATGTTTAACGGGATGATCATCAACCCGGCTTATCCCTCTATGGATGAGTCTTCCAGCCTGACGGCCGTGGGCCGTAATCAGTGGGTGGGCGTGGACGGTGCTCCTAAAACGGCCACCGCCTCTTTTTACACACCGCTGCGGGCTACCAATACCAGTCTGGGGGTATCACTGACTAATGAGAAGATCACTGTTAACTCCCAGACCGGTGTTCACTTCAACGTTTCCCAACGGGTAAAGCTGAACGAAAAATTGTACCTGGCAATGGGTCTGAAAGGCGGGATGTCTCAATACCGGGAAGACAATACTTCCTTATATACTTCCGATCCGGTGTTTGCACAGAACCAGAGCTACTGGAAAACAGATATTGGTTTTGGCTTTATGGTGTTTACCGATCACTTCTTTATCGGTTTATCCTCTCCTACATTTAAAAGTTTTGACCTGGGCAACAGTGTTAATAAAGTAGCGGTAGCATCGCATTATTACCTGCAGTCAGGTTATCTTATTACCGTTAACGACAACGTAAAATTCAAACCCAATGTGCTACTGAGACTGGTAAAAGGTGCCGGTCTGCAGTACGACCTCAATGCAAATATTCTCTTAAAAAATCTGGTATGGCTGGGTGCATCCTGGCGTTCAGAAAAAACGATGACAGGTCTTGTACAAGTGCAGCTGAACAAAAACCTGCAACTCGGATATTCATATGATACTCCGATGCAGTCTAATTTGAAAGGCGCACAATCAGTATCCCACGAAATAATGATCAATTATCGTTTTTCCTGGTCCAAATGGAAAGTGGTGGCCCCGCGGTACTTCTAAAAACAATGTTATGAAAACCCAAATAACGGAACGTATGCGAAAACATCCTCTTAGTAACCTCATACTTTTCCTGGGCATGGTGATACTGACAGGTTCCTGCTCTATGGTAAAAGACAACGCACTGGGAGGAAGTGCGGGGAAAGTGAGAAAGGCAGAACGTTTGTACAAAAGGCAGGAATTCGAGGGAGCGATCTGGTTCTGCAATAATGTACTCAACAACAGCAGTGATGAAACTTCCAGACGTAAGGCCAAGTTTCTGCTAGCCCGCATTTATTTTGAAACCAGGCAGTTTGAAAAAACGGTCAGCCTCTATGACGAGCTGTTGTATAAGCCTGCAGATGATATCCGGGTAAGTGACGTAACCACTTATATCGACCTCCTTAAACGTACTGGCAGAGTGGAAAAAGCCCGTCAGGTAAGCGAATTGTATGCCAACAACTATAAAAATAATGCCCGGTTTACCAATCTTCAGGAATCACTCAATAACTACTATTCCTTCTTTAATCGTGATTCTCTCCGGAATGTAAAAGCGGACAGTCTGCGTCTTAGCCTCCCGGGCTATCAGTACGGATTGGCCTTGTATAAAGACAATATCGTTTTCCTTTCCAATGATTTCAAAAAAAATGATGTCCAGTCTTTTTACACCAATTCCAAATTATACATGATCTCGGAAGATGGTATCGAACCCTTTAATAACAGCCTGAAAGGCGTTTTACAGGTAGGTCCGGCATCTTTCTATGATAATGGAAAGAAGGTGATCTACACGTCGAACCGTTTTGCGGATGTTAAAAACGAGAAGAATTCCTTCATTGATTATAATAACAATACCCAACTGTTATCGGCTACTTATCAGGAAAACCATGATGCCTGGAGTAAACCGGTATCTGTAAAACTCCCTAAAACTTCAGATTCTTATTCTTTCATGCATCCATCAGTTGCTTCAAACGGTAAACGTTTGTACTTTGCATCCGATATGCCTGGTGGTCAGGGAGGTACAGATATATACTATTGTGATTGGGATAAAGCGGAGAAGCGTTGGAAAGCGCCTGTGAACATGGGCCCGAGGGTAAACACCAATGGCAATGAGCTGTATCCGTTTATTGTAGGAGACAAATTGTTTTTCTGCTCCAACGGTTTACAGGGCTTCGGAGGGCTGGATATTTTTATGATCAGCCTTAACAAGCCTGATGAAGGTCCGGTGCATTTGCCTTATCCGGTAAATACACAGTTTGATGATCTGAATGCAGTGCTGGATGAATCCAAGCTGCTGTTATATTTTACATCAGACCGTTCAGGTGCTCATGACAATGACCATATTTATGTCTTAAATCTGAAGAAGAATCCTTTGAAACAACTGGACCTGCCTTATCCCGGCAAACCGGTAAATGAAGAAGATAAAGTGCCTTATACCAAGATGCAGACGGAAAACCGCCAACAGCTGACTTTAGTAGGGAATAAAAGCTATGATAACCTGCCTCCTGTTCAAAACAAAGCAGATGAGAAACCTGTTATAGTACATACCGTCGTTTCCGTTAAAGATTCATCCCGTAGTGTAACAGACTACTCTGAAGGTGCTATCGTGGACAGCTCTCCGGAAATGATTCCCTGGCAGAACATGGCCAATCCAGTTGTGACAACATCAACATCTGTTGCCACTGGTGCAACCGTTACTGCCGCAGCAGCCTATGCTGAGCGTACAGTGAGCAGCAACCCCAACGAGCTCAGCTGGCAAAATGGTAAACAAAACACCAGTCTTAAAGCGGGTGACCGTGATAGCACAGGTGTAGTACACGTGAGCGCCTATACGTTACCCGTAGACAGTGCAGCCGCTAAATTACCGGCAGCTCTGTGGAAAGCCCCAGGTGTGGTTTACTTCGATCTCAACTCCTATGTACCACAAGACCAGGAATGGCGTAAACTGGATTCTATTTTCCTTATCTGGAAATCCAATCCGCGGCGAATGATCATTGTTAATGGACATGCAGACGTAATAGGTACCGAAAAATATAATCTCACTTTGTCCAAAAACCGGGCGGTATACATACAGGAATGCCTGCTCAGCCGTGGCGTGGACGGCGATAGAATCCGTATCAACTATTTCGGCTCTACCCGTCCCATACTAACTGTCAGCCGGTATACACTGGATGCTGACAGGGAGAGGTTTATCATGCAACAGGGCGTAAACCGGAGATGTGAGATCAGAATACAATAAGTCTAATTTTTTTATTGCGTATATCAAACTAACAAAATGAACAAGATTGCATCACTAATGCTGTTGCTGGGAGTAGGCTCACAGGCCTTCGCCCAGGAAATGCCGGTTGTGTTCAACAAAAGCATGGGCGCTCCAAAAAACCAGTATCGTAAACTGGCCATAGCGGAGAACAATGCGATTGTCGCCATCGGTGGGGGATTGGATAATGGGTGTATCACCAAGTTATCATCTACCGGAAATCCTATTTATAATACCCGTTTAAACAAAGGCGGGCTGGTAGCTTATCAGGACCTGGTGTTGCTGCCTAAAAACGAGCTGGTGGCAGTAGGTGGTGGTACCATCGCTTATGGTAACGCCCGTATTACCAAACTGAGCGCTACCGGAGAAGTGGTATTCGACAAAAGTATCGGTAACGGCCAGGGCGGTTATTTTACCCGCATCATCACCGATCGCCACGGGAACTATATCACCGTTGGGGTAGACGGTAGCAAGCCGGCACAGGCGCGTATCACCAAAATGACCGCGGAAGGAAAGATCGAGTTTGATAAAGGTTTTGGCTCACACAACGTATTTACAAACGTACTGATCGATGAAGATGAGAATATCGTGGCTGTGGGAGGTGATGTTGGAGATGGCCAGGGTAAAGCTTTTATGGTAAAAGTAGATGGTAAGGGAGAAAAACAATTCGAACTCACCTTCGGTAAACCCGGCGCCATATTTGAAAAAATGCTGTTGCTCGAAGATGGCTCTGTACTGGCTATGGGCGGTGGCGCCTATGGTACCGGCAACGCCAGCCGTATCTCCAAAGTGAATGCTGAAGGTCAGGTAGTATTCGATAAAGAATATAGCACCGTAGATGGTAAATTCAACGCCATGAAAGTAAACGACCTGGGTCAGATTTTCGCCTGTGCTGAAGAAAAAGACAAAGGCCGTATCGTAAAACTGCGCCCCGACGGAACAGAACTGTTCAATAAGGAAGTAGACGCTGCACTGTATGCACTGGAAGTAGGTAAAAACGGTAAAGTGGTGGCTGCTGGTGGTAACATCGGCATGAACACCGGTAAAATCGTGAAATTATTACCAGACGGTACACAGGTGGTGAATAAAAATGTAGGCAATGTATTCCAGCATCTGTTGCTGACAGAAGAAGATGAGATGTGTGTAGTAACCAAAGATGGTTACCGCCTCATCAAACTGTCTCCTGATGGTGAAATGATGTTCGACAAACAACTGGGTAAGTACGATGCTAAAACCACATTGGCTTCATTGGTGATGAGCCCTTCAGGTGAAATCCTGGCTGCTGGCGGTGGAGAAGAAGATGGCAACCGTATCATCAAAATCAGCCATGGTGTATCTATCAATGATATCGCTGTTTCTGAGCCACTGAACGGATTATCAAACGCCAGTCTCACCATCACGCTGTCCGGCTTCCTGAGAAGCAATGGAGTGCGCACTCCGGTAAATGTACACTACAAAACCATTCCGCATAAAGATGGCGCTGGTGCAGGTGACTTCGATATCACAGAAGGTACTATTTCTTTTGTGCCTTCTGAATTTGCTGCAGGTGCTATCATCTCTAAAACCATCCAGATACCGGTGAAAAGTGATAACCTGCTGGAAGGTAAAGAAACTTTCCATGTAGAAATTATGGATGCGTCGGAATTACACCTCACAAAGGCAAAAGGCGAAGTGACCATTCTCGATCAGCCAGCCATCGTGAAATTCATTGGTGGTACCAATGGTGCTGAACCTAATACAGACGTAGTATTTTCTGCAGGACTGTTCAAACGTGATGGTACTCCGCTGATCAACGCTACAGGCAAACCAGTAAGACTGACCTATAAATTCGGCAATGGTACTGCTTTACCGGGAGCTGACTTTGTAAGCAGCATCAAAGCACCATTTGCTATCGAAACTGGTGCCAGCACTGCTAGCCTCAATGTAAAAGTGAAAGACGACAACCGCTTTGAACTGGCAGAAACCGTGGTACTGGTACTGAGCGAAATCAAGGCTGAAAACGAAGCTATAGTAGGCTACAACGGCGATGTGACTTCTATCTCAGCATCTCAGTATATCATGGACCAGGCAGCTCATATTACACTGGTTAAACTCACTGATGCCAATGAATCTGCCACCGCTCCGGTAAGCATGTTCAAATGTATACTGGTAAAAGCTTCCGACGGAACCGTACAAACCAACTGTACTGGTAGTGATATCAACATCTACTTCGGTGTAGATTCTATCAGCGCTGCTGCCTATGGCCGGAAGTTCATCATCATGAATGGTGACATGGTGAAAATCACCGGTGATTGTGCTTTCAGCGAAACAGACATCCAGGTGGCTGTGGTAAACGACCGTGTGAAAGAAGCAGATGCTATGGTAGCCGTGAAGCTGCGTGATGTTACTGCTGCTGCTAATGCCGGCATACTGAAAATTTCACCTGAGCTGAAACTGAACAAAGCTGTGGCTGTTATCCATGATGATGACAATGACGAAGGAACCGGGCTGTCAGCCAAATAACACAGGCTTGAATCAATAACCGATATACGCTGCTTCAGGCAACACCTACATTCCCGCATAATTAATTATGCGGGAATTTTTTTCTTTAATAAACTTAAAAGCAGCATCCTTTATATTAAAATATAAAAGATGCTGCTTTTTTTATTATTTATAAATCCACGATAATTTGTTTATCGTAGGTAATAATAGAAGCAACGAAAAATAAGATAATTCAAAATAAAGAGTTGTGTCTTTTAATGGTTAACTTGGGAATAGCCTGGTATGTCCTTACCGGGCTCTTTTTTTTATAATGATTTTCTCATGATATAATCTTCCATCAGATAACCATTACCGATGTCGGTGTCTTTCTCATTATAAACTGTGAATCCCATTTTTTCGTAGAAGAACCGGGCTTTGTTGTAACGGTTTACGTCCAGCTCCAGAATGGTGGCGCCCAGTTTTTTTACCTGTCTGATCACTGTATCAAGGAAGAAGCGACCCACACCCTTACCCTGGTAACTGGGGTCGAGGTATATTTTATGCAGTTTATAAACACCTTCAGTGTCAGTGGGGCTATACGATGCATAACCAATAGGTCTTTTATCATCCTGCAGGATGATATACTTGTGTTGTAGTTCGGTGATTTGTTTGGTTAGCGAAGCAGTGCTATACATCATGTCGATCATATAATCGACTTGTTCCGGCTCGAGGATGCTCTTATAAGTTGGTTTCCAGATTCTCTTAGAGAGTTCCTGTATAACGGGAATATCAGCTACTGTTGTTGATTTTACGCGATACATGGTTTGTTAATTATAAACGGTTACTTTCCTGTATAATATTATTGATGGTCTGTTGAAGTTTGTCCAGGGGGGTATATCCTCTTGCGCAAAGGTACAGTTGTTTACCTGTATCCAGAATAGCAGCCGGAAATCCGGTGATCCCCCAGTTTTGTATCAGCTGAAACTCCTGCTGGGTTTCATATCGGAGATGTTCATCCTGCATGCGGCTGATGAATTCATCTTCCGGTAGTCCGTATTTGCGGATCAGTTTCCGGTAAGTATCGTTATGATTAAGACTGAGTCCATCATAGTTGAGTGCTACCTGCATATCATGCGCAAAGGAAATAGCATTTTCCGGCTGGTATAGTTTGAAAACAGTGAGTGCTACGGAAGGTTTTTCTGAATCCATTATTTCCTGTGAAGGAAGTAGTTTTTCGAGGAAGGCCTCTCCGAATTTCACACCTGTCATATCTTCCACGTTGGTATGTTCCCGTTGAATATAAGCCGCCATAGTAGAAAAAGGATGACGGTTATCACCGGTGATCATTCCGCCGGAGAGAATATCAAATTCCATGGTATCCATCTGTAGCTGCTGAAACTGAAGGACTACTGGCGTAAAGCCGTAGCACCAGCCACAAAGTGGATCATAGATATATATAAAACGCATAAACAGGCATTTAGCAGTTAATGGTTAGCTGGGTAGTTAGCCTTTACATGGATGTGCAAGCGGCTACAAAGATAGCCAAAAGCTACATGTTAAAGCAGGTTATCCTGATCATCATCTTCTTCCAGCTCCAGTGTGTTTGTTTCTTCCTGAGTGCGCCGTCCGAACAGTTTCTTCGATAGCTGCAGATCTTTACGGGTTGCCTTGAGCGACATCCTGCCAGCAATAATGAGTGTGATCACAGCAGCGCCCAGTGCCAGTATATTATTACCGGAGAACAGGAAAAAATCGAAAGCACCATGAAAGAAGACCGCTATCATCAGTCCTTTCAGTAGTAGCTCATCTCTCTGTATCGGCATAAATTTGGCCAACCCCACATAATAACCCATCAGAATGGCAAAAGTGGCGTGGGCCGGTACCGAGAGGAACATGCGGGCTACGCCTACGCCAAAACCGTACTGATATACATAGGTAATGTTTTCGAAGGTAGCGAACCCCATGCCTACCATTACAGCGTATACAATCCCATCGAGCGGCTCATTAAAATGTTTTTTTGGATACGCATATAAACGTAGCACCAGGAATTTGGCGAACTCTTCGGAAAGGCCCACTATGCCGAAAGCAAAAAAAGCGGTGTCGAACAGGTTATTGTTGGTTTCCTGAAACCCATAGAGTGAGGCCATTGTCTGAAAAGACAATGGCAGTGTTACACAGGCCATCCCCAGGAGGAAGCTTTTTACCAGCAGACCTACGGGTTCGCGATCGTATTTGTCGAGCACAAACATCAGGAGACAGATGGCCAGTCCGGGAGAGATGGCGAGTGCCAGCAGCATCATAACAGGATATTTTTTTGTTTTTTACGTTCCTGTAAATAAACATCGAGCATGTCAACACTGAAGCTACTCAGATTGTTGGCTTTGGTGACGCCACCTTTTTGTGCCGCGAGGGTACCATAATATATGTCGCGGTAGCCTTGTATACTGTGGGCATCAGGATCGATGGAGATGAGTACTTTTTTCTCCAGTGCATAAGGGATCCAGGTCCAGTCTATATCCAGGCGGCGCGGGTGAGCATTTAGCTCTATGGCCACGCCATGTTCGGCACAGGCATCAATGATGGTTTTATGATTTACCGGGTATCCGTTGCGGCTCAGTAACAGACGGCCGGTCATATGTCCGAGGATGGTAGTGTAAGGATTTTCGATGGCTTTCAGGAGGCGGGCCATGGCTTTTTCTTCGGTCATCTTCAGGTTGGAGTGTACAGAAGCGATCACCAGGTCGAAGCGGGCCAGTATTTCATCCGGGTAGTCGAGTGAGCCATCGTTGAGGATGTCTGCCTCTATACTTTTGAAGATACGGAAGGGGGCCAGTTGTTTGTTGAGTTCATCGATCTGTTCCTGTTGGGCGATGACACGTTCTATACTCAGGCCATTGGCATAGAAAGCAGAGCGGGAGTGGTCGCTGAGGACGAGGTATTCGAATCCCTGGTCTCTGGCGGCGATAGCCATTTCTTCAAGGGTGTCGACACCATCGCTCCATTGGCTGTGGGAATGGACGATCCCTTTGATGTCTGCCCGGGTGATCAGTTGTGGTAGCTGTTGCTGACGGGCCAGTTCAATTTCGTTCAGGCCTTCCCGCAGGCAGGGAGGAATGAATGCGATCCCTGCTCCACTGAAAATAGCTTCTTCAGACAGGGCATTTTTAATATGGGAGGCGCCGCCGGCAGCATTAAATTTATCCATAAAAGTAGCGGAGCCGGTAGTGGAGAAGAGCAGGCTATAAAAGTCTTCTTTCTCACATGCATGTGTCACTACATTGAGTTTATCGTTGTATTTCCATACCAGGTTATGGCCCTGGCTATCAGTAAGGGTAAAGCCGGGCAAGGCAGCAAGCTGTTGGCGCAGGATGTCCGGAGTGGTGGCAATAACCAGTTCCAGTTCATCGATAATCACTTCCTGACGGCGGAAGGCTCCTGTGAGAGCTACGGGAGCGGGTGCCAGGAGCTGCTGCAGCTGTTTTTCGAGGGTATGGGCAATTTCCTCCACTTCAGCAAACAGGAAGCGGTTGCGGTTGGAGAGGTAGAATTCAATATTCTGCCGTACGTTGTCCTGTGTTTTTTCGCCAAATCCTTTGAGCAGGAGAAGACGGTTTTCATTGCAGGCATATAATAGTTCACCCATGGACTCAACTTCCAGTTCTTTCCAGATAGTCGCTATCTTTTTGGGTCCCAGGCCTTTTATTTTCATGATTTCCATGATGCCTGGAGGAGTGATATTGAGATAGTTTTCCAAGAGTGTAAAACTATTGGTATCGAGCATTTCGAGGATGCTTTTTCCGGTAGATTCCCCAATGCCTTTGATGCGGAAGATATCATCGCGGGACGTTTCTTTGAGCTGAGTCGGCAGTTTTTCTATGGTAAATGCCGCAGAGGCAAAAGATTTGGCTTTAAAGCTGTTTTCGCCGTGTATGTCCATTAGTTTGGACAGCAGGGAGAAATTATCTGCTATTGAATTATTGTCCATGGCGTAAAAATACGAATTCCCAGGGCTAAAGCCCTGGGCTATTTTGGATGGGGCTTTGCCGGAGGTTTTTATTATTGGATCGGAGTGTGGTGTGTGTGTTAGCGCTATATAGTTTTTGCTCCGGATTTTAGTAGAAATACGGATTGGCTATTTTGGAAGGGGTTTTACCGGATGTTTTTTATTATTGGATTGGGGTGTAGTATATGTGTTGGCGCAATATAGTTTTTGCTCCGGATTTTAATAAAAATACGGATTCTTGGGGCTATTTTATTATTGGAATGAGGTGTAAGGGGGGGATAGGGTGTATATAACAACAATTTTAACCTCGGACTAAAGTCCGAGGAATAAAAAAGATCCCGGTATAGAAACCGGGATCTTTTATAACTACATTTTGTAAATCCGATCTTAGTTTGCTGGTGCAATTGGTGTAGCTGGAGGAGCAGCAGGTGCTTTTTTAGCAGCAGCTTTCTTCTTAGCAACAGGTTTTTTAGCAGCAGCTTTCTTTTTAGGAGCGGCTTTCTTAGCAGCAGCTTTTTTAGGAGCAGCTTTCTTAGCAGCAGCTTTCTTTTTAGGAGCGGCTTTTTTAGCAGCAACTTTCTTTTTAGGAGCGGCTTTCTTAGCAGCAGCTTTTTTAGGAGCTACTTTTTTAGCAGCAGCTTTCTTTTTAGGAGCAGCTTTTTTAGCAGCGGCTTTCTTTTTAGGAGCAGCTTTTTTAGGAGCGGCTTTCTTAGCAGCAGCTTTTTTAGGCGCAGCTTTCTTAGCAGCCGCTTTTTTAGGAGCAGCTTTCTTAGCAGCCGCTTTTTTAATTGTTGCCATTGTTTTTTGAATTTGGGTTAGTAAAAAAATATTGGGTATAAAAAAACTTTATGGCTAACACTGATTAGGCTTCTGCCTGAGCAGTGGTGTCAAATGCTTTAACAGAAACGTAAGTCTTGTTTTCGCGACCTTTTCTGAATTCAACCACACCATCTGTCAACGCGAAAATGGTAAAATCTTTACCAACACCTACGTTTTGACCGGGATGATAAACTGTACCTCTCTGACGAACGATGATGTTGCCAGAAATAGCAGGTTGACCACCGAAGATTTTTACTCCCAGCCTTTTGCTTTGGGAATCACGGCCGTTCTTTACACTACCTTCACCTTTTTTATGTGCCATTGTATAATTACTTTAAACTTTGTCTAAATAAAAAATGTAGCTTAAAACGAATTAAGCTATGTCATTGATCTTGATCTTAGTAAAATGGGTGCGGTGACCGATTTTCTTTCTGAAGCCTTTTCTTCTCTTCATTTTGAAAGCGATCACTTTCTCACCCTGAACATGGCTCAGGATCTCTGCTTTTACTACTGATTTTACATCAGTGCCTACGGTCAGTGAACCAGCGTTATCGATCAACAGAACTTCGGAAAACTCCACTTTGTCTCCAACTTTTCCTTGTAACTGCTGTACAAAAATTTCCTGGTCTTTTTGTACTTTAAATTGCTGACCTGCGATTTTTACAACTGCAAACATAATTATCCAAAATATAATTTCCGCAAAAGTATCAATTGTTTTCCAATTGAACAAAGATTTCCGGCTTTTTTTAATTCATATATGTAAGTATGTATTAAAAGCCGGATAAAAACTTATTCTTTTCAAAGATACGTACTTTCCTGAATTTTAAATTTTTTTAACAAACTGCCCTGCTGTCACCCCTGCCGGCATACTGCTGTTGTGTTATATGACAATGGCGTAAAAACAGTTATCTTGCTATACAAACCAACGCAATTTTGTATACTTTTGTCGTTTACGCGAAGGCATTTTTTGATTTACGGATTTAGCTGTCCGGTAAGACTGAAAAGTGGATACAGTAGCCAGATACCTAAATCCGTAAATCCGTAAATCAAAAAATATACTCTCAATTATAAAATAACGGGCATGAAGTTTAAATCACTGCTAGCCAAACCATTTGCTTCTATTGTACATAACAAGATCAGGAAGGAAATGCTCAGGGCGGTGGAAGACCAAGAGGCAATCCTGGATGAACTGATAAAGACAGGCAAAAAAACGGAGTTCGGAAATGACCATAAACTGGATGCAGTACGTACTTACGATGAATTTAAACAAGCTATACCGATCCGGGATTACGAGCAGTTTAAACCATATATAGAAAGAATCAAAGAGGGCAAACAAAATGTGCTCTGGAAAGGTCTGCCTATCTATCTGGCCAAAACTTCCGGTACTACCAGTGGCGTTAAATATATCCCTATCTCCAAAGATTCTATTTCCAATCATATAGATACCGCCCGGAATGCTCTGCTCAACTATATGGGCGAAACCGGTAATACGGCTTTTGCTGATGGTAAAATGATCTTCCTCTCCGGTTCTCCTGAACTGGAAAGGGTAGGTGGTATCCCCACCGGACGCCTCAGTGGGATCGTAAACCACCATATACCCCGCTATCTGCGTACCAACCAGCTTCCTACATATGAAACAAATTGCATAGACGATTGGGAGACCAAGCTGGACAGGATTGTGGAAGAAACCATCAACCAGGATATGACACTGATCAGTGGCATTCCACCCTGGGTACAGATGTATTTCGACCGCCTGATGGAACGTACCAACGGTAAGAAGATTAAAGAAATATTTAAAAATTTTGATGTGATGGTGTACGGTGGAGTCAACTTTGAGCCGTACCGGGCTAAACTGATGGCTTCCATTGGCAGTCCCATCCATACAATTGAAACGTTCCCTGCTTCTGAAGGCTTTTTTGCCTTCCAGGATTCGCAGGAGCAGGAAGGCCTTTTATTAAATGCCAATTCCGGTATTTTCTATGAGTTTATACCTGCACAGGAAATTTTTAATGAAAATCCTACCCGGCTGTCGCTGAAAGATGTTCAAACCGGCGTAAATTACGCTATGGTCATCAACAACAACGCCGGATTGTGGGGATATAACCTGGGCGACACGGTGAAATTCATCTCCACCAATCCATACCGTTTGTTGGTAACCGGGAGGATCAAACATTTTATTTCAGCCTTCGGTGAACACGTGATCGGAGAAGAAGTGGAATACAGTCTGATGAAAGCAGCTGCGGAAGAAAATGTCCATATCACGGAATTTACGGTGGCCCCTATGGTGCAGACCAGTGGAGAACTGCCCTTCCATGAATGGTTTGTGGAGTTTGAAAATACCCCCAAAGACCTGAAGGCTTTTGCAATGAAGGTAGACCAGAACCTCCGTCAGAAGAACATCTATTATAATGACCTTTTAACCGGTAATATATTACAACCCCTTAAAATAAGGACCGTACGCAAACAGGGTTTCATTGATTATATGAAAGCTATTGGAAAACTGGGAGGACAGAACAAAGTACCACGTTTAAGCAATGACAGAAAACTGGCCGATGAACTGACCAGGTATGTGCAGCCATAAGCGAAAGTGGAGATAATCGTAGCATCCGGTACCATCAACAGGTGGCCGGTCACTCTTTTCCGGTTAATTGAAGATAAAAAAGTAAATCACTGTAATGAATAAACGAAGAATTGCCATATTCGGGTCCACCGGATCCATTGGTATACAGGCACTGGAAGTGATCGCAGCACACCCCGACAAATTCAGCGTGGAAGTGCTGACTGCGCAACAGAACGCCGACCTCCTGATCGAGCAGGCGTTGAAATTTAAGCCCAACGCTGTGGTGATTGGCAGTGAGGAGAAATATAAACAGGTAAAAGACGTATTGTTTGACAAAGGCATCAAAGTATTTGCCGGTGCCAAAGCCATGGTGGAAGTAGCTTCCTGGAGTTCTATCGATATGATGCTCGCCGCCATTATCGGTTTTGCCGGTTTGGCTCCTACCTTGTCTGCCATTGAACAGGGTACCCCGGTAGCTCTGGCCAACAAGGAAACCCTGGTAGTAGCCGGAGATATCGTAATGGCCACCGCACGCAGAAAAAATGTGCCTATCATTCCGGTAGATTCAGAACATTCCGCCATTTTCCAATGTCTGGTAGGAGAGCCTTTCAGCAAAGTAGAAAAGGTGATACTCACCGCTTCCGGCGGTCCTTTTCTGGGTAAAAAGCCTAACTTCCTCATCAATGTAAAAAAAGATCATGCCCTGCAGCACCCTAACTGGCGCATGGGCGCTAAGATAACCATCGACTGTGCCACCCTGATGAACAAGGGGCTGGAAATGATCGAAGCCCGCTGGATGTTTGGTCTTCAGCCTGAAAATATTGAGGTAGTGATTCATCCTCAATCTATTATACATTCCATGGTTCAGTTTGTGGACGGTTCCCTGAAAGCTCAGATGGGCCTGCCCGACATGAAACTGCCTATACAATACGCACTGGGATACCCTGACCGTCTGGCCAATGAGTTTCCCCGGTTTTCCTTCCGGAATTATCCGTCCCTCACTTTTGAGCAGCCGGATACCAAAACATTCCGTAACCTTGCTATCGCTATAGATGCAATGCACAAAGGAGGAAACACCGCCTGCGTGATGAATGCAGCCAACGAAGAGGTAGTACATGCTTTCCTCCGCAACCGGATCGGATTCTTACAGATGACAGAGGTAATTGAAGAAACAATAGCCAAAATTCCATTTATCGAAGCACCCACTTTACACGATTATTATGAATGCGATAATGCTGCGCGTGAACACGCTGCATCCCTTATCAATTCTATCGTTATCTAAAATAACCGTTGAAAATTAACAAATAGTTTTGCCGGAATATCTGTGAAATCCGATATCTTGGGCAGATTAAAGCAGAAATAAAGTAAATGACAACAGAGGTAATATTGGTGAAAGCCGGGCAGTTATTACTGTCACTCTCTATACTGGTCGTATTGCACGAGTTAGGCCACTTTATCCCCGCCAAATTGTTTAAAACCAGGGTAGAAAAATTCTATTTATTCTTTGACCCATGGTTCTCTCTCTTTAAAATCAAAAAAGGAGAAACAGAATACGGTATTGGTTGGTTGCCACTAGGCGGATATGTAAAAATATCCGGTATGATAGATGAAAGCATGGACAAGGAAGCCATGGCTAAACCACCGCAACCCTATGAATTCAGAGCCAAACCAGCCTGGCAGCGGCTGATCATTATGGTAGGCGGTGTGACAGTTAACGTTCTCCTGGCTATTCTTATCTATAGCATGATCTTATGGCATTGGGGCGAAAAATATCTGCCTACCGATGCAGTGAAATACGGCGTTACAGTAGACTCTCTGGCGCAAAGTATAGGTCTGCGCGACGGCGATAAAATCGTATCTGTCAATCACCAGAAAGTAGATCGGTTTGGCGCTATCACTGGTAAAGTGATTTTGCGTGAAGCTAAAAGCATTGAAGTAGTCCGCGATGGAAAAGAAATGAGTTTCCCGGTTCCTGCAGGCTTTATCAACGCACTGCTGAAACAGAAGGAACCTTTTGCCTATGTACGTTATCCGTATTATGCAGACCGGTTCGAAAAAGGATCGATCGCTGACAAAGGCGGTATGTTCAAACCTGGTGATCAGATGCTGTCTATCAACAACCTCTCTGTGCCTTATTTCACAGATTTCGCCAAGGAGCTGCGTAAACATAAGAATGAAGAAGTGACGATCGGTATTCTGAGAGGGAAAGACTCTCTGACCATTCCGGTGAAACTGGATAATAAAGCCCAACTGGGTATCTATCCACAGGATCCGGAGAAGTTCTTCGATTATAAAGTTGTGAATTATACCTTACCACAGGCTATCCCTGCTGGTTTTATGATGAGTATTGATAAGCTGGTAGGATATGTACAACAACTCAGACTGATCTTCGTATCCAAAGAAGTGAAGGTAAGTGAGTCACTGGGTGGTTTTATGAGTATTGGTAACCTGTTCCCTGAAGCCTGGGACTGGCTCACCTTCTGGGAGATGACAGCTTTCCTGTCTATTATCCTGGCTTTCATGAATATTCTCCCTATTCCGGCGCTGGACGGAGGACACGTGCTCTTCCTGCTGTATGAGATCATTACCGGCCGTAAACCTGGTGAGAAATTCCTGGAATACGCTCAGATCGCTGGTATGGTGATACTGTTCGGCCTGCTGTTGCTGGCTAACGGACTCGACTTCTGGCGGAATATCATCAGTAAGTGGTTCTAAATCATTTTAATATTTTAGAGATATGGATTACGGTTTTTCCGTAATCCATATTTTTTTCGTATATTTGTAGTTCAGATCAAATCGGGGATGCCTGGTTTTGACAGCATAGGTCTTTGAAAGTGTAAGCATGCCGTGCGTTGGATAATTAGCACGTTAATCTGAATATTCAAACTTTATATGGCGAATCTAACTACGCCATGGCTGCCTAATCAGAGATTAGACACCCATTATAGCCGCCTGGAGTTGTCGCCTTATGCGACTCCCGCCGCTGAATCATCAAACCCATAGGGATAGGTGCTCATGGTTTCTGTGAGTGAGCGCTGAAGCTAAACGGATAAGAACGAGGTTGGTTCGTTATGCCCCTGCTGAGTTCCGACAAACCAATGCATAAATAAGCATGTAGAAAGCTTTCGGCGAATATGTTTGGACGCGGGTTCGATTCCCGCCATCTCCACAAACAGGAAGGTTACTGTTTTAACTAAAAAACAGTAACCTTTTTCATTTTAAGTCAATAGGTTGTGTCTGAAAATCGGGTGTAAAGAAGGTGTTCGATAAGTATTGTCATAAACAAAAAATTATAAAAAAGCCGCTACTATAGCGGCTTTTTCTTTATACAATATTTTCCCATCCCCAGCATTACAAACTTTATAATCATCTCTTATCCATTACGCTTCTACTGGTATTGATTGTATTGGAAGTGGTTGTTCTTCTACTATTTCATTCCCCTCCGGTTTTCTTTCTTCTGCCTCTTTCCATTTCGTTTTTATCAGGAACAGGAATATCATAACAGCTATAATACCATAAGCTATTCCCAGTGTTACCTGGTTGGTGATGGAAATGGTATTGATCATCAAAGAGCTCAATATAGAAGTCACTACTGCAAAACCGCCGCCTGTTAAACCGCTTGCTTTGCCTGCATATTGGGGAAAGCGGATCAAACAATACGACATCAGATTATTGAAGATGAATCCGGCTGTGCTGTGCAGCAGGAAGACATATATTAACAGCGTAGATAAATTGTGGTAGTAGCGTGTCAGCGGTATCATAATGGCTACCGCCAATAACTGTATTACACTGGCCAGCATCATTTTTTTGCCCAATGGTTTACTCACCAGTATTCTTGATACCGATCCGCCGATCATCACCGACACTCCGGAGAACAATGAGCAATAGCCTGTTGTTGCGGCGGAGAAATGTAACTGATGCTCAATCAAAAATGGACTGCACATACCATACAGTAATATCATACCATAGGCTAGTCCGAGTACTACCAGACCAGAGGTAAAATCCGGTGTTTTGATCATGCTGCCGTACGTTTGTGCCATTGACTGTACACTGAATGGCTGTGCCACTTTCATCGATTCGCCGCCAATGATCAGTTCAACCATGAAGAACACTAATCCGAAGTATCCCAGGAACATGAAGTTGGAAGACCAACCCCAGGTTGTCTGAAAAAATCCACCCAGGAAAGGTGCTACAATTGGCGCGATAGCCCAGATCACCGAGAACATGCTCGTGTATTTCTTTAAGGCTTCTCCTTTATAGATGTCTATAAAAAAGGCGCGCTTGCTTATTGCAATCACTGCTACGGTAAATCCCTGTAGTATACGCATAGCATAGATCATCTGCAGATTGGTAGAGTAAGCAATGATAAAGCTAGCCGCACTGAATACCAGTATTGATATCATATTCGGCATATATCGGCCATAGATGTCAATCAGTCCACCTACGATCAGTTGCGAAATACCATAGCTGATGATGAAGAGTGAAAGCGTAAGTTGAATAGAGGCCGGTGAAGTGTGTAGTTGCACCGCCATGTCGGGTAGGGAGGGAATAAATATGTCCATGGCAAACCCCGATAATGGTATCAGGCATAGCGACATGATTGTATTCCAACCTATTCTAGATTCTTTGATCCTTCTCATACTTGTTGCTTTAAATTAGCGCTGTAAAGTTAGGAAGGCCGGTTACTATGGAAATTACACGTTTCAAAGGAATGGTTATACAAATCAAATGTGGCTCCGGTTGCTTAGGAATCAAGATAACTTCCCTGATATTACCGTTTTCCTCCCCATGCGAAACTCCAAAGGTGTTTGGGTGGTAAACTGCTTGAAGTATTTATTGAAGTGAGAAGGGTATTCAAAGCCCAGTGCATAGGCAATCTCTGAGATGTTCCAGTTGGTATTACGCAGCAACGTTTTCGCTTCGGTGATTACACGTTCATGAATAATTTCGCGGGTGGTTTTATTCGTATGTTTTTTTACTACGCTGTTTAAATGGTTTACATGCACATGTAGCAGACCGGCAAAATGGGCTGGTGTTAATAATTTCAAAGGAGATTCAGGTGAATCTACCGGGAACTGTTTGTTCAGTAAGGCGAAGAAATCATTCACGAGCCGGTCGCGCACCAAAGAAGCCGGTGTCTCGTGGTTTTGTTGTAAGCGGATGCCTTCATGAATGAGCAGTTGCAGCAGGTTGCGTATCATATCCCATTTAAAAGGATAGTCGGTGTCCTGCAGCACTTGCATTTGCATGAAGTATGTGCTTATCCGTTGTCTTTCTTCTTTTGTGAGTGGTATTACCGGCAGTAGGGAAGGATTGAACAGAGGGCAGGCGTGTTGTATATCAGAGGGGATACATCCTTCGATAAATGGCGCGTTGAATAAACAATAAAAGCGGTTAAACGGTACATTTACTTCTATGGAAGTGGGCACCGCAGGATTGGTAAAAATCATACAGCATTGATTGAGCGGTATTTCCTGATCATTATACAACAGGGTGCCACTTGCTTTTACAGGAGTTTGGCTCAGGCATATTTTGAAATAGTCGCGTCGGTTGAAAGGTGTTTTACGGGTAGTAGTAAGGGTTTCACGAACATTGAAATGTGCTTTGCCGGATTCCTGGAGAAGTTCTGATGGAATGTCCTGACCGGTGCGTTTGTAGAATTGTACCAGTGATTCAGTGGGAATGAGTTTGGTTGTCATAGCTTTCTGCCCTTATATAATTCAAAGGTAATGAATTTGATACATGGGTGTGTTATTCACCGCATGATGTAATATAGGCGTCAAGTGAAAAATCAGATTTTTTATGGATAGATATAACAAATATGTCGGTTACTGATTTTTACTTTTGAGATAGGGACACTTTATGAATGCTGAAACTACGACAGATACGGATTTCTTTATGGGATCTTATTCTTTATCTGGAGTAAATTTGATTATAATTGCTTCGGGCAACCTTACATTAAGGTGGGATTGAAAAAAGAAAAGCTTTAGTTATTTTTACAAAGTATAGATTGTCCCTTAAGCCAGATATACCTTTTTCAAAAAGTAAAAAAATTCCTGTACCTGTGAATACATCGATAACCTATTAATGTTGGCCCGGCAAGATCCACCTGAATAGTTTATTCATGTATACTCCATCTAATTCTGTTCAGAATTCTCCGTTGACTAGGAAAGGTTGGATTAAGTGGAAAAATGGGACAGATCTCCTAATTAACTTCGTTTACGCATGCTGAAATTCTTCCAAGAATATATGAGGATATATCTGATCCTTGGTCTATTTTCATTATCTATTCAATTGATCTCTTGTTCTGGCTGCCACGGTAGTCATCAGGAGAATGATTCCGTATCTGTAAATATGAAGGATACTGTGACAACGGCGGTCAAATTGTTGTCTGACGGTGTTTACCATGAGCAGGAAATCAGGTCTGCCTATTTCCCTGTTAATGATACGATGCAGGTAACTTATTTTAAGAATTCGATTGATAATATTCAGTGTGTATTATATCTTCAAAGTGTTCTTGATGTTGTTGATTCGTTAAATACTCCATCTGATTCAGCTAACATTATAAATGAGTTAAAGGAAAAAAATGCGGTTTTGCTGATAAATAACAGGCAGGTTGAATTGGAATCTGCAATCAGAGATGCTTCCTTAATGTTGCCAACTTACATTGGGCATACAACCCAAAATGGAAGTGATTATTTACTTATAAGGATGAACCTTGTATCTTCCATGGGAGGCGATTATTGGTATAATCTCTTGTTAAAGTTGAATAAGAACAGGGAGGTTATCGGCCAGCAAGGAGTTGAAACAAATGGTGAATTAGCGGGTGAAAAGCTGAAAGATTATTTGAAATAGTAGTTAATTAGTATAAAGGATAATTGTAGAGATATGTTGGGCTGGCTTTTGAAGTCAGCCCGATTTTATTCATATAACCCTGAGTAATAGCGGTGTTGTTGTTTTTTCGGATCTATATGCCCCTCTCTGGCTTACCTGCCGTTCGGTTTGGTAAATCTTTCTAAAAAAAATATTTGATTTTAAAAAATTGATAATCAATTAATTGAATTATAAGTCTGCTAACTATAGGAAGATAAGCTTTGTTATTATAAGTGTACTTATTATATTTGTACATATAATCGTAAAACATAAAAAACATGTGGACAAAATCCTATTCCGTAGTTACTAAAGAAATCACTAAAGAACAGATCTGGAAACTCACTACAGACATCGACAACTGGAAAAACTGGGACGGCGGTGTGGAATTCTCAAAACTACAGGGAGAATTTAAAGTGGGAGAACATTTCATCCTTAAACCCAAAGGCGGTCCAAAAGTAAAAATCCGGCTGATGGAAATCATCCCCAACAAAAGGTTTACAGATATGACCAGTTTCCCTTTGGCAAAAATGTATGGTGATCATCTCTATGAAGAAACGCCGGAAGGATTAAAAATCACCGTTACCATGTCTGTTAAGGGTTTGCTGTCTTCTCTCTGGGTAAAACTGGTGGCAAAAAATATTATGGATCACATGCCGGAAGATGTCGCTAATCAAATTGAACACGCTAAAAAAATCAGCATATGAGAAAATACTGGATGGCTAGTATATCAAAAGAACATACTTTGCGGGGTGTGAGTGGCAATTTTATACAGGTTTGTCATGGTAAGCAGGCCCCCTTAAAACGAATGAAAAAAGGAGACGGGATTATTATTTATTCTGCCAAACAAACCATGACCGGAGTAGAAAAATGCCAGGCTTTTACTGCTGTCGGAGAAGTGATGGATGAAGAAGTATACCAGTTCAAAATGACCGAAGATTTTGAACCCTACAGAAGAAATATTCAATTCCGGGATTGTAGCGAAGCGCAGATTATTCCATTGATAGACCAATTGGAATTTATTCAGAATAAAAAATCATGGGGATATCCATTTCGTTTTGGTTTTTTTGAAATCGGGGAAAATGATTTTAATTTAATTGTTTCAAAAATGAATGCAAATGAAATCGACTGATAATACCTTTAGTGCGAAGCATGCTGATGACAGTTCTGGTTTCCTGCTATGGCAGGTAACCAGCCTGTGGCAAAGGGAAATAAAAAAGGCGTTGGAGCAGTATGACTTAACCCATTCCCAATTTGTACTGATGGCCAGCATCCATTGGCTGACATTAAACAAGCAGGATGTAACGCAGATAATGCTTTCTTCTCATACGAAAATCGACCCCATGACCACCTCCACTGTCCTGAGAACCTTGCAGGTAAAAGGATTTGTGCAGCGTCGGGAACATTCCACCGATACCAGAGCAAAGACAGTTTACCTGACAGAAGAAGGCAAAAAAATTATTAAAAAAGCTGTGGTAACTGTAGAGAATTTTGACAAAACTTTCTTCTCAAAACTGGGTGATCATGTAACTGGTTTTAACAGCCAGTTAAGGAAACTACTGACAGAAGAAGCATGATGGGCTGACCTTTTCAGCCAGCCCTATCATATTTATTGTTTTTTCTTTTTAAGATAATAACCGGTCGCTTTTTGCATAAAAAGTGACAATTGATTGTCTGGTAGCATATTGGTGGAAGTGCCCGGGTTGTTGGATACATATAACTCTCCCAGGTTTCTGAGATATTCCAGTTTGCCAGCTATTTCCTGCCCGCCGGTCAGTTGCGTGATGATCTCGTAGCGCCTGGCTATACATTGTTGTACAGCCTCGCTTTCAGGATCTTCAGACATGAGTGTGGTTAACCGTACCGTGATATCCTGCAACTCTGTTTGCATCGTTGCCATTTCGTCCTGATCAAAACTGTGTAAGGTAGCTTCTACTGATAAAATAGTATCCTGGCCCCATTTAGACATGGCTTCTTTTCTGTAGGCGACCATCTTTTCCTGTGGCATACCTTCGTATAAATCTTCTACGTGTAACATGGACTTTTTTTTAAGTGTTACCAATGTTTTTTCTATGGTACCAATCAATGTGTTTATCCTTTCCTTCCTGGCTGATAGCGCTTTGATATGCCCTTCCAGCGCCTGCACCAGATCAAATGCAGGATCATCCAGAATGGTACAGATGTCTTTCAGCGGGAAATCCAGTTCCCTGTAAAAGAGTATCTGCTGTAAACGTAACAGCTCCTTTTCGCCATAAAGCCTGTACCCGGCCGCGGTACGAACAGAAGGTTTCAGCAAGCCCATCTTGTCATAGAGGTGCAAGGTGCGCACGCTCACACCTGCCAGTTGAGAGAGCTTCTTTACAGAATAGTTGTTCATCGTTTGGATTTATACCTTATTGGGACAAATATAGGGTATGACGTAAGGTAAGAGTCAAGAGAAAAGTCAGATATTTTTTTGAACGAAGATATCAGTAGGGGAATGGGGAGGGGTTTTGCGAAATTTCTTTCATTGCTGATATGAAGGAATCCTAAGCGTAGAAAATTTCATACTTTTGTAAAGTTTGAGTGACTGTTTAATCGTCATGTACAGGATTGTTAGATATGAGCTCAAACGGGCAGTTTTGAGAAAACAGCGCCCTGCCGGTAGTGCCGCAAGCGCTACCGGTTTTTTTGAGTGTTACTACCGGTTTTGAATTTGTAGGTTATTATTAGCCGTTTTTCCACGCTAATCCCAGGAAAATATCATTCATCTTATCTTTTATCTGCTCACTATCGAAACCTTTTTCAGTCCCCAGATAAGACCGGTAGTGATAGTAGTACATATAGATGGTGTAGAAAGCATGCTGGCTTTCATGGTCTGCAGAATCCCGCTATTCTTTCTTTTAAACCTTTTCCAGAGATCATTGCTATTGATACGCCTTTAATCCGGTATTGCATATGGCCTGTTTGTGCAGGGGAGAAGCACCATGTTAAAACAATGATCCCTGCTGTATGGGCGGTTTTGTGGGTTTCCTGGAAGAGGGAGTCGTTTTCCGGGTTGTTTTTTCCGGTGTATTTTTTTTCTTTTTTGTTACAGATGCCTGTTTTTTATTTTTTTGTGCGGGTGTTTTCTTCTGTTCTTTTGAATTGTATTTTGTGTTGATAACCTTTGAGGTTCCTTTGGTGAGTTTATCTTCTTCCAGACATTGAAGCAGACTTTCGGCAATATTTATCGCTTCCTGTTTTATATCTTCGTCTACATTAAAACGGATTCCCCCATATTTAAGGGATTCGTCAAACATAGCTTTGGTGGTGTTACTAAACCATACAGGAATGATGGATCCCTCTTCAAACCGTTCCCGGAAACTATCTGATTCAAATTTTGTCCAGATTTTCTGAGGATAGGATGTACTGAGCAGCGGAACCACATACCTGGCCTTTTTCTCATAAATGGGGCGCAGAAACTCTTCTACATTTTCTGCCAGGATTCTGTGCTGTTCGTTTTTGTCATAAAATACTGCTACCTGATTATAGGCGAGGTGATCGTATATATGTTCTGCCAGTTTGCGGTCTTCACCGGCAAAAGACAAGGCGAAATCATATTCATATTCAAGAGCTACGTTAATGTAACCTAATTCTTTGGCGAATTTTTCCCAGTACATATTCTTTAAGTAAAACATGAACTTGGGATCTTCTATAGTAAGTATCCTTGCATTGGCATCATAGTGAATCACATTGCTTATATCCGGGTTGTGGAGAATTAGCCGGGAAAGAAACTCCTTATCTACCACCTGTTTGACACTAATTTTGTGTTTAGGGTGTTGCCTTATAATATCGTCTATTTGTATGGTCCAGTCATCAGAACGGGACAGCCAGAAAAGCAGATGAAGGTAGGGGGCCCTGCCTTCTCTCCTTAGCCGGGAGCCTGAAGCAAAAGACTGGGCTAACGAATTATATATCCGTTTGAATTCCTCTATAACCTTCTCCAGAATTACATTGGCCTCAACGCGAAGGTGCTTGACAGTAGTTTGTTCTTCCAGGATATCTTCATAAATACAGAGCTCATTGCACAATAACTGAGCTATATGAAAGCTGCCTTTTGATAGCCGGATGATCTCTTCTTTTGCAGCTATTTTTATTTTTAAAGCAGTTTCACCATTACTGATAAGTTCTCTCACTTTATCCTCCGGGCTTTTCACCAATTTGATGGTGTCAATACGATTATTAAGATCTGGTGTTAGTTTGATCAGAGAATCACCGGCTTTGTTAATTCCCAGTAAAATCAATTTGTCGTTATCCCGTTCTTCGTCTGCCAGAATTTTCATGTAATTGGCAATAGCGTCTTTGGATTCCTGCGGTAGAATATGAAAGTCATCAATGATAACGATACCGTTATTTGCTTGTTGGGTTAGTTGATCGATTTTTTGCCGGTCTTCTGATTTTCGTGCAGATAGCATGGAAAATTTCCCTTTTATACGAAGCTCTTCGAGTACTTTTCGCACACAGGTGGTTTTGCCAATGCCTGAAGGCCCTTCCACAATAAGGCATCTGCCTTTAGTGCGCAATGAAACGAGTATATCGCCATATTTCGGCGGTTTAACAAATGTAGAATCTGGTATTCCTGATTTTTTGAAAACGTCTTCTAAGTTCTTCGTCCGCATAATTGCACTCTCTTTTTTTTAAAAAAAAACGAAGTCAGACGTAAAAAGTACTATCAAAACAATAAAAAGAGTTTCAGAATGGAATACTGATGTACAAAGAGTTTTAGTAATTTGCTGTCAAAGCAGTCCCTTTACCTGTATGAAAACAATGAGGCATTTTATCATCGGAGATATTCATGGTTGCTTTGATGAACTGATGATGTTGATCCAACAGATGGGCCTCACCGATGAAGATGTGTTGATCTCTCTGGGCGATATTATAGATCGCGGCAATAAATCAAAGGAAGTATACCATTTTTTTAGAAACAGGCCCGGCTCCCTGGTGCTGGCGGGCAACCATGAACGAAAACACGTGAATGGCGTATTGAACTATGCTCAGGAAATTGTGAAAGTTCAGCTGGGTGCGGAATATCCTGATTTTCTAAGCTGGGCAGGGCAGCTGGGATATTACTATGAAACCCCTGAGGCCATTATCGTACATGCTGCGCTGGAACATGATCTGCAGCTGAACGAACAGCGGGAAGATGTGCTCAGTGGCTCCACTGCAGGTGAAAGACATCTGGAGAAAAAATACCCGGAAGGTACTTACTGGACAGATTATTATACCGGAGAAAAACCGGTGATCTATGGGCACCACGTGGTAGGTGATCAACCGGTTATCCGAAACAATACCTATGGTATTGATACCGGCTGCTGTCATGGAGGTTATCTCACAGCGATAGAGCTGCCGGGATTTATTGTACATCAGGTAAAAAGCAGAGGTGATTACTGGAAGTCCCAGCAACAGGAATGGCAGGTGCCCGTACTGGCGGCCAAAGACTGGGCGAATATGGAGTGCACGGCTATACGAAAACAGCTGGAAAAGCTCGCCTATATCGAACAACCGGCCGTAAGGGAATTCCTGGGCAGACTGGAAAACAGCCTGCGTCAGCTCGAAGTATTATTGCCTGTACTAAAAAACAAACTTGATAATTTCGCGCAGGCATTGCTGGAAAACGGAGCAGAGGCTTTCAGCCGCGAAGCCAATAGTTACCCGTTTAAAACATTTCTTTTTAAAAGTAGAAACAATAACCTGAGATTGGAAGACCTGCAAAAAAGCCTGGGGACACCGGCCAAAATCAATCAGCTGGCGTCAGAACTGGGTGTAACACCGGTACCGTTTCCTCCTCAGTAACGCTAACAAGATGAAATATATCAGTGGATTAATTCTGATGCTGTGGGCACAGCAGGTATGCGCCCAGATGGCTCTGGTACAAGACAAGGACGGATATACGAATATCCGGAAGAATGCAGGCG